>JAFZIJ010000156.1 GCA_017554445.1 Victivallales bacterium
CTCCTTATGATGGTGTGCCGTCGGCGTCCCCGCCGTCGGGCCGGTGTGCCGTCGGCGTCCCCGCCGTCGTAGTGTAACGACGGCGTCCCCGCCGTCGGGCCGGTGTGCCGTCGGCGTCCACCCCCGTCGGGCCGGTGTGCCGTCGGCGTCCACCCCCGTCGGGCCGGTGTGCCGTCGGCGTCCCCGCCGTCGGAAAATCCTCCATCTTATACTTTCATATTTCAATGCGATAAGTCAATAAATCACATGAAAAGAATGTGTAAAAAAGCGTGAAAAGTCTCAAAGAGGCTCGATGGCCCCGCAGAGGCCGTCATCTTCCGATCATTTCCCGACTGGTTGCAGCAAACGAATCGCCGCGGCTCCCAGACGTCCGACGGTGATTTTGTGCATGACGCATTCACCTACGCCACGAGCCACCATCTGTCCAAGACTGCCGCCGATCAAGCTACCGGCTCCCGAGCCTGCCTTGGCCATGACGCCTTCCATTCTCGTGTTCTTCACATTGTCTATGAATGTGTCAAGCCCTTTGTGCAGCGTTTCCACGCCCGCTCTCGAAAAGTCCTGCCAGAAGCCTGTAGCATAAACGTGAATGACGATTCGCGTCATCAACAGCAGATTCTTGTCCCATGTCGGTTTGAGATTGTACATCATGAACAGATCTTTTAGCATGGCGATGCATGCGGCCATTACAATGATCTGATCCATGGCGGTGAATGGCGATGCTGTGGCAGCCGTGGCCGCCTTCCACGAATAACGGCTGATGAGACTTTGGGCAAGTTCATCGATTTTGCTTTGGTATTCAGAGACATATTTTGTAATCCATTCACCTGCCGTGCAATGTGTTTCTAGCAGTGACTCTTTCGATCGGCGAATCTCCAAGAGCTTCTCTTCACCGAAAGTCAGGAAGAACTTGTCCTGTTCAGGACTGTCCATCTTCAGAAGTTCTGTCAGTTTTTCGCGTGCTTCCTCTTCACGCTGGACACAAAGCCTGCGGAGATTTTCACGCCCGCGCAGTTCCTGCAACGCTTTTGCGGATATCTGGGTAAACGTTTTCAGATGATGCATTAAAATGATGATTTTGCAAAGAACAAAAAGCAGAATGCCGCTGAACAGAACCATGGGGATGGAGAAGAGGACAATTTCCCATACGGCCATGGTACGCACGGTTTGGTAGAAAACGGCGATGTTCTTGGTAATGGAACAGCCAAGCAATGCAATGGCAAGCAGAAGCAACGGCATCAGAACACGTTGCAATTTATTAAAGAACGACGTGTCGCATGCGACTTCCTGCGGCGTGTCTTCGTCTATTGAAGCATCATGTTCGGATTCAGACGGTGGATTATACGGAATTGACGGCGGCGGCTCCCGGAAGCCTGTCCGTGGATCATTTTCACGGCGCATGCCATCGGTCGTCGATGATTCAGCCGGGAGATTGTCGGTGACAGTCAATTCCTTTGGAACATTCTCTGGCTCTGCATCTTGCGTATTTGATAGTAGGACGGGACGTTTGTTGATCATGGTCTCTCCTGGTTATTTTTTATCGTCGCCGGTGATGAAATTCAGAATGGCGTCAATGCCCGTCTGTCTTGGAGGATTGGCGTTAATCACGCTTGGCAGCATGTCCATTGTGAAACGTGCATATTCGGCGCCGTCCCAGTCATCCGGCCATTCTTCCGGCAACGGAGGGCATCGCAGCACTGCTTCCACCTTACGGGGAGTTCCGTTTTCATCCATTTCCAAGACGTTGACAATGGCTTGGTTCCGTGCTTCGCCTTGCCCTTCTTTCGTGGACATCCAGGCGGTGCATGTAAAATATCCGAACTGTATCTTCTCCGTGACAAACCGTTTGACAAGTTCCTCCAGCAAGTCCTTCAGATGCTGAAGGTTGGCGCCATAGACCAAATCGGATTTGGTGGCGACAAAGGCGACTCTCGGCTGACTGCCGCCGATGAAGTTCCATAATTTTCCCAAAAATCCAGGCGTGATTTTCGTAAAGAAATATTCAAGTTCCTCCTTGGTCTTCAGGAAGGCCCCTGGCGACTGAGCCAAGATTCCTAAAACATCGATGCAAATGATGAAATGATCGCAGTATTCTATTTGTGAAAACAACGGCTTGATGATGACCTTCTTGTATCGATTGAAGTTCTTACAACAGGATATATACAGTTCAGGCGCGTTCTCTTCCCATTCCGGCGGAAGGGGGAAGAAATCGCATGCGTTGTCGCCATGCCGCCAGATGCTGCGGTTTTCCAGCCATGAATCGTCGTTGATGTCCGTCATGCTTTCCAATCTGCCTTCGTTGAAGAACAGCGTGGATGGCGATATCTGCGGTATGTAGTTGCGTAGCAGTTCTCTCATGCCTCTTTTGTATGCACGGGCAAGCTCCTCCTTGCCCGTGTCCGGATGAGACAAAAGATCGACATATTCCTGCATACAGGTGGAGAGCGTGTCCGATTCACGCCATGACTGGAGCAGGGCGGCCGACCATTCCGCATAGTCAAAACATTGCCAGATAGGAAGATCCGCCATACGTTCCCCCGGAATATCGACGAACATCAGATCACGTTGTAACAGCGTATGCGGCTTGTACGAGCATTTTGCGAGAGAGTATTCGCTTGTGGTCTTGGCCGGCCATTTGTTACTGCTTTTGCACTTGCGTTTGCTTCCCGCGTAGTCGAAGGCATGTTGGTCATTGAGCTTATGGATTTTGACATCTGTCGGAGGTTCGTGCGTAGCTCCAAGCCGTAGCTTTCCTTCCTCCAGATTCCAGAGGAGGGACGTCAGGAAAACCGTTTTGCCGCTGCTGGCGTCTCCGAGAATGCCGATTTTATGCGTGCCGAAGAAATTGAACATGGTTGCTTGCCCCATTGGTCGAATAATGTGATGTCATAATATACATCATAATTAAAAAGGGGGAAAGGTTTACGGATCACATGGTGTACTGATGGCATCTCCGCCGTCGGGCATGTCACGCTCTTGCATGACCACAGCTTTTTTGATGCGACATTCCAATAAGGCGAGTAACAACACAGACATTTATCGTACAGGGCTGAATTAAAAAACTGTTGATAAATGGGAAAGTGGAAAATCATGAATTATATTTCTTCAACGATTGATGAAAAAGAAGTTATTTCACACATTCAGCCTCTTCGAGGCTGTTTTTCACAGGTTGACTCTTCTATATTGGATTTTTTCTACCTAATATAACAAAAGGACAGACATGCAGACGATTGATTTGAACGGTGTGTGGCGATTGACTGGACAGGGCAAGAAGGCGTTTGGGCCTTTTGAGGCGACAGTGCCCGGAAATATCGAACTGGAATTGGTGAAAAACAACATCGTTCCGGATCCGTATTTCGGCTCCAATGAAAAGCTGCTGCGGCCCTATGAGTTTTATGACTGGACTTTTACACGCGATTTCGATGTTCCGGCGGATTTTCCCGCCGGGGCTGATTTGGTCTTCGATTGCATCGACACCGTGGCGGAAGTTTATCTGAACGGCGAAAAGATCGCCGAGCCAGCCAACGGCTTTATCCGTCATACGTTCGCCGTCGATGACAAAATCCATCGTGGACAGAAGAACACGGTGACCGTCGTTGTGAAGTCACCGATTCTTGCGGCTTCAAAATATGAACTTGACCATCGCGATAAGACGCTGTGGCGCAACACAGAAGGACTTGCCTTGCGCAAGCCGATCCATGAATTCGGATGGGACATCTGCCCGCGTTGCTGCTTGGGCGGCATCACGCGGAACGTCCGTCTTGTGGAACGGCCGCCACACCGCATGATCAGCTGCTATTTCGACGTGTTGCGCGATACGCGGCCAGGCTGGGCGAATATTCTGTTCACATACAATTTCGCGACGTCGCTGACGGAATGGGACGAATTCACCGTTGAAATCGACATGAAATGCGGCGATTCCGTCTTCAAAAACAAATGGAAGCAGTACTTCACGAGCGGTCATATCGGCTTTGGCATCAGCAATCCAAAGCTTTGGTGGCCACTTGGTTATGGAGAGCAGAATCTCTATGACGCGACCGTTCGCGTCTATTCGGGCGAACAGTTGCTGTTTGAAGAAAAGAAACGCGTCGGCTTGCGGTCCATGGTGTTCGAATACGATGAAGACCCGAAGAATTTCGTGGCGCGTTTCGTCGTGAACGGCACGCCGATCATGGTGAAAGGCTCGAACTGGGTTCCGACCGACGCTTTACACAGCCTTGATTACAAGCGTGAAATTCCGGTTTTGGAATTGTTTACAGATTTGGGGTGCAATATGCTCCGCGTCTGGGGCGGCGGCACTTATTGCACACAGGCCTTCTATGATTACTGCGACGAACATGGCATCATGATTTGGCATGATTTCATGATCGCATGCGCGCTCGCGCCGCAGACGGAAGAGTTTCTGGCCCGTTTTGCGACGGAAGTCGAATGGGCCGTCAAAGAGCTGCGGCAGCATCCGAGTCTTGCGTTGTGGGCAGGCGACAACGAAGTCGATGCCATGTGTAACTGGAGCAATACCAACATCAAAGCCAGTTCAAACCGCCTGACGCGTGAAGTCATTCCGCACATTCTGAACCGTCTGGATCCGAACCGTCCGTATCAGAAGAGTTCGCCGTACTATTCGCCCGAATCGGAAGCGAAGCATCTTTCATGGGAGGCCACGCCCGAACAGCACGTCTGGGGGCCGCGCGACTACTTCAAGAGTCCGTTCTATGCGGACAACAACGCGGCGTTCATCAGCGAATGCGGCTACCACGGCGCGAATTCCGTCGCTTCCATGAAGAAGTTCCTCAGCGCGGACAATGTCTGGCCGTGGAAGAAGAAAGGCGATTGGTACACGACGAAAAACGAAGAGTGGTTGCATCATGCGACGCTTGGTTATGACTATCGCATCCCACTCATGTTCAAGCAGATACGAGAGGAATTCATGCTCGATCCGGACAATGCGGAGGATTTCAGCCTGGCCAGCCAGATCGTGCAGGCGGAAGCCAAGAAGTTCTTCGTGGAGAACGTCCGCATCCACAAGTGGAGGAAGGCGGGCATCCTGTGGTGGAACGTCATGGACTGCTGGCCGCAATTCTCCGACGCAATCGTCGATTACTACTTCGACAAGAAGTTGGCCTACGATTATCTGAAGCGTTCGCAGAAGCCCGTGCTCGGCATCATCGGCGAATGGCGCAATTGGGCGCATGAGGTTGTCATCACGAATGATACGCTTCAGGAAAAGGATGGTAAACTGACCATTACGGACGCCGACAGCGGACAGGTCATCATGGAGCGCGACTTCCATGTCGCCGCGAATGCCAACCAAGGGCTCGGTCGTTTTGAACTGCCGAACAGCGATCAGCGGCTGTTGATCATCCGTTGGGAGACGAAGGACGGCATCAAAGGCGCGAACCATTACATCACCGGCCGTACACCGTTGGATTACAAGAAGTACCGTGATAATTGGCTGCAGAAGATCAAAGCTCTTGGCAATGAATAATTAGCAATTAATAATTAACAGTTTACAATTTACAATGGTAGTCAATAACGTGTCACGTCTCGCGTTTCATGTCTCACGTCAAAGACATTTTATTTTAGATTTGAAACAACAAGAACATGCAGATCATTGATTTGACAAGACCGTTTTCAAACGAACCGCTGTTCCGTCTGGATGCGGCGGACGTGCCGCTCGTTTCAGACGCAACTCGTTACACGGGCGTGATTTATCAGTTGCATTTGGATTCCATGTGCAGCACATATATTGATCTGCCCGGTCACATTCGCGAAACGGATGACGGGCAGACGGCGGAAAATGTTCCTCCAGAACGATTTTTCCGCATGCCTGCCCGTGTTGTCCATCTGTCGCGGCCGTCTGGAAGCGGTGCCGTGATGGGAGATGAATTATCGGCAGGACATGAAGGCCTGAAGACGGAATGTCTTGTCATCAATGCACTTGGAAAACTGAATGCGACGGATATTGCGGAGCGGACCGTCTGGCTGGACAGCACCGCCATCGACTGGATTCTCTCCACGGGCTGCCGCGTTCTGATTTCAGACATCTATGAGAGCCGCCGTCTAGAAGGTGTCTTTCAACGGCTGTTCAAGGCGGGCGTCAGCACCATCTGTCTGCCGGTCAATTTGTTTGAATTGAAAGATGCCGCCACCGTCACGGCACTTTTCTGTCCTGTGCCGAAGATGACGCAGATTCCATGCCGCGTCATTGCGGAAACCACGGAATAAGAACCACGAATGAACACGAATCAACACGAATTTTTCTTTTTTCGAAACCACAGATTACACAGATAACACAGATTTTTCACAGATAGCCTCGCCGCCGGGCCGACAACCACCGAAAGGATTCAATGAAGAAACAAGACGTTGGTTACGAATGCCGCAAACGGCTCCGGCGGCTGCGGCGGTCTGAATCCGCTTCGCGGGAGGTGACGCTCCAACAATATGTCATTAGCAAAAATTATAAGCCATAGGCAATGAGCCATAAGCGAGCGAAACTCTGGCTGGCCTCTGGTGGTTTATAAACGCTTCGTGTGGAGATTGAAACGATAATAATCAGAAATTAACTATATTTGTCAAAGAGGATGATATGAAAAAGAGTGATCTTGTTAAAGGTTTGAAGGAACTGGGCTTGAAGAAGAACGATATCGTGTTGATGCACAGTTCGTTCCGAAGCTTGGGCGATTTTGACGGCAATGCGGATGATGTCATTGATGCGTTTATGTCGGTTCTCGGCTCAAAAGGTGCGTTGATCGTGCCCGTGTTCGGTTCATTAGGCATTCTGACGGAACGCCTTAAGGCACGGAAGGATGCGTTCGTCAGCGAGGCTCCCGTCGGAACGTTGGCGGGCATCGGCGGCCGTGCAAAGGAAGTGTTGTCAGGCCATTGGGAATCCGTGACGGCGCATGGCGAAGGTTCGCCGTTTTTGAAAATCGCCGATGCGGGCGGCTATGTCTGTCTGCTGGGCGTCGATCAAGATCGCAACACGACGTTGCACAGCGCGGAGGCGATTCTGAAACTGCCGTATCTCGGCAGTCATACGGAAAAGTGCAAAGATCCTAAGGGAAAGGAAGTTACGCGGACGTGGAATTTTTATCCGGGGCCGCATCGCGATGTCAGTGGACTCGATCACTTTATGCGCGAAAGCGGCATCATGGAAGTGTCCCGCATCGGCGACGCGCAAGTCCGTCTGATTCGAATGAAGGAAATGCTGGAACTGATGGTCGAACTCGGTGACGAAGATCCCGCGTTCGCGTTGTGCGACAATCCGGCCTGCGCGGACTGCGTCCGCCAGCGTGCCGCTATTTTTGCGGATCGCATCGCGAACGAATCATTTAAGTTGAGCGTATCTTCCCGTCTTGCAGGACGTTATGTACCCGAAATGATTGAAAAGCTCAAGGCGGCAGGAATCAAATATATTGAATTGGACTACGTACAGGGGAAGGCATGTGCGAATATGGATGGTGGACAGTTGAAACGCATCGTCAATGATTTCAAAGAAGCTAATATAACTGTTTCCGCCCTAAGGAGCTATGTGATTCCAGAAGACATCAATGGCTTCGTCGGCAAGATGAAGGAAGCCGGAATCGACCGTGTCATCCTGCCGCTGACGGAAAGTTTCGACGGTGCGGCGGCGTTCGAAAAGGAAGGCATCGTCGTGGATTTCGTGAACACGCACATGACGGCGGCGCAAGCCGCGAAGGCGTTGGTGAAAGTCGCTCCCAAACGGCGTGCTTTCGTGTTCAATCCGAGCGGTTTCGTACTGGCTGGGCAGATGCCGTTCTTGCGGTCGTGGAAGGCTGGACAGTTCATCAAGACGCTGGCCCAATTAGATGTAAATGATCGCACATGGGATGGCGAAATCCGTCCGTTCGCGAAGGGCAACGGCGAAATCAAGGAGTTGATTTCCATCAATCGCTGCCACAACTTCAGTGGATGGCTGACGATTGGTGGCGGCTCGCCGTATCCAGGCGACTTCAACGCGGCCGTGAAGGATTTCACGCATCTTTTGGATACGATTTAAATTACCTCTGTCATAAGAGACACACTGTTTTTAACCACAAACAATGAAAATCATCAAAAAAATCACACATCTTCAATAAGATTTTGGACGTTCATTCGTCTAATGTCATAAGGTACGTTGTGGGAAATGATGGCGAGCAAGTACGAATCTTGAAGATTCATCATTTTCCAACAACGATAACCTTGTTATCGTATGTTTGTCATCATTGCTGTCCGCTTAAAAATTTCATTGCAAAAACTCCCCGAAAAGCATCAACTGCCGTGGTTTGTTCCAGTCGGGTGGCTTCTCCAGCGCCTTCCAGTCCAGTTTCAGCAGCTCCATGAGGTCGAAGTCGCTCATCAGC
>JAFZIJ010000009.1 GCA_017554445.1 Victivallales bacterium
CCCCTGCTGGTCGCGGATCTGCACGACGGGGCCGTCCTTGAAGAACAGCCCGGCCAAGGAGACCGCGTCGTCCAGACTGCCGCCGCCGTTGCCGCGGAAATCGAGCACGACACCGTCGATGCCGCCCGCTTTCACGCCTTCTTCCAATAACTTACGGACATCGCGGCTGGAGCTCTTGTACTCCTTGTTGCCGCTGTTCCGTGCACCGAAGTCCGCATAGAACGACGGCAGATAGATGACGAGAACGCGCGCATCCTCTCCGTTCGGCAGCTTGATGGTCTTCACGTCCGACTGCGCCTCGGCATCTTTCAATTCAACCTTGTCACGAACAATCGTGATCTGCTTCGGCGTGTTGGAGCCCTCCTCCAGAATCGTCAGATGGACTTTCGTACCGCTCTTGCCACGGATCTGGTTCACGACGCGGCTCAGCTTCATGTCAACCACATCGACGGGTTCCGCGCCGTCCTGCGCGACGGCCACGATGCGATCGCCTTCCTTCAGACGGCCGTCACGATCCGCCGGTCCGCCGGGCACGACGGATACGACGACCACATACGAATCCTTCGTTGAAAGCGTCGCACCAATACCCTGTAGCGAAAGGCTCAAGTCGATGTCGAAGTTCTCCTTCGTTTCAGGAGCCATATAGACGGAATGCGGGTCGAAGGTCTTCGCAAGACTCGACAGGAAAATCTCCATGACTTCGATGGATTCCACTTCCAGACGGCGTTTGTACGTACGGGCGTATGTCCGGATGAGACGCTCCTTCGGCGGCAGGACATGGATGTCCTTCTTCTCAGCCTCTTCGCCTTTCTCCTCCTTGAGCTTCGCCTTCTCCGCATCTTTTTCCGCCGCAAGTTCTTCCGCCAGCAGGGCGTTCTTCACACGACGGCGCCACAGATCCTGCAGCTCCTCCTTCGTCTCGCACCACGGAAGATTCTTGTAGTCCGTCGGAATGTATTCCGACGCTGTAAAATCATGCGGCATATTGACAGCCTCCACGGAATAAACCGCCCACTGCTGAACGCGCTGCAACAGCCGTTCGTACACCTTGAACGCGAAATCCACACGGCGTTTCAGATTCGTCATGTCGCCAAGCACCGTTTCGTAGGAACGGAACTCCTCTATGTCACTGTCCAGAAAATACATACGTGTATAGTCCAGGCTGCGGAAATATTCATTGAACCACATGCTGGAACGCTTCGCATCCACTTGTCCGGGCGAATAATGGAACTGGCAGAGCATCGTCACCACGCGGCGGTTCAAATCCAAATCACGGTTGGTCGCAATCGGCGCCACGGGAGGCCGTTTCAGAATTTCCTCCACCGTCTCCTCCGCGGCGTGGGCCGTACCGAAAACGAACAGTGCCAGAACAGCCGCAACCAATGCCAAACGATTCAATTTTTTCGCTTTCAATGCCATCTTCTCTTCCTTCGTCAGTTTTATTTTCCGCCGCCATCCAGGCGGCTTTTGGTTTACATATACATAATCTTCTTTACAACGCCGTTGCTCGCGGCGGCCACTTTCTCCAATATCTGCCCCTTCAACTCCCTTTCAAACACAAACAGCAATGACGAATTCATAACACGGATACGAAGAGTTCCACGGAACAAGCTCATTGGCTTGCTCATCTTCGCGACATCCTCCTCCACAATCTCTCCCCAATGGTCCTGAAGCTTCGTCAGAACCAGCATCTCCTCCTGCCCCACGCTCGCCAAAGCTTCGCCCACCAACGCCTCCATATCCGTCTTCAACGGACGCAAATCCGCCAGAACGGACGGCTCCCGCTCCTCGCCAAGCCATGCGCCCAACAGCTCCTCGCGGCTCATCTCACGCTTGCTCGGCATGCGCCACTCCCCCACCTTCCGCTCGCTGTCCTCCCGTTTCAGCCATTCATCCCGTGCCCCGTTCAATGTCCAACTCCTTTGACTTCCGTTCCGTCAATTTGTTCCACCTGTGGCCATCCAGCCCCGTCATTCATGATAACATAATGCACTTCATCGCTTTTTCATGCAAAAAACATTCGACTAACCCACGATTTTTATTATATTATTAAGGTATGCAGTCCATTTCATACTGAAAATCACATTCAAAATTGACGGAATTCCGTCAATCTGGAGAATATCGCCATGATTGCCGAAAATTTGAAATCCATCAACGAACGCATCGCCAATGCCTTGGCGAAAGCAGGCCGCCCTGCGGACGGCGCGCGTCTGCTCGCCGTCTCGAAGACCTTCCCGGCGGACATCGTCCGCGAAGCTTATGACGCAGGGCAGCCATGCTTCGGCGAAAACCGCGTGCAGGAGCTTGCCGAAAAGGCCCCGAAACTTCCGCCGGACATCACATGGCATCTTATCGGCCATCTCCAGCAGAACAAGGTCCGCCAGGCTCTCCAATATGCCGCGTGGATCCACTCCGTCGATTCATCCGAACTGTTCTCACGGATCAATCGCATCGCCGCCGAACTAGCCGTCGCCCCACGTATCTTATTGGAGGTCAACGTCTCAGGAGAGGAATCCAAGTTCGGATTGCGGCCAGACGACGTCGAAGAAGTCGTCGCAAAGAATCTTGGAGGTCCCGCCAGTTGCGTCGGCCTCATGACCGTCGCCCCCGCTCTCGCATCGGAAACGGAACTTCACAAGATTTTCGAAGGTTTGCGCAACCTTCGGGACAAAATACAGTCTAATTTGAAAACATCTCTTCCGGAACTGTCCATGGGCATGTCCGGCGACTTCGAAACCGCCATCGCCGAAGGCGCGACCATCGTCCGCATCGGCTCCGCGATTTTCGGTCACCGCTGACATCGCCATCCGTCCAATACAACGCAACCCTCAACCCAAGGGCCCGTTATGAAAAGCATCCTCTGCATCCTGTTCATTCTAATCGCCGCAACACCGGCCTTCGCCATCTGGCCATTCAAGACGACCAAGCCCGTAAAGGACACTGACACTGTCCATATCTACAATCCGAAACTGCCGGACGAAAACGTCAAGACGCGCGAACGACCGGATAACTCGGAGAAAGTCAATGTAGAAAATCTGGAGAAGCTCGCCAAGGCCGGCAACGACAACGCGCAGCTCGCCATCGGGAAATGCTATTTCGACGGCATAGGCGGTGTCAAGCAGAACTACAAGAAGGCGTTCAAGTATTTCGAAATGGCTTGCGAAAACGGCAACCCCAACGCATTCTTCAACATGGGCATCTGCTACGATGGCGGCTACGGCGTCGGCCAAAATGTCAAGAAGGCCATTGAATACTACAACAAGGCGGCCGATCTGGACGTTCCCGAAGCCATGACCAAGATGGCCGTCATCTCCGAACAGCAAGGCGACTACGCGACCGCTCTCAAGAACCTTCGCAAGCTCGCCCTCCTCGGCAATCCTGTCTGCATGCGGAAAGTCGCCGTCATGCTTATGCACGGTCTCGGCGAACCCGCCTCCCAGACAGAAATCATTGATATGCTGACCGCCGCCGCACAGAAAGGCGACCGCCGTGCACAGGTCCATCTCGCGGATTGCTATCAGCGTGGTCAAGGCGTGCCCGTCAATTACGATGAAATGTTCAACTGGCTGCTGCTGGCCGCACAGGAAAGCGATCCAGAAGCCCAGACAAAACTTGGATACTGCTATCAAAAAGGCTACGGCACCGTCAAAAACACGGATGTCGCCTTCAGTTGGTATCAGCTCGCGGCCAAGCAGGATTACGCTCCCGCGCTCGTCTCACTCGGCGACTGCTATCGTGACGGACAAGGCACGGCCGCCAATCCCGTGCAGGCCTTCGAATGCTACAAGAAAGCAGCGGAAAAAGGCGACACCATCGGACAATACCGCCTCGGCACGGCTTATTTGACCGGATATGTCGTCAAGCAAAGTCCGGAAGAGGCCTTCAAATACATCTCCGCCGCCGCAAAACAGGACTTCACGCCAGCTATTTACCAGCTGGGTTACCTCAACGAACTCGGCATGGGAACGACTCCCAATCCGACCGCCGCCTTCGAATGCTACAAGAAGGCCGCCGAACGGAGGGAACCGCAGGCCATGCTGAAACTTGGAGCATGTTATCTGAACGGTGTCGGAACTGCTGTTGACCGTACACAGGCCCGTCAATGGCTTGTCGAAGCCGCCAAGCAAGGCTCGAAGGAAGCCCTCCAACTGCTGGAAAAGAACTTCCCCGATAAACCATAACCGTCCCTTTCGCCCTTTTCGTCCCTTTTGTCCCTTTCGTTCCTTTAACTAAAGAGAGGACAACTACTATGGAAAAACGCATCACTGTACGCGACCTCGCCAAAATGAAGGCCGAAGGCCGCAAAATCACTACCGTCACATCCTACGACGCCATCACGGCTCGGCTCGTCGATGAAGCCGGCATCCAGCTGATTCTCGTCGGCGATTCCGCCGGAAACACCGTTCTGGGATATGAAAACACGATTCCCGTCACATTGGAGGAATCGCTCATGCTGACGGCCGCCGTCCGCCGTGGCGCCAAACACGCCATGGTCATTGGCGACATGCCGTTCATGTCCTATCAAGTTTCCGAAGAGGAGGCCGTCCGCAACGCGGGCCGTTATTTGAAGGAAGCGGGAGCGGACGGTGTCAAGCTTGAAGGCGGCCGTTCCATGCTCAAGACCATCCGCCGCATCGTCGATGCCTCCATTCCCGTGTTCGGCCATGTCGGTCTTCTGCCGCAATCCGTTTTGAAAGATGGCGGTTATCGTATCCACGGCCGCAATGAAGAGGCGCAGCAGATCATCGACGACGCACTTGCCGTCCAGGAGGCCGGAGCCTTCGCCGTCGTGCTCGAAGGCGTTCCGCGCGATCTCGCAAAGGAAATTACCGAAAAACTGACCATTCCAACCATCGGCATCGGCGCAGGACCGTTCTGCGATGGCCAGATACAGGTCGTGACGGACATTCTCGGCCTCGGCACGTTCGTCCCGCGCCATGCAAAGGTCTTCACGAATCTCGCGCAATACACCGCCGACGCACTGAAACAATATCGCGAGGAAGTCGAGGCACAGTCTTTCCCCGCTGAAGAAAATACCGCAAAATAAGACAATTACGCTATCATGAACATCTGCAAGACTCCCGCTGAAATCAGCCAGCTCTGCGACAGCTGGCATAAACAAAATCTTACAATCGGTCTCGTCCCCACGATGGGCTACCTCCATGACGGACATCTCTCCCTCATGGACATCGCCAAATCGAAGACGGACAAAGTCGTTGTCTCCATTTTTGTAAATCCCACGCAATTCGGCCCAAACGAAGATTTGGACAAATATCCGCGTGATTTCGAACGGGACGAACGGCTCTGCCGCGAACGCGGCGTCGATGCCGTTTTCTATCCCACGCCAGCGGACATGTATGCTCCGGACTTCTCCACATGGGTGACGGAAACATCTCTGTCTCAAGCACTTTGCGGTCTCTCCCGCCCCATCCATTTCCGCGGCGTCTGCACTGTCTGCCTGAAGCTGTTCAACATCGCCCGCGCCGACGTCGCCGTCTTCGGCAAGAAGGACGCACAGCAAGCCTTGATCATCAAACGTATGGTACGCGACCTCAACGTGCCCATCGACATCATCATGGCCCCCCTGATTCGCGAACCGGACGGCCTTGCCCGCAGTTCCCGCAACAAGTATCTCTCCGCAGACGAACATAACCGCGCATTGTCCATCTCGCGCGGCATCTTCGCCGCTGAAAAAGCGTGGAAGAACGGTGAAAAATCCGCCGTCAACCTGACGGCCATCCTCCGCAAATCCATTGAAGAATCCGGCGGACAAGTCGATTACGTCGAACTCGTTTCGCAAAGTGCCATTCGCCCAATCGAGACAGTGGATCAACCCGCCCTGCTGGCCTGCGCGGCCTTCTTCGGCAAGACACGCCTCATCGACAACGTGTTTTTGGAATAATTTCCAACAACATCAAAAAAAATACAACAGGGGCTGTTATATACCTTTCAGAAGGTTCATAACAGCCCTTGTTACATTTTTAGCTTTTAGCTTTTAGCTTTAGGCGAAGCCTAATTGACCCCAAGCACTTCGTAAGCGTAGGTGTGCATGCGATTGCGCCACGGGAAGTAGCCGTTGCCTTTGCATTCGCGCTTCGGATGGACGGCGTTCGTCAGCAACGCGACGGCGACGCCCTTCTCCGGATCCATCCAGAAGGATGTTCCCGTGAAGCCAGTATGTCCGAAACTGCAAGGACTTACATGCAATCCGCCGGAGCTCGGCTGTTCAGGCGAATCCCATCCAAGGCAACGGGAGCTGCCTTGCACGATGTTCGCGCGCGTCGTGAAAACATCGATGGTCTGCTGGCTGAAAACACCACCGCCGCCCGTCAGCATGTTCATGGCGTACAGATCCAAATCGGGAGCTGTCGAAAACAGTCCCGCATGGCCTGCCGCGCCTTCATACCACCGTGCGTTTTCATCATGGACGACACCCTGCCAATATCCGTCGCCATCCTTTTCCTTCTTCAATTCCGTCGGAACGCAACGCGGCCACAACGACTTGTCCGGATTGTACGTCGTATCCTTCATGCCCCACTTCTTGAAGAAAACTTCGGGGGCGAGTTCATCGACGCGTTTGCCGGAAATTGCTCTGACGACTTCGCCCATGATCATGAAACCGATGTCCGAATACACCGTGTCCTTTCCAGGCTCGTATGTCAAAGCCGTGGAAAGCACGAGCTTGCGACGCGCGATCCAATCCGTCACATGGGCATGGGTTATATAGAATTTCAGGAACGGCGGGAATCCCGCGCAATGCGCCATGACGTGGCGGATCGTGACGGCCTTCCGCCAGGCCAACTGCTCCTGCGGCCCGTCCAAAAACTCCGGAAGATATTCGTACAACGGCGCATGCAAATCCAATTTGCCCTGATCGTAAAGCCACATGCAAAGCGTCGTCGTGCCGACGCATTTCGTGATGGATGCCAAATCGAAGAGGTCGTCCTCCTTCACCTTGCGGTCGCTTTCGTATGTATGGCAGCCCGACGTCAACCTAAACGACGCCCCATGCAGCTGCCATGCCGTCAGCACGGCGCACGGCGTCATTTTCGTCGCGATCCCTTCGTCCATTTTTGCCTGCAATTCTTGCAATTCCATGGTAGTCTTCCTGTCAATCCGTTGTCTGAAATGCTTCCACCGCCTTCTTTTCGGGGTGGCGCGTGCGTTCCGCCTGCGCCTGCCAACGGCAGACTGCCGATGGCACTTCCAATAATATTACCTCAAAAGAACAAAGAATCAAACCAAAAGCGCCATGAAAACGTTCAAGCCTTGTGTTTCCCATGCTTCATACCAACAGAGCGACCATTTTGTCTGTGTTTTGCAGTGTAAAAAATTAGTGCTTATTTGTGTCCATTCATGGTTGAATGATACTATTTTCGCATTACATTTAAGTTGTTGTAATATCATCTCGCATCATATGAAACAAATGGACAATAACATTGACATCATCGTGGCCGGCGGCGGCCTCGGCGGCCTGACAGCCGCCAACCGTCTCGCGCAAGCCGGACACAAGGTCTTGCTCGTCGAACAGCATTCCATGATCGGCGGACTCGCCACCTATTTCAAACGCAAAGGGCATATCTTTGACGTCGCCCTCCACGGTTTTCCCGTCGGCATGAAGAAATCCCTCCGCAAATACTGGGGGAAGGAGTTCGCGGACCGTGTCATCCAAGTCAAATCCATCCGTTTCGACAACCCTCAGTTCCAATTGGATACGACGTTTGATACAACGGATTTCACCGCCAAGCTCGTCAACCATTTCAAACTGCCGCAGGACACCGTCAACGCCTTCTTCGCGGCTTTGGAAGGCATGAACTACTATGACAAGAACGATGACACGATCAAAGATCTTTTCAATCGTTTTTTCCCAAACCGCACGGATGTATGGCGTTTCCTCCTCGAACCGATCACCTACGCAAACGGCTCCGGTCTGTACGAACCCGCCATCGCCTACGGAATTGTTTTCGGAAACTTCATGAGCCAAGGCGTTTACACATTCCTTGGCGGCACGGATCTCATGCTCTCCATGATGAAGGAGGAACTGTTGAAAAACGGCGTCCAACTTGAAACAAATGCGCGGTTTGAACGCGTTATCATCAACAACGGCAAGGTCGAAGGCGCCATCATCAACGGCAAGGCGGTCAAATGCCGCGCCGTTGTTTTCAACGGCAGCATCAAACGGCTCGTCTCCGAAGTCGCAGGCGAAGAAAACTTTACGAAAGAATTCATGGACGGCTTCAGAAAAGTCCGCCTAAGCAATTCATCCTGCCAAGTTTACATCGGCATCAAGCCAGGCGAGAAAATCCCCTACATCGGCGATCTTGTCTTCTCGTCGGAATATCCCGAATACGACACGCAGGCCTTGCTGTCACCTAACATCACAAGTCGCACATTCTCAGTCTATTATCCAGAAATTCGGCCTGGTTCGGACCGTTATTCCATCGTCGCCAGCATGAACGCCAATTACAGCGACTGGGACGGCCTGACGGAGGAAGACTATCAGAAACGGAAGCAATATCTAGTCGAGAACACATTGGGCATCTTGGAACATAAGATCCCAAATATCAGGAAGATAGCGGATTATATAGAGACATCGACACCGCGTACGTTCCAACGTTACACAGGCCATGCCTGCGGCGCCACGTTCGGCACGAAGTTCGAAGGGCTCGACTACAGCATGAACATGCAGAAACAGGTCGCGGGACTTTATCACACGGGTTCCGTCGGCATCATCATGTCCGGCTGGCTCGGGGCGGCGAACTACGGCGTCATCACCGCAAACGAAGTTGACAAATACCTTCATACCATATACTAGAGAGACAAGAGAGAGACAAAGGAACCATCACCATGCCAGGCTTAGAAAATTCACGCTACGTCATGCTCGGCAACCTTCGCATCGATTTGATTTGGTGCAATCCCGGGCATTTCATCATGGGCTGTTCGGAAGACGAAGAAGGCGATTCAGAGGATGCGCCGCTCCATCAAGTCACCATCACGAAAGGTTACTGGCTCGCCAGATTCCAGACGACACAAGCCCAATACGAGATGATCGCAGAACAGGCCGGTCTCAACCCGCGTCCGTCTAAATTCGAAGGCGAAAACCGCCCTGTCGAACGCGTGACATGGGTCGATGCGCATCAATGGTGCGAAGCCCTCAACCGTCGCGAGTCTCGCGCAGGACGCATTCCGGAAGGCTTCGAATACCGTCTCCCAACCGAAGCGGAATGGGAATACGCCTGCCGCGCAGGAACCACCACCGCCCTCAATAGCGGCAAGACGTTGACTTGCGGCGACGGCGAATGCCCCAACCTCAACGAAGTCGCATGGTACGACCACAACTCCGGCAAGGAAACGCATGACGTCGGACAGAAGCTTCCGAACAACTGGGGCTTCTACGACATGCACGGCAACGTCGAAGAATGGTGCCGTGACTGGTATGACGAATATCCGCTGGACCATGTCGTCGATCCGCTCGGCCCCGACTACGGTCGCTACCATGTCTGCCGCGGCGGCAACATGGGCGGCATGGCCATGGGCTGCAGTTCATCCGCCCGCAAAGGCGGCAACCCCACCAACCGCCGTTGCTATCGTGGTTTCCGTCTTGCATTGGGCCCCATCATCAAGGCGACGTCACATCAGCAGAATCCGCGTCAGGAACAGAACGAAGAGCAGGAAAACACGCGTCCATCCCGCCCGCAGCCGTCCATGGAGGAACTCAACCAGGCCCGCGCGGAACTGGAGGAACGCCTCAACATCAACATTGATTTCGACACGGCCATCAAAGGGAAGGCGGATGAGCAAGGCTCCCGTAACTTCACGGTGGAAGAGCCCAAAATCAAGATGATCTGGTGCCCGCCAGCCACCTTCACAATGGGCAGCCCTGCGGAGGAAAGCGGCCGCACGCCGGAAGAGACGCTCCATCAAGTGACGCTCTCAAAGGGCTTCTGGCTTGGCATGTATCCACTTACGCAAGAGGAATATTCCGTCATCGCGGACTGCGCAGGCCTACGTGCGCGCCCCGCGAATTTTGGCGGCCTCAGACGTCCCGTCGAAACAGTGGATTGGTACAGCGTAGAACGGTGGTGCAAGGAACTCACCTATCTCGAAATGATCGCGGGACGGCTTCCCGACGGCTATGAATACCGTCTGCCGACCGAAGCGGAGTGGGAATATGCTTGCCGTGCAGGCACTTCCACCGCATTTAACCATGGCATGGATCCGACCAGCCACGGCGAAGAGGCCCGCACCTATTTCGAAAATGTCGCATGGTACAAATACAATTCCGGCTACAAGACGCACGTCGTCGGCGAACGCCAGCCGAACGCATGGGGCTTCTGCGATATGCACGGCAACATCCGTGAATGGTGTTGGGATTGGTTTGGCGACATCGCAGACGAAGCCGCCACGGATCCGCGTGGTCCTGAATCTGGCGAATTGAAAGTCACAAGAGGCGGCTGCTACGGCGATTACGCACGCCATTGCCGTTCCGCCTATCGTGGCCAATGCGAACCGGAAGGCTGCAAGGCCAATCTCGGCTTCCGCCTGGCCCTCGCTCCTATGCTTCATTAAGTTTTTTTCTGGATATTCTGGATTAACTGGATATTCTGGATTATCCAAAACTTCCAGAACTTCCAGTGCCTCCAGAACTTCCAGAATATTATGGAAAGATATTCCCGTTGCGAACTTTGCCCACGCATCTGCCGAGTTAACCGAACAATCGGCCAGCTCGGCAGATGCGGCGAAACAGCCGAATGCCATATTGCGTCCATCACGCCGCATTTCGGCGAAGAGCCATGCCTCACAGGGCAGCATGGCTCCGGAACGATTTTCTTTTCAGGCTGTTCATGCGGCTGTCTTTTCTGCCAGAATCACCAGATTTCGCAACAACATCAAGGCCAACCATATACGATGGAACGCCTGATTGCTGAAACGCAGGAATTAATCACGAAAGGCGTCCATAATCTTAATTTCGTGACGCCTGAACATTGGTGGCCGCACATCCAACAACTCTGCGAAGCTATCCGCAAAGACCATCCTGATCTGCCATTCGTCTGGAACAGTTCAGGCTACTCCCGCGTCGAGATGCTGAAGGAACAAACGAAGCTCATCGACATCTTCCTGCCGGATTTCAAATTCTCCGATCCGAATCTATCCCAACGATGCATCCATACGACGGACTATCCGTCCGTCGCACGGGATGCCATCCGCTATCTTGTTGATGCCGTTGGTTTTCTGCGTCCGTTTGATGAAACGGGCGAAATCACGGCTTCGCGCGGCGTCATGGTCCGCCATCTTGTCCTGCCGAGCTTTGTGGACAACTCCCTTCAAGTTTTGGAATGGCTTTATGATGATTTTGGCCCAAAACTGCCGATTTCCATCATGAGCCAATTCACGCCCGTTCCAGCCTGCGCGGAGCAAGACTTTCTGAACAGGAGACTTACAAAAGACGAATACCAACAAGTCTGCGACAAGGTCGATGAACTTGGTTTCACACGCGTCTTCCTCCAGCCGGATTTTGGCGACGACGCATTCATGCCAGATTTCAACGACAAACAGCCCTTCGCTGGGAACCGCAATCACTAAAGGAGCCATCATGAAGCATTTAGCCATTATTCTTCTTTGTCTGACGTGCTGTGTTTTCGCCCAAGCCCCTGCCAATCGCAACGTCACGAAAAACATCCGCTACCGCGCCGAAGAAGAATACACAAACGACTACATAAAAGAAAGATGCGTTCTCGACATCAACGCTCCAGAAAACGCAAAGGATTGCGCCGTCATCGTCTGGTATCACGGCGGCGGTCTCACAGGCGGTTCGAAAAGCGTTCCCACGCCTTTCTTCGAACGCAACAAAAAGCAGCCGATCATCGTCTGCGGCATGGGCTATCGTCTCGCGAAGAAGAACGGTTGCAAAGTCGTCGATTGTCTTCAAGACGCCGCTGCTGGTCTCGCATGGGTCATGAAAAACATCCAGAACTACGGTGGCGATCCGCAAAAAGTTTTTGTAAGCGGCCATTCCGCAGGCGGTTATCTGACACTCATGCTCGGCATGGATCCCAAATGGCTCGCGCCATACGGCATCAGGCCGTCGCAGATCAAAGGGCTCATTCCCGAAAGCGGACAGTGCATCTCTCATTTCGCCTATCGTGAAGAGAAAGGCATGAAAAAAACGGAGCCGCTCGTCGATGACATGGCTCCGATTTTCTATGCGAAAAATGCCGCGCAAATTCCGCCCATTCTTTTACTTACGGGTGATCGAGAAATGGAGATGCTCGGTCGTTACGAAGAGAACGCCCTGCTCCGCCGCATGCTGCTCATCAACGGCCACAAGGATGTCACGCTCTACGAATTCCAAGGCTACGGCCATGGCATGACCATTCCCGCCATTGATCCGCTCATCCGCTTTGTCAACCGCGTCACAGCGCAATAAAAAAACTAACCACTAACCACTAATTACTAGCCACTAAACCCAATTGGCTCTGTTCCAACGTCCAGTAGATGCCGCGCTTTTCGACGAGTTCCGCGTGCTTCCCCTGCTCCGCGATGCGGCCGCCGTCCATGACCATGATGGAATCCGCGTCGCGAATCGTCGAAAGACGATGCGCGATGACGATGCACGTCCGGCCTTTCATCAACTGCACCATCGCGCGTTGGATCAACAGTTCCGTACGCGTATCGACGCTGGAGGTCGCTTCATCGAGAATCAGAATCGGCGGATCGGCGAGAATGGCCCGCGTGATGGACAGCAACTGCCGTTGGCCTTGGCTCAAATTGCCGCCGTTTTCGCTCAAAACCGTATCATACCCTTCCGGCATGCGCTGTATGAACAAATCCGCGCCGCTCAATTTGGCGGCGGCTACCACTTCCTCATCCGTCGCGTCAAGCCGTCCGAAACGAATGTTCTCCCGCATGGAGCCGCTGAACAACTGCGTCTCCTGCAACACCATGGCGATGGAACGGCGCACGTCGCGACGCGGCACTTCCGTCAAATCCTTTCCGTCCAGCATGATTTTGCCGGCTTGAATGTTGTAGAATCGCATCAGCAGACTGGCGACGGTTGTTTTGCCCGCGCCCGTCGTGCCGACCAACGCAATCTTCTGGCCTGGAAGCACATGGAACGAAAAATCTTTCAAAACAGGTTCGCCCGGCTTGTAGGCGAATTCCACATGGTCGAACACCAGATCACCTTGGATTTCCGCCAAACGACCTTCCGGTTTGACAGGCTCCTCTTCCGGTTCGTCCAAAACGGTGAACACGCGTTCCGCGCCCGCCAAAGCGGATTGGATTTCATTGTACTGATTCGCGATTTCGGAAACAGGCCGCGTGAACTGCCGTGAATACTGGATGAACGACGCAATCACGCCAACCGTAATCGAGCCTTTGCTCGCCAGCCAACCACCGCAACCAGCCAAAAGCGCATAACCGACGTTGTTCAAGAATGACATCAACGGACCGACGGATCCCATGAGAAAACGTGTTCTCAGCCAGACGCGGCACAATTCGTGATTCAAAATCGAAAAATCGTTAAGTGCTTGCTTTTCATGGTTGAACGCCTTCACCGTCTTGCGGGAGGACACGACTTCCTCCACATGGCCGTTCAGCAGTCCCAACATCGTCTGCTGCGCCAAAAAGCTTTTGCGGATTTTCTTCGAGGCGAATTTCGTCAAGAAAAAACTGCCCGGAATCGTCAGCAGTGTCACAAGCGTCATCAACGGACTCATCTTCACCATCACAAACAACGAACCGAACACCGTGATGATGCTGCCGATGAAATTCACGACGCCGCGCGACAAGACCTGCGCGACAACTTCGATGTCATTCGTCGCACGGCTCAGGATTTCGCCGTGGGAATGCGTATCAAAATACGTCAGCGGAAGCATTTGCAGCTTCATGAACAGCTTTTGGCGCAACAGTCGCACCGTATCCTGCGCGATTTTCGCGCTCGTCCAACCTTGCAAAAACTGCACAAGCGAATTGAAGCCATAGACGAACGCCATCACCGCCAGAATCTTCAGCAGGCGTTCCATATTGACCTGCACGCCGTTGACCGACATTTTCAGCGAATCGACCGCCTGTCCAAGGAGCCATGGTCCCGCCAATCCCAGCAATGTTCCAAGAATCACAAGTATCGCAACCGCAATCATCAACGGAAGGCGGCCACGCAGGAAGCCAAGCAAACGCTTAAACGTCGCCTTGCTGTCATGAGCCTGTTCCAATTGGCGAGACCATCCGGGCGGCCCGCCGCCCGGACCACGCCCCTGCGGCTTGCCATTGGACAGTTTCAAGGCCGCCAACGCCGCCAGCCGTTCCGGCAGGACAACGCCGTTGACCGTCGTTTTCTTCTCTTCCGGCTTCTTGGATTCCATACTATTATCTTTCATTTTTGCCACAAAGAAATTCCGTGAAGTCTTTACATTCAACACTTTCTTTACACAAGACAGTTCTTCGCTGACATTCGCGTCATTTAAACAACCGCCGCAGCCGCCGGAGCCGTTTGCATCATTCGTGATCAACGTCTTGTTTCATCATTCAATCCTCAGGATATCGTCGGCCCGGCGGCGAGGCATTTTTGTGTTAAAATTCGTGTTGATTCGTGTTCATTCGTGGTTGATAATAAATGATTTGGCTACGGTATTGACCGCTCCATATTGTTCGCTTTTAGTAGTTCATGACCACCATCTGGTGGCATGTGAAACGGTCGATTTTGATGACGACGCGGCCCTGTTCATCCTTTTCGAACGGCAACGGCGTCCCCTGCGGTTCCAACGTAATGGATTTCACTTCCTTAGGCGTCTTCACGGCCACCTGCACATCAACAAGCGGATTCAAGTCTTCAATAACTTCGATCATGCCGCGGCTCGTCACGCCGTTCACGTTGATGTTGCCGCCGCGCGCAACCGTGTTCGCATAAAGCAGATGCAGCACATACCGCTTGTTCTCCGGCTGGTTCATGAGATTCAGACGCGCCGTTGACGGCATGTTTGTCTCAATGGAACTTTCACCAAGGATCAGACGAACCGCCTTGCGCAGATATTCCGCCACGGGAACGCAGCCCCAGCCGCGGTAGATGCTGAAGACGGGATGGGCCAGATACATGATGCCGCCTTTCATGACGCCTGCCGCAAAGCCCGACGCCTCAAGACGATACGGCGTATGCTGATGGCTGCAGAAATGCTGGTAGTCCGTCCGGTTGAAATACGTGTCGTGGACATCGCCCAGACTCTTGCCGTCCTTTACCTTGATACGGTAGCCGGGCAGATACATGACCATCGGACTCTTCACGCTGTCCGGACGGATGGATTCATCCAGCCGCACATAGTCCGGACGGAACGGGCTGAGGCCTTTGCATTCCGCGCCGACATCGAACAGGAACTTGCCGTCATCGTCCAGACCGCTTCTTCCGCTCAGCAGCAGATGGCCGCCGCGGCCGAGATACGTATCCAGCCGTTTCTTCAATTTGTTGTCGATATGAATGTCGTCCGGCAGGATCAGCAGTTTGTATTTCTTGAAGTCCGCATCCAAATCAATGACATCAAACAGGAAATGGCCTTCCAGCAAGATGCGGCCCGCACCGATGTCGCCCGGAATGTCACGCGAACTCGACGCATTGATGGCGGCCGCCGTCAACAGACCGATTTCCGCCACGTTATCGACGTTGTCGCACCACGGCTCCTTCTGCTCGACTTCCGCATATGCCTGCCCGATAAGATCATAGGTGCTTTCATCCAGCTTGCCGGACGGATGCAATTGGTCGCCGACGCTGCATTTCGCGCCGAAAGCCATCATTGCCGCGCATTCATAGCGAAGCGCGTTCGGATGCTTGTAGCCGCCGAATTCGCCCCACGTCGTATGGAACTTTCCTGTCATGCCGAGAAAGTCCAAATCCAACGTCTTCACATACTTGGCGGACAACGGGAAGTGATCGTAGCCCCAACCGCCCGTCGGCAGCGATTCCAATTCCAAATGCGTGAAATAGTTTTTCAGTTGCGAACGGCGGCCAGGCGTCACATGGCCGGAATTGTGGAACACAGGCATGTCCGGATTCTCAAACGTCGCCGCCGCCGTCGTCATTTGGTAGTAGCGCTCCAAGGCGAGTTCGGAACAGCGTTGGCGGTCCTTCTGAATGTTTGGATTCAAGCCGTTCTCACGCATGACTTTCAAGCAATGCGGGCAGCAGCATTCCGGCTGGGAGATGATGTCCAAGAAGATGCCGTCGCAGTTCGGGAACAAATGGACGGTCTCCTTGATCTGCTCGCAAAGATAGTCCGTATAGGGCGAATTGAAGCAGACGCGATGGAAACCAGGCTTCAAAGGACTTGCCACAGAAGTATTTAACGTGTTCGGATCGACGAAAACGCACTGCCATTCGGGATGTTCGTCCAGAATCATGCAGTCCAAGCCGGCGGAAATGTAGATCGGCACGTTGACGTCGATCTCCTTGCATGCGTCAAACTGCGCGCGAAGCAGATCGAAGCCGAGCTTCGGATGGAGACGGCCTTTTTCCGTAAAGTGATAATGCCAGCCATGATGGCACTTCGCGAACAGCGTGATGGAATTCACGTGGCCGGCCTTCAACGTGTTCTGCCATTCATCTTTGTCAAAGGCCAGTCCGATTCCAGGAATCGCCGGAGAAGTGTGGAAATCCAAATGAACTTGTCTAAAACGCAGGTGATGCATAAAACGACCTCAATGCCCAAAATGATTCAAACCGCATGCCACTTTTTCATCTACGATGAAATGTCAAAACATATAATAAAATCCATCTTCCTATAAAAAACAAACATCATTAAAGATTTTCATGGAAAAATAAGACAAATGCGCCACTTTTCTTCTCTTTCTTTCGTCGTTTTGTTCTATTTGTCTGATTCTGTCATGTCTCAAAAATTGACATTCATTGAAAATCGCCTAAATTTTCATTAGGCAACCATGAACATCAAACAAAAATAGGAACAACCATGCTCAAAGTCATCGCATTCGATTTGGACGGAACCCTCACACAGCACAAAACACCGTTGGACGACCAAAATCGCAACGCTTTGGAGGCGCTGTCGAAAAAATATACTCTGTTGATGGTCGGCGCGGGACAGGTCATGCGTATTTTCAACCAAATGGGCGGCTTTCCCATCGACATCATCGGAAACTACGGCCTCCAGTTTGGTAAATACAACCATGTCACCAAGCAGATGGACATCGTCCGCGATTTGACGCTTCCATGCGACCGCGAAAGCGTCGCCAATCGCATTGAGCAACTCCGTGTCAAATACGGATTTACACAATATGCAGGGGAAAGCGTTGAATACCATCCGTCCGGCTGCGTCACCTTCCCGCTCATCGGCACGAAGGCCAAGCAGGAGGACAAACTCGCTTTCGATCCCACGCGCGAAAAACGCCGCAAATTCTATGACGACGTTGTCAAAACGTTCAGCGACTACGTCGTTTTCATCGGCGGTTCCTCTTCCTTCGACTTCGCCCCCAAGCCGTACGACAAACGCTACGCGTTGGATTTGTACTGCCAAGAAAACGGCCTAACCCACGATGAACTCGCCTATTGCGGCGACGACTACGGCCTCGGCGGCAACGATGAAGCCGTTTATAAGTCCGACTTCAAGTTCATCTGCGTCGATGACTACCGCACCTTCCCGCAGAAAATCGCTCATCTGCTGTAAAAATCCTTGTTTATTCATGCAGGAACATATCATTCTCTCACGTCTCATGCCCATTTTGACATGAGACGTGAAACGAGAGACGTGAAAATGATGCTTTAAATCTCTGCAATACTTGTATTTCTGTACTACTTTCTTGTTTCTTCGCTAAAAAATCCCCACGCGAAGCGTATGGAAACCGCCGAGCAGACGGAGGCTGTTCCAATTCTTCCTTGCTAAACATTCATGTATTGCTAATTACATCATCAGAACGATGGCCGACGTCTGCGAGGCTTTTCTGTTTCTTCCGTGTATTCAGTGGACTCATAACAAACATTCGTGTTAATTCGTGTCCATTCGTGGTTCCAGTTATTTCCCCTGCAACACAACGGTATTCACCAGCCGTAGCTCGCCTGCGGCTTTACCAGTCATTTGCACAATCCGCATGCCGACCTGCATGTCGTCAACCGTTCCAAACTGCCGACGGTAAACGTTGAATTTATCCGACAGCTTCAACGGCCACAACGTCTTCTGCTGCTGGCCATTGCGGATCGTCTCAACGCTCCAGCCATTTTCCGTTTTCTTTAGCGTCGAATTCAAGAACGAGATATTTCCCAACGCCATCCGGCCATAAGATTTGTCCAATATAACCAGCTTGTCCAACGTGACATCCGTCTCCTCGTTCCGTTTACCATAGCCGTTCACAATCTGCCCGTCCGCCATGTCTGTAACAGCTACTTCCTTTTCTGATTTGACGGTCGTTTTTTCACTCAACTGGATCTCTATCTCCTTGCCGTCACGTTCGATAATCCAACGGCCTTTTCCAAGATTCTTCACAAGTTTGCCTGAATTGATATTCAGCATCCAATACAGAGAATCGTCCGGATGAGCCGCCTCCCACGCCAACAACGCGTCATAACGCTCCTTGCAAGTCGCGTCATCCAATCCTTTCAGATGTTTGTCATAAAAACGGATTACCGCCGGACGGATTTCCTTTGGATAATCCTTGTTACCAGGATGTTGCAAAGCAAATGTATGGCCGATGCCGGGGATCAGCATCAATTCGTTTTCGATACCGACGGCATCCAATGCCGCCTTCATGTCACGAGCCTGCCACCAATCAACGGTCGGATCCGCAAGCCCTTGCAATTGAAGAATCGGCGGATCATTTTTGTCCAACTGATTGATCGGCGACGCAAACTTCCACAGCTCCGGATCGTCTTCGTATTTCTTCCCCATGAAGGCGGGCCGCTTGTATTTCCCTTCAATCGGCGTGCCATCCTTCTCTACATGGCGCCATTTCGTCAAGTCCATGATTCCGTACAAGTTAACACCTGCCTGAATGCTGGTGTCAACATTGCCGTAAGGCGATGTCGGCTCCAATCCCATGTCCTTTCCGCCGACCGCCAACAGGGTGGACAAATGTCCGCCCGCCGAACCGCCGATGCAGCCGATTTTGTCTGGAATGACATGCAGTTTCTCCGCATTCACACGCATCCACTGGACGGCCGTCTTGCAGTCCATGAAATTGCGCGGCCACGTTCCTTTCCCCTTCTGGCTCAACACGTAATCAATGCTGATGCAGACATAGCCCATGCGCACGAGATTGGACGCGATGTTGATTTCCCGCGCCGCATCCCGCTGGCCGCCCGTCCAGCCGCCGCCATGGATGATGACGATGCCCGGAAACTTTTCATCCGGCTTCGCGTCCGCAGGATAATACACATCCAGCAGTTCATTCCGCCCTTTTTCAAGATATGGCACATTTTCATGGATGCCGATTTTGTAGATCGGCCAGTCTTTTCCAAACACCATCGCGCATACGCAAAGCAACAACACATATTTTTTCATCATGGTTTGTCCTCTTGTTCAAATGAAAAATCCGTTCCGTAACCGCCCTATCCCGTCCATTTTCGCAATACTATTATTAATATAGCTTGACTTCCCTATTGTTCTGCGTTATTTTGTTAGAAAAACATTGTTCATTTCATTTTCACAGAAATATGAAACTCATCATCTCCTTCCTTTTCACACTCTCGCTGGCCGCCATAGCCGACGATTTCACATTCCGCATCCGTATGGACAACGCACAAATCGAAGAAGTCATTCTCGGATGTGCAACAAAAGCTACAGACCAATACGACAAGGGATTGGACATCTATGCGCCACCGATGTCCATGGGAACAGCCATCGCAGGACTCCTTCTGAACCGCCAGTCGCAGATGCTTCTCTACAAAGACATTCGATCTGCAAAACTCCCGCAGGCATGGCTTCTTGATTGCAAGCTCTCGCAGAAAAAGCCGCTTACTCTCCAATGGGACACGACGAAACTTCCCAAAGACTTGATCTGCACCGTTCAAGTCCCTAAACAGCAACCGCTTGATATGCGCAAAACTTCCAAATGCAAAATCATCGAAAACGGCATAGTCGCCATAACGTTCACACAAAACACCTTAGAAAAAACGTCGGAGCAAAAATGAAAGGCAAGGCAGTGATGTTCGGGGCCGGAAATATCGGCCGCGGTTTTATCGGACAGTTGTTCAGCGAATCTGGATACGAAGTCGTCTTCGTCGATGTCGTACAGGAGCTACTGGACCTCTTCAACCGCGACCATCATTACCGCCTTCAAACTGTAAGTAACGAAGGTTCAAAGGATTACTCCATCGGTCCTGTCAGTGGTGTCGATAGCCGCAATCAGGCCGCCGTCGCGGAAGCCGTCGCGGAAGCGTCCATCTGCGCAACCGCCGTCGGCGCAAATGTTTTGAAGTTCGTCGCACCGAACCTGGCCGCCGGCCTCGCCCTTCGCGCAAAACGCAATCTGCCGCCCATCAACGTCATTGTCTGCGAAAACCTCCATGGCGCGCCCGAATATCTGCGCGGCCTGTTGGAACAGAGCATTCCAGAGGAAGCCAAGTCCTATCTAGCTGAAAAGACGGGACTTGTCGAAACCGTCATCGGCCGCATGGTTCCCGCGCCGACGCCTGAAATGCGTGCGGAAGACATCGGCTGGATCAAAGTCGAACCGTATAAAGAGCTACCCGTCAAGCGTTCAGGCTTCGTCGGACCGATTCCGGACATCGTCGCCATGACGCCATACGACGATTTCGATGTCTTTGGTGCGCGGAAACTCTACGTCCACAACTGCGGCCACGCGTTGATGTCCTATGTCGCCTATCAGCGCGGCTATGAATATGCCTACGAGGCACTTGAGGACAAAGAGATCCGTGCGTTCATGCTCGCCGGTCTGCGCGAAAGCGTCGATGGCATCTGCGCGAAGTTCAAGGCGGACCGCGCATGGCTCTACGCCCATGTCGATGATTTGCTCAAACGCTTCGCCAACAGGAGCTTAGGCGACACCATCTATCGCCTTGGACGCGATCCGATCCGCAAACTCGCGGCGGAAGACCGCCTCGTCGGCGCCGCCAATCTCGCCGTCGACGGCGGCGGCAAGCCTGTCCATCTGGCGTGGGGCATCGCGGCCGCGTTGCTTTTCAATCCAGCGGACGATCCCAGCGCTCCCGCGTTGCAAGCCAAAATCAAAGAGAACGGCGTCGAGGCCGCGCTTGCGGAAGTCTCTGGAATCCAGAAGGATTCCGTCCTCGGCAAACTTGTTCTGGACGCCTACGCCAAACTTCTCATCAATCCCAAAGCCATTCCCGCAGAATAACCCAAACCCTCCTTCAAATTATGCCAGAATACAAACAACTCACAGAATCCATCGCCCAGGAACTCATCGGCATCTTCGGTGCCGCAAACGTCTATTACAATGACGCGGAACGACTTGAACCATACGCCCATGACGAGGCCGCAGGCTGCGCCACACGCATTCCGGAAGCCGTCGTCCGCCCAAAATCGGCGGAGGAAATCTCGCAGCTCATGAAACTCGCCAATCGCGAGAAGATTCCCGTCACCGCCCGCGGCGCGGGCAGCGGCCTCTCCGGCGGTGCCGTGCCAATCTACGGCGGCATCGTGATCGACTGCTGCCGCATGAACCATATTCTCGACGTTGACAAGGCGAACATGACCGTCACCGTCGAACCAGGCGTCATCACGAGCGAAATCAACGAAATGCTCCGTCCGCACGGCCTGTTCTACGCAGGCTATCCGATGAGTCTTGAAACATGCACGATCGGCGGTAATGTCGCGGAAAACGCAGGCGGCGGCAAGGCCGTCAAATACGGCGTCACAGGCCGCTATGTTCTTGGGCTGGAAATGGTTTCGCCGACGGGCGACATCGTCATGCTTGGCGGCAAACTCGTGAAGGACGTCTCCGGCATCAATCTTCTTCAGCTGATGATCGGCTCGGAAGGCATTCTCGGCGTCTTCACGAAAATCATTTTGAAGCTGCTGCCATTGCCGAAAGCGTCCGTCGATATGCTCTGCCTGTTCAATTCCATCGGCGAGGCCATCGGCGCCGTGCCGAAAATTATGACGGAAGGCGGCGTCATCCCGACCGCCGTGGAATTCATGGACAAACTCTCCTTCCAGACGGCCTGCCAATACCTTAATGAAACGTTGCCCTGCCAAGACTCTGGCGCCATGCTTCTTATCACGATCGACGGCGCGGATGCGGCGCAGGTCGAACACGACTACGACGTCATAGGCGAACAATGCCTGAAGGCGGGAGCGACACAAGTCTATGTCGCCGACACGAAAGCGAACAGCGAACGCATCTGGCGAATCCGCCGTTCCGTCGCCGAAGCTTTCAAAGTCTTCTCCCCCAACCAGAGTCTTGAAGATATCGTCGTGCCAATCGCCTCCATTCCGGACATGAGCGCCGCAATCGACCGCATATCAAAGAAATACGGCGTTCTCATCCCATGCTACGGCCACGCCGGTGACGGCAATCTCCACGCCACACCCGTCATGCCGCCCGAATGGACGCTTGAAAAATGGCAGGAGACGCTGCCAACCTTGCTCATGGATTTGTATTCGGAAACGATCGCCCTCGGCGGCCACATCTCCGGCGAACATGGCATCGGCCACAAACGGAAAAAGTATATGCTTAAATTGGCCGACAAAGGATTCCTCACGATGATGCAGGCCGTCAAAAACGGTCTCGATCCCAACGGCATCCTCAACCCCGGCAAGATTTTCTAAGCAACATTCAACCATCAACAGGAGAATAGCATGCGCCTTTCCATCGTCTTATGCGCTCTGGCAATCAGCACGATCGCCTCCCCCGTCACCTACTGGTCCAGCCAGAACGGAAGCGGTGAAATCGGCACGAAAGCAAAAGTCTTCTGCACCATCGCCCCCGGCTTCGCGGGAGCCAATTGGAGCTTCGCCAGTTTCGGCAATGACAAAAATGCCAAAGCCATCGGCGAAACACACGCAACGGGAACGACTTCCGGCAAGACCATCGCCATGGATCTCGTCCGTTCATTGCTTCCCGACGGTTCGTTGAAGCTCGACTATGCCCTCACGCCAAAAGAAGACGTCATCCTCAATTCCCTTCACGTCAATCTCAATTTCGATACACTCTATTCCACGCAGCTCTCCTACAAGCTTGGCGACAACGCCAAGGCGGATTTTCCGAAAACATTTAAAAACGCGATGGTCGCAAACGCCAACTGCAAGTCGTTTGAAGTCTTCACGCCAGACGGTACCATGACCGCTACGCTGGAAGAAAACGCTTACGTCATGGTGCAGGACAACCGCCAGTGGGGCGGCGCCATGGAAGTCCGCATCGGTCCGCAGATGCCAAACGGCGAAACGTGGGCTGCCGGGAAAAGCCTCAAAATCGTCTTGACGCTGAAATGGAATGACGGATTGGAAGTAGCGTCTATGGAACCAGTTGTGCTGAAAGCGGACGATGATTGGTCTGTTCTGGACATGCGGCTCGGCGTCATCCCCGGCTCCGCTCTCGATTTCACGGTTTTCAAATTCGCCGACGGCCCTGCGGGAAAGTACGGTTGGGTTCGCGCGAACGGCCCGCATTTCGAATTTGAAAAACTGCCAGGCGTGCCACAACGCTTCTACGGCGTCAATTTCTGCTTCAGCGCACACGACTTAACGCATGAACAGTCGGAGCAACTGGCCGAACGCCTTTGGCGGCTCGGCTACAACACCGTCCGCTACCACCACTATGAAGGCAACTTGCAGAACCGTTGGTCCGGTTCATCTACACTCTTGAATCCGGAGAAATTGGAAAGATTGGACTATCTCCACTACCAGCTCCGCCAGCGTGGTATCTATGTGACGACCGACACGTTCGTCTCCCGTACCGTCTTCGCAAAAGACGTCTTCGACGGCGAGCAAGGCAATCTCGACATGAACGAAATCAAGATGCTCCTGCCTGTCAACGACCGTATGTTCGAAAACTGGAAAGAGTTCTGCCGTGCCTTCTTAGGACACGTAAATCCTTACACGGGACTGTCCTACGCACAGGATCCCGCCGTCGCATGGATCAGCCTCATCAATGAAGGCAACTACGGAAACTATTTTGGCGGCCTCCGCGATCGCACGCGGAAGGAATGGCTCCGCGCATGGAATGACTGGACGCTAAAGAAATATGGCTCCGCCGAAAAGCGAAACGCCGCCTGGAAAACCGCGCAAGACTATGCCATCACGTTCCTTCCGGATGGGAGAGGAACTGTCGCCGAACGCCGCGATTTCGAACGCTTCCAATACGATATCGAAACGGACATGCTCCGCCGCATGCGCGACTTCCTCTATAAGGAGCTCGGCAGCAAGGCGTTGCTGACAGACATGAACTCATGGACGAACCGCACGTGGTCCACGATGGCCCGCAAGGAATTCGACTATGTCGATGACCATTTCTACATCGACCATCCGCAGTTCATTGAAAAATCATGGCAGCTACCGTCCCGTTGCGACAACACAAGCCCCGTCCTGAAAGGCACTCCCGGCGGTGGCCATGTCGCGTTCACGCGACTTTTTGACAAGCCGTTCACCATCACGGAATACAATTTCTCCGGCCCAGGCCGTTTCCGCGGCGTCGGTGGTATCATGACGGGTTGCCTGGCGGCCTTGCAGGACTGGGGCGGCATCTGGCGGTTCGCCTACTCGCACGGCAACTGGAACATGTTCCACGTCAGCGGCGCAGGCTATTTCGATCTCGCCTCCGATCCGCTCAACCAATGCGCGGAACGCGCCATCCTCTGCCTCTATCTGCGCGGAGACATGGCCCCTGCCCCGCAAAAAGTCGCCATTACGTTGGAAGACAAATATTTGGACAAAGACTTCCAGCCCGGCCAAGGCCCTGTTCCAGGCTGGAGTAAACTGAATCTTGTCACGCAGGTCGGCTATCTCGTCGGCAAAAGCGACACGAAGGCCGATGCGGATGTTTCGCTCTGCTTCTCCACCGACGCCCCCAAAGGCGCGACTACCATCGACGCCAATTCGCCGATGAACGGCGCCAATGGCGGCAAACTGCTGGAACTTTTCCGCCAGAAAGGCTGGTTGTCCGCTGACAACACGACCAATATGGGAACGCCCTATACGCAGTCCGCAAACGGTCAATGCGTCATCGACGGAACGGAAAACATTCTCGTCCTCAACACGCCGAAAACGGCTGGCGGCTTTGCTCCGGCCGGCAAGAGCATCAAAACAGACGCCGCCCAGATCAAGATTTTTGATTCCGACGCAACAGTCTGGGTTTCAGCGGTTGACGACCACGACATCGCCACCAGCAAGCGTCTTCTCATCACGCATCTGACGGATTTGCAGAACACAGATATGAAATACGCCGACATCCGCCGCAAAGTCCTTCTGGAATGGGGCCATGCGCCGCATATCGTCCAGAATGGCCGCGCCGAAATCACCATAAAAATGCAGAATCCGCAAGCTGCGACGGTCTGGCGGCTTCGCACGGACGGCGAACGCCTCAGTAAGCTCGACGCCGTCGTCACGCCCGACGGCCTCCGCATCCCGCTGGACATCCGCGGCCCGCACGGTGCGCAACTGCTCTATGAAGTGACGGTGGATTGAGTTATGCAAGAATGTTTTAAATCCGCCCATCTCTCCCATGAAAAGGATGGAAAGCTCTGTGACATCAGCCGTTTCGGCTTGGAAACGGCTGAGAAGACCATGTCGTTTCACAAGAGCTTTCCCGAATACGCCGCCACGCCGTTGGCTGATTTGAAAGGACTTGCGCAAATGCTTGGCGTTCAGTCCATTCATGTCAAAGATGAAAGCAAACGCTTCGGCCTGAACGCCTTCAAAGTGCTCGGCGGCAGCTACGCCATCGGTTCCTATATCGCCAAAACGCTCAGTATGGACATTTCAGAGCTTTCCTGCGAAAGTATGACCAGCCCCGCCGTCAAGGCGAAGCTCGGCGATTTGACGTTTGTCACGGCGACCGACGGCAACCATGGCCGCGGCGTCGCCTGGACCGCCAACCGCCTCGGTCAAAAATGCGTCGTCTATATGCCGAAAGGCACGGCCAGCGAACGGCTTGAGAACATTCGCAAGCTTGGTGCGGATGCCTCCATCATGGATTTCGGTTATGACGATTGCGTCCGCCTCGCACGCGACAACGCTGCCAAACACGGCTGGATTCTCGTGCAGGACACCGCGTGGGACGGCTATGAGGAGATTCCGCTCCACATCATGGAAGGCTATCTGACCATGGGCTTGGAAGCCGTCCATCAACTCAATGGAATCCTTCCGACGCATGTTTTCCTGCAGGCGGGCGTCGGCTCCATGGCGGGTGCCATAACCGCCTTTTTCGCAAACTACTGCGGCAAAAAACAACATCCTGTCATTGTCATCGTCGAACCCAACAAGGCCGATTGCTTCTATCAGACGGCATATGCGAACGATGGTCATCTTCACGCCGTCACAGGCCCGATGGATTCCATCATGGCGGGTCTCTGCTGCGGCGAACCATGTCCCATCGCATGGGACATCCTCCATGACTACGCCGACGATTTCATCTCCATGCCCGACTACGTCGCCGCGAAAGGCATGCGCATTCTCGGCAATCCGCTAAGTGACGATCCACGCGTTATTTCCGGCGAAAGCGGTGCCTCCACGACGGGCCTTGTCGCGGAAATCATGCAGAACGACAGCCTCGATTGGCTCCGATCGCAACTCCGTCTGGACGCATCCTCCCGCATTCTCTGCATTTCGACGGAAGGCGACACGGACAAATCAAACTACCGCCGCATCGTGTGGGATGGCCTCTATCATAAGTAACGACGGCATACCCGCCGTCGCACGGAACAAGGCGGGAGGGTCCCGC
>JAFZIJ010000157.1 GCA_017554445.1 Victivallales bacterium
CCAGCTATGGCCGGGGCCGCGAACCTTCAGACCGTAGGAATGGATGAGACGGGCGTTTTCATAACTGCAATTTTCGGAGCCGTCCTTCCAAGGGCCGCAGCCGAGAATTGTGTTGATGCGGTTTTTGACGGCGAAGGAAAGAACATCCGGGCTATTAGTGCGATTGACGAAATCACGGATTTCTAATGCGGAACCGAACTCCTCCTTGTAGTCATCAGGAAAACTCAAAGATATTGTCCGTGGAATGTATTCAAACGCCTCTCCAGCCGCGAAGAAGCGGATTCCAAGGCATGATTTGAGAAAATCATAGACGGCGTAAAGGACGGAGACAGGATTTTCGCCAGCCAGTTCCAGCCAGCCCCCCATATCCTTTATCCATGTGCGGTCAAATAACTTGCGATCTTCAGGAAAAGACCGTTGAACAAGATGGAAACATCCAGCCGATGGTGTGCCGCGTTTGATTTCAAACGTGCAATTCATAGCCTTCTGCAAGTATTTTTGCAGTTCGGAAGCCGCATAGGCGGTCAGCTCCGTGGCGTTTTCATCGATGACGATGGTTGTCAGCGACTTGCAGCGAAGGAAGATGTTGGTTTCGGAGGGCATGGTAGGAAACTGTGAATAGTATGTTGAGGACGTTTCTAAATTCTCACTACTATAGTGATATTGTACTGGAAAACAAGCAATCAGAAAGGTGGAGCTGCATGAATTGCTTGTTGAGGCAAGATGGCTTCCTCTTTTATGTCATCTGCCTCTTTTTGAATGAGAAACAAATATAGTGCATGATGACAAGGCAGATATCTTGCTTTCTATTCCCCAAAACTGGTAAAAAAATACCACTTTTAGGGAATTAAATCAACTATTCAAGCTTGAAAAAAGAGATTATCTTTAGGCTCCATCTGCAAGGCGGAGTACCAGTCGATAAATGCGTCGGCTTGGCGGTCGAGGCTGAAATATGCGCCTTGAGCGGCGGCGGCGGATTTTATCGTAGCATAGGCTTCCGGTGGAAGGTTCAATATCCGAAGAGCCGATTGCGCAAGAGCTTCTGAATCTCCCGACGGGAAAAGAAATCCCGTCTGGCCGTCGATGATTTGTTCGACGAGACCGCCTGTCGCAGAGGCGACGACCGGCGTGCCGCAAGCCATCGCTTCCGTGACGGTTTTGCCGAAGGCTTCCGCTTTCGCCGTGTGCAAAAAGACGTTTGCACTGCGGTACAGTTGCGCCATTTTCTGGGCGTCGCTGACATAGGGGATGCCCATGGCGCGGATACCGTCCGTCTCGGATGTCAATTCCATGCCGACGCAGAGGAAGAAGAGATTCGGATCGAGCGCGGCGAGTCGTTTCACGCCTGCCCAAAGCGTGTCCGGGTCTTTGAAATAGCTTGATTTGGCGGCGGCGGCGAACATGACGATTTTTGCATCTGGCGGCAGGCCAAACTCCTGTCGCGCGGCGGCGGAATCGCCTGGCGTAAAGATAGTTGTGTCGATGCCATTGGGAATGAGCTTGTATTCAACAGCATCCAGCATGGATTCCTTTGCGCGGTCGAGTAGCCATTTTGAGGGAGCCGTGACATGGAGTTTCGACGCCTTGAAGATTTTGGCTTTCTGTTGCCAGTTCCAATTTGTATTATCCTTTCTGACAGCGGGATAGACATTCAGACGCGGGCAGTTGCCGCAGCCGGTTTTCCAATGGTCGCAGTCGATGAAATATGCACAATGGCCTGTGAGGGCCCATGTGTCGCGGAGGTTGAGGACGACTGGCGCGATTTTGGCGAGTGACGGGAGGACACGCAGATCGAAATACCATCCATGGAGATTGTGGCAGTGGATGATATTCACTTTGGGGCCAATGAGTTGCGGAAGTTGCTCACAGCCGGGGAACGTCCATTCGTCACGACCGTTCCACCAGTCGGCAAGACGTGACGGATTGGCGAGTCGATCGAAACAACGGGCGAGTTTCCGCATACCGGGCAGAGAGCCTTCGCGGGAGCGTGCACCATCCGCAAGCCATTGGAATGGAAGGGTAGTCCAATGCGCCTTGCGGGGGATTTCGATGACATCCGCGTCTTTGGAATACTTGCGGCCGACGATGAGCTTGGAGTCGTGTCCAAGGCTGCGGAATCGGCTGAAGAGATTCCAAGCGGAGCCTTCGGCGCCGCCGCCCTTGTCAGCTGTATTGATTTGAACTATTTTTAGTTTATCATGCATAATGCATAATTTATTGGATTTTCTGGACTTACTGGATTTTCTAGATTTATTGGATTTATTGGATTTACTGGATAAAAGGAAACACAAATGCTACCTTGCTGTGCTTATGGTTTATGGGGTAACAACTTGCTGTCTGGAAAGTTCTGAAGATTCTGGTGATGATGCGAATGCAGCCAAATCCAGATAGTCCAGAGAATCCAGTTAGTCCAGAATTATGTTTTTGTATTCACAAGCGTTTTCAGGGCGGAGAAGACATCGTCTGTTGATTGTTTCATGCAGGGATGATCAGGTTTCGGGCAGATGACGGCACCGCAGTTGGCACATGGTAAATCGTTGATACGCAGAATCGTATGGCCTTTACCATACGGATCCCACATGCCAGCAGGATCACGGGAGGAGAACAGCGCGACACATGGCTTGCCAAGTGATGCCGCCAAATGCATGACGCCTGTGTCGTGGCCGAAATAGCCGTCGCAACGCGCCATGACAGCGGCGGCGACGGATAATGACCGACCTGTGACAAGCGTGCCGCAAATACCGTCGGTCATGAGCCTTAAGGCGGAATTTTCATCGGACGCTCCGCCGAAGAAGACAGGCCAGACGGGTGTTTCTGCACAAAGTCGTTTGAGAACGACGACGAAATTCTCCAACGGCCATTGTTTGGCAGGCATGTTCGTGCCGAGGGCGACGGCCAGGCGGAAGGCGCCTTGCGGTGCGGATGCCATGAGGCTTTCGGCCTCTTGTTCCGCTGTTTCGCTGTTTTGACGCGGCGGCAATGCGTATGGCGCATGATTGGGAGATGGTAATGGAAGATTCAGGGGGGCAAGAACTTGCAATGTCGCATCCACGACGTTGAGGCGTTTTTCGTTGAAATTGAAAATCTCCGTCGGGGCGATTATCCGCTTGACGCCGAAGAGCCTCAGATACAATTTGAAGCGATCGACAAGCGCCATGGTCAACGGCGGATAGGGCGGCATGAGAACGATGCCAATATCGAAGGCGCGTCGGCGGAGCTTGATGATGAGCCGCAGTCGTGAGAACAATCGCGACAGTTTGCCTCCCGTCATTGGAAGTGCCTCAAATTCATCGACAAGACCACGGCCGCCGAGTATTTGGTCGGCGGAAACGGCACCGTGGGCGTCTCGTTCGCTGAGCAGGCAGATAAAGGCTTGCGGGAAGGAAGCCTTCAGCAGCTGCAAAGCAGGCATCATGACGAGGCTGTCGCCGAAGCGGCAGTTTGAGATGATGAGAATTTGTTTTAGCTCTTTTTGGGGGGAAAAGGACATAAGGGACTAAAGGGACGAAAGGGACTAGGGGTGATGGTGCTGTTTCAGGAACCATTCGGCGGCTTCGTCGAGGGTTTCGGCGACAAAATCCGCGTCAGGCAGCGGCGCTTTTTTACCACTGGTGACTTGAATGGCGGTGACGCCGAAGTTCTTGGCAAGCTGGATGTCCACCTTGCTGTCGCCGAACATGGCGGTGGATTTCAGATCGATGTCGAAGTCTTGGCAGGCGGCTTCCAGCATGCCTGTTTTCGGTTTACGGCAGTTGCAGTTGGCGTCTGGAGCGTGGGGGCAGTAGTAGATGGCGGCAAGCTCAAGACCTTCTGCTACAAGGAGTTCCTTAAGGCGATCATGGACGGCGGCAAGATCATCCTCCGTGAAATAACCACGGCCGATACCGGACTGGTTGGTGATGAGAATGATACCGTAACCTGCGTCGCGGAGACGTTTCAGGCCGGCGATGGCGCCTTTAGGAAATTCGATTCCTGCGGGATCGGAGAGGTATTCCTTATCGATGATGAGTGTGTCATCGCGGTCAATGAAGATGTAGTTTTTGTTCATAAGAGGACGAAAGGGACGAAAAGGACAAAAGGGACGGATTTTGGCTTTTAGCTTTAGGCTTTAGGCTTTGAGCTTATACTATTGTAAAGGGCGATGTGTTGTTCGATATTGGCGGAGACGGGAAAACGCTTTTCGGGAATGATTTGGAAATCATCCTGCAAGGCGCGTTCCATGGCATATGCCAATGCATCGGCATGGTTGGGCGGCACGGTAAGCACTTTTCCGGAAACGACTTCCGGAAGCGATGCATTGTCGGTGACGATCACAGGGCGGCGCATGGCACATGCTTCGGCGGCGGCGAAACCGAAGCCTTCGGACAACGATGGGACGACAACAGTGTCCGCGCAGTAAACATAATCCGGAAGTTCTTCCGGCGGAACGGGTTCATGTAGAATGACGGCGTCTTGCAGATGCAATGTTTCAACCAGTTTCTCCACTTCCTGAAATCCTTTTCGGACGGCTTTTGCACGGCTGACGAGAGCCAGCAGGCGGACATCCGGATGCGTCTTGTGGATTTCCGCAAACGCACGCAGTAGCACGGGAAGGCCTTTCGAACAGCCTGGTCGGCCTGAGAAGAAGAACGTAAAATATTTTTGCAGGCCGAGACTTTCACGGCGCGCATTGCGGTCGTGACCTTTCGGCGACCAGAAGTCGTAGTCGAGTCCATTGTAGATGACATGGACTTTTGACTGCGGGATGCCGAGTTTCAGCAAGGCGCGAGCCGTGGAGTTGGAAACGGCGACATAGTTCTGGTAATCAAGCCAATAGACAAATCGTTCTATCTTGTCGTTGATGAAATTAGAGAGACTTCCTGCGTCGGAGACCTGTTTCCAGAGGCCGACCCATACTTCGTGGACGGTCAGGACAAGCGGAATTTTCGTGATTTTGGCGACGAACCATGCGGGCAACGTGGAGGCGAAAGTCGTCGCGTGGATGATGTCCGCCGATTCTGCCAGCCGCAGGAGTTTGGAAATGGCACGAAGGGAGAAAATATAACGGCTTCCAAAAGAGGATATTCGGTTAATTTCGACGCCGTTGTGGACTTCGTATTCAAGTGTCCCCGGGACTTTCTGTGTGAGGATGCGCACATGGAAGCCTGCACGGACGAGGCCTTCGGCCAAGGCCGTGAAGAGGACTTCCGCCCCGCCAAGATGGGGGTAGTAGTAGTCCAGACAGAAAAGGATGTTACATGGACGTGGGGGAGGCATTGCAAGGGACGAAAGGGACAAACAGGATGAAAGGGACGAAAGCGACTAAAGAGACTAAAGAGACTAAAGGGACAGTTTACATAAAACCATAAGCCATAGGCCATAAGCCATGATAGCCGCTTGTAGCTATCATGACCGTATGGCTTGCATGTCTTCTTTTGTAAGGAAAGGCTCGAAATCCTGCTTGTTCGTGGCTTTCATGAAGGCTTCGGAAGCCGTGATGACGCCATCCTTGTAGAGACGCATCAGATCGGAGTCCATCGTCTTCATGCCGCGGCCAACCGACTGTTCGATGATGGAACGGATGTTGGCGATGGCGCCTTCGCGGATGGTGGCGGGAAGTGCTTCATGCTTCAGAAGGATTTCATGCGCGGCGACACGGCCTTTGCCATCCTTTGTACGGCAGAGCAGCTGTGAGATGACAGCCGTAAGAGACTGCGCAAGCATGGCGCGGATCTGCGGCTGCTGTTCGGCGGGGAAGGTGTCGATGATACGGTCAACGGTTTTCGGGGCGTTGTTCGTATGAAGCGTCGCGAAGACGAGCATGCCCATGGTGGCGCAGGTCAAGGCAAGATTCATCGTTTCCAGATCGCGCATTTCGCCGACAAGAATGATGTCGGGATCGGCTCGGATGGCGCCACGGAGGGCAATACCGAAGGCCTCCGTGTCGGCTCCGACTTCGCGTTGGACGATGACGGATTTCTTGTTCGGATGGACAAATTCGATAGGGTCTTCGATCGTGATGATATGCTTGCTCTGTGTGTCGTTGATGTAGTCCATCATGGCGGCAAGCGTGGTGGATTTGCCGGATCCGGTCGGGCCTGTGACGAGCACGAGGCCGGCGGGATAATCACAGACTTCACGAAGGATTCCGGGCAGTTTCATTTCATCGATGGTCATGATGCGCGTCGGAATGACACGGAGGACGGCGCCCGGGCCGAAATGGTTGTACATGTAATTGACACGGAAACGCGCAAGACCTTCGATTTCATATGCGAAATCCTGATCTTTGTTTTTGACGAACCAGTCCCACTTTTTCACTGGAGCCGCGATTTCGTAGAGGATATCCTTCATTTCAGCAGGGGAGATTTCCGGAACGTCCAACGGCTGCAATTGGCCATGAACACGGATCTTGGGCTTCATGCAGGAGCAGAGATGCAAGTCCGAGCCGCCCTTTTCGATCATGGTTCTGAGGAATGCGTCGATTTTTGGCATATTGGTAAATCCTTTGTTATGAGGCGGTAGGCTTGTCGATTAGAACCAGTTGCGTTTCTTGGCAGGATCTTGCGACGGTTGCGGTGCGGCGGCTTGCGGCGGCATAGGCATGCCGCCGTTGAGCTTCTGGGCTTCGCGCGTCTGCATCTGGCGTTTCAAGTCCGGCGTGTGGATGAACGGAAGCGTCTGGTCGTAGGTGCGGAGGCCATCCATGTAGAGATCGAAATGGCTTTGCTCCATGGTGACCATGCCGATGTTCTTGCTGGTCTGGATGGTGGATTCGATCTGGAAGGTCTTTCCTTCGCGAATGAGATTAGAGACGGCGAGCGTACCGAGCATGATTTCGTAGGCGAGGACGACACCGTCGCCGTTTTTGTTAGGAAGAAGCTGTTGACAGATAACGCCTTTGAGGGATTCGGCGACCATGGCGCGGATCTGGGCCTGTTGGCCGTGGGGGAAGACGTCGAGCAGGCGGTTCATGGTTTCGGCGGCGGACGATGTGTGCAACGTGCCGATGACAAGGTGCCCTGTTTCAGAGGAATGGATGGCCATTTCGATGGTCTCCAAGTCACGCATTTCACCGATGATAATGACATCCGGGTCTTCACGCAGGGCGGCTCGCAGGGCGTTTTGGAAGGAACGCGTGTGATTGTTCAGTTCGCGTTGCGTGATGTTGCAGCCTTTAGGCTGATAGACGACTTCGATCGGGTCTTCGACGGTGATGATGTGGTCGTGGCGGTGTTCGTTGATGTATTCGGCCAGAGCGGACATCGTCGTCGATTTACCGGAGCCGGCCGGGCCTGTGACAAGAATCAAGCCTTGTCCGTAAGTGGTCAGTTTTTCAATAACTTCCGGCTGTTTGAAACCGAGCTGGTTGATAGGCGTGATCGTGTTTTTGATGATGCGGTAGGAGCCTTCGACGCCGAGGCGGTGGAGAAGGAGGTTCGTGCGGTAGCGGTCGTCCTCCTTGATGTTGTAGCTGTAGTCGAGATCGTGATGTTCGTCGAAAATCGCGCGTTGTTCATCTGTCATCGGGGCATAGTTGAGATTTTCGGCGGCTTTTCTGGAGAGGACCTCTTGGTCGGGCACAAGATAGATCTCCTTGTAACGGCGGACGAACGGATAGGCGCCGGCAGAGATATGCACGTCACTGCATTTGTTTTCGCGGGCCTTATGAAGGAAATCGTCCAGCAGTTTACGCGCGCCTTCACGATCCATTTCCGCCGCTTTGTTGAGGACGGGCCATCCTTTCAGCCAGGCGATTTTTTGCTCGGATGTCAATTTGACTTCGGGAAATTTTGAAACAGGCTGGGCAGACGGGGCGGTCGCCGCGGCGGCCGCCATGGAAATCGCGGCCGCTGCCGTTGCGGTGCGCGGCTTCAGCGGCGCGACATCTGACGGAGCTGCCGTCGGCTGTGGCGCGACAGGTTGCGGCGGAACAGGATTCGGATTGAGGACGCTATGCGGTGGCCTGCCGTTGGCGGCTTCCGCTGTGGACATGGAACTGAGCACATCCAATTTGGCGGCGTCTTGATAGAGTTTGTTCTGCAAGATGACCAGCTTGAGCAACCTGAGCGAAACAGGCTGGCGTGACTTTTCAATGGCTTCGATGGCGGTGATGCACTGCTCTTTCGTCAGCAGCTTGTCGGCCGCCAGATGATAGCAGAACCAATCGACGTCTTTTGGGATGGCTTGATAGTTCATGACGTGCAAATAATGGAGATAGATGATATATTAACAAATCATTCGCAAACTGGAGCGTGTCCAGCTTGCAACTATGGGAGACCGAGGCGAATTGGAACAATTCGCCTTCTGTCGAGTCATAAAATTTAGCGTAAAGAGTCCAAAACGGCAAATCTGTAAACGTTGATTTTCGAGACAGTCGTGGATTGGCTATCAAAAAAACAGAGCCGTTGTGGCTGAAAACATCATAGCGGATTAAACAAAACATGCCATCATACAATGAAATATGGTATGCGGCGCGGACGACGCAAATCGTCTATATGCCGCGAAAGCTGTTGGAGACGTTCGGCGAGACGCGCGTCACCTACAACGTCGTGTCAAGCATGGAAGACGATGACAGCCATGTGCGTCTGCGCACGGGGCTTGTGAAATCCGCGCGGCCGCTTGTGCTGACGCCGCACTATTTCCGCCAGCAGATGCTGGAGAATTTCGGCGACGAGGCGCAGAGCTATTTCGACCACATCTTGAGCCGACAGGACAATCTGCGGATCCTTCAATATGGCCTGTGTTTCATGAAGCAGGAATACAGCGAAGAGGTCGTGGGGGGTACGGTGGAGGATGTGGCGGATCAGCTGGCCCGCGCGGCGCAGGATGATTTGAACGACGTTCGCGGCGTCATGATCGGACTGGACCGCTATTGGGAGGTGTCGCTGATGACGTTTATTAACGCGTTGGTCAAGCAATCGGTGCCTGGCAATGCGCGGGATATGGCTCGCGACGGCCTGTTGGGGCTGGATCGCGGCATTCCCGTCGCCGTGCGGATGGAAATCGATGCGGATTTCGACAATTGCAACACGCTGTCGAAGGCGGAGGATCTTGGGCGGAAGCTTCGTGATTATGGATTGTTCGAGCAGTACGAAGATCGTTTCTACGCGCTCTACATGCAGTTAAAAGGGAAATAATCATTTAGGAGATTGGGTAATGACAGAAGACACGGGAAGAACTGAATCAGACGAACCGAAGAAAGAGAATGAACAGAAAGAGCAGCAGTCCAACGGCGGCAATCCGTTGGGAGCTAATTTCTTAAGCCAGCTGGAGGATATCGTGAAAGGGCTGGGCGGGCAGTTCGTGCGCATGGATATGCCTCGTGGGAACATGGGGGCGCAGGCAAGCGGTAAAAAGGCAACGCCGAAGAAGGACACGCATGAAGAGACGTTGAAGAAAATCCGCGATTTCTCCTTCAAGCCGAAGGAGATAAAGGATTATTTGGATCGCTTTGTCATCAGTCAGGACGAAGCGAAAAAAGTGCTGTCCGTGGCGATTTGCGACCATTACAACCATGTCCGTCGCTGTCTGGAAAAGCCCGAATTGGCGGAGCATGATTTCGCGAAGCACAACATCATGATGCTTGGGCCGACAGGTGTCGGCAAGACGTATTTGATGCGGTGCATTGCCAAATTGATCGGTGTCCCGTTCGTAAAAGCCGACGCGACAAAATTTTCCGAAACAGGCTATGTCGGCTACGACGTGGAGGACATCGTACGCGATTTGGTAAAGGTCGCTGACGGCAATACGGAACTGGCCGAATACGGCATCGTGTATATTGATGAAATCGACAAAATCGCAGGAAAGGGCGACAGCACGATGCAGCGCGACGTATCCGGCCGCGGTGTACAGGTCAATTTACTGAAACTGATGGAGGACACGGAAGTTAAGACAGTCGGGCAGAACGATATGCTGGGGCAGATGCAGGCGATGATGTCGTTGCAGAGCAGTGGTTCTGTGCCGAAAATGTCCGTACGGACGAAACATATCCTGTTCATCGTCAGCGGCGCGTTCGCCAAATTGCCCGAGCAGATTGGCCATCGTCTCGGCAGTGCACAGATTGGTTTTGGACACGGCGACAATCGTCCGGACATGCTGAAACCGACGGAACTTTTGGCGCAGGTGACGACGAAGGATCTGGTCGATTTCGGCTTCGAGCCGGAGTTTGTGGGGCGTCTTCCCGTGCGTGTCACGTTGGATGATTTGAGCGTGGCGGATTTGGAGCAGATTCTGACGCGGGCCGAAAACGGTGTGTTGACGCAGTATCAAGAAGATTTTGCAGGCTACGGCATTAATCTTGACGTTGACATGTCCGGTCTGCATGAAATCGCCGTGAAGGCGTATGAAGAGAAAACAGGCGCGCGCGGTTTGATGACAGTGTTGGAGCGTCTTTTCCGTGAATTCAAATACGAACTGCCGTCGATGGGCGTGACAGAACTATCCGTTAATGAAGCATTTGTGCATGATCCGCAAGCCGCGTTGGCGCAACTGATAAACGATAGCCGCCATTTGGCGTTGAAGCAGCATTTGACGGAGGTCGATGAATTCGCGGAACGGTTTGGCAGGATGTACGGCATGACTGTCCGATTCACGGAAGAGGCTCGTGAGCGGATCTGTGAATTGAGCAATATGGCTGGGAAGACTGTTCGCAGTTTCTGTGAAGAGCGGTTCAAAAATCTTCAGTTTGTATTGCCTCAAATAAGCCAGAAGACGGGGCAGGCAGAATTCGTGCTGAACACGGATATTGTGGACGAACCAGAGGCCGTGTTGACAAAGATGGTGACGGAAAGCCTTAAAAATTAAGACGGATAAAAAAATGGAAAAGTACAAAGATTGCTACGCGTCGTGGACAGAAAATACGATTGTCATTGGTAACCAATTGATAGAACGGCGTTTCCAATGGTGTGCCCAAGGGCTGGTCTGCACGGCGACAGTCGATAAGGCTTCCGCAAAAGAATGGCAGGGAGAAGAACCACCTGCCGTCACGACAGATGTGACGATTGAATGCGCTGTTTCAGAAAATGACGGCCTTTCTGCGAAACATCTGTTGCTGACGGCGACGGAACGGCAGGGCGGCGGCGTCATCGAGACGAAACTTGGCGTGTATCCGATGCTGCCGTTTATTATTCTCGAACGGCGTTGCAAAGGGTTGAAACCGTCTGCGGCGAAACGAGTTGAAGAGACAGGCGGAACAGGCAATGAAAACGCCGTGGCGAAGAATGTCGTCGAAGCCGCCACATTGGATCGTATTGACAACGTCCCGCTGAATGTGCGCCATTTGAAATTGAAAGCCATTAAGCTCTTCGACCGCACGGACTTGAACGATTGTCTGGCCACAGAGGAGAAGTTCCATCTCTATCCGGGATGTAGCTTCTCCGCGCGTGGCAATGTTTTTCTTTTTGATAACTATGTGAAAGGGAATGGGTTGCTCGTCGTGAAGGATTCGCCGACGCATTTATATCAGCTGTTGGAGAATGACGACAGCCTGCGCGTCAGGGGAACGCGAAATGCGGACATCGTCGGAGCAGGGCTGCATGGCGACATCGACGCGGGCGAATGGTGTCAGCTCTACGGCACGACGGTCGGCGTCGGCGATTCGGACAAGTTGTTGTCGGAATATCGGAAACTCTATGCCGCCCAATATATTGCGTCTGGTTTCAAGGAGCCGTTCATCATGTCGAATACATGGGGCGATCGCAGTCAGGACTCACGTGTTTGCGAAGAATTCATGCTGAAGGAAATTGAAGCGGGAGCCAAGCTGGGCGTCGATATCATTCAGATTGACGACGGCTGGCAGAAAGGCGTGACCATCAATTCAAAAGTCAAAAAAAGTGACATTTGGGAAGGCTATTATGCGGCGGATCCGGACTTCTGGACGGTCAATCCAATGCGTTTCCCGAACGGTTTGAAGCCGCTTGTCAAGAAAGCCGCCGAGCATGGGATTCGTTTCGGATTGTGGTTCGCTCCGGATTCCTCCCATGAGTTCGCAAATTGGCGGCGCGACGTTGAAACCGTCCTGAATCTGCATCGAATGTATGGCATTTCCAGCTTTAAGTTAGACAGCGTCAATCTGTTAAGCAAGAAGGCGGAGACGAATTATCTGAACTTCCTGACAGTGGTCGAACGCGAATCACGCAACCGCATTGCGTTGAATCTCGACTGCACGGCGCAGAACCGCCAAGGCTATGTGATGTGGAAGCAGTTCGGTACACTTTTTGTGGAGAACCGCTATACGGATTGGTGCAACTACTTCCCGCACAATACATTGAAAAATCTCTGGATGCTCAGTCAATTTATCCCGCCGCGCAAATTCCAGTTCGAGCTGCTGAACAACAGCCGTAATGACGAAAAATATGGCGACGATCCGCTACGGCCTGCCATGTATGACATCACATACGAATTCGCTTCCGTGATGGTCGCTAATCCGTTGGTGTGGATGGAAATGTCCAATTTGACAGACAAGCTAATTGCTTCATTGCAAAAACTTATATCTGTTTATCGTGACGTTCGGAAGGATTTCTTCGATGCGGAAATTTATCCAATCGGTGAACAGCCCGATGGTTGTTCCCACACGGGATTCCAAATTGTCGTTGACGGCAAAAAAGGCTATCTGCTGCTTTTCAAGGAGATTGATGCCATCGCTAAGCATGTTTACAGGTTGCCTGCTCCGTTGTCGAAAAAGACCTGTATCACGCTGCTGGCCACGAATGCCGCAAAGTCCGCTCCTAAACTTTCACTTGTAGATGATGTTATGGTGGGGCTTGCGTTGTGGGAATGCAAGCGTGACCGCACATTCGCGCTCTACCAATATGAAAGTTAGTGGTTAGTGGTTAGTGGTTAGTGGTTAGTGGTTAGTGGTTAGTGGTGGGAGGGCTGCGCTCCTGCGCGGCCGATGGTTAGTGGTTAGTGGCGGCAGTAGGATTACGCAGCGTAGAGATTTCTTTGCTAATAAATCTGGAGCGGTCAAGCCGCAGCCAAATCATTGATTATCAACCACGAATGAACACGAATGCACACGAATTTCACCATGAAACGAACAAAAATGCCTCGCCGCCGGGCCGACGACAGTACGAAGGATTCCATGGTGAAACGAAACGTTGATCACGGATGATGCGAACGGCTCCGGCGGCTGCGGCGGTTGTTCAATGGACACAAATGTCAGTGAAGAGCCAACCTGATTTATAAAAGGCGTCTAGGGAAAAGACGTCATGAAAATTCTTCGTGAAAAAACAAGAAAATGAACAATAGTAGTACGAAAATGGATAATAGTAGTACGGATTCCATGGCGACAATACGGGACGCTTTTTGGATCTGGGGGCATGACGCTGGGTGCCACCATGATCCGAGATTCCATTGGAACATCCCTGGCGAGAACAAGTTAGGACCATGGGAAGGGGCATGCGCCTTGGATCATATTCCGAACTGCTGCCGTGTCGTTTTTGCAGGGAAGCCCGAACCGCCGTTCGACGAAGAAACGGAGAAGCTGAAAGGTTTTTCGCAGGTCGTCTGGTCGATTGTCGGCGATTCTGCTTCAACGCGCAATAATGACGGCGGCGACGATTTGGCTGAAGTCCTGCGCATCGCCGCCAAATATCCGAATGTGACGGGCGGTATCGTCGATGACTTCTTCCGTCCGAAAACGCGAGATGCCCGCATGTCTCCTGACGCTTTTCGGCAAGCTGCCGAACGGATGCATCATGCTCTGCGTCCGCTGAAGTTATGGTTGGTTTATTATGCGGCTTTGTTCGATATTGATTATTCCGCCTGGCTGGATAGCGCGGATGTCGTCACATTCTGGAATTGGAACAGCCGCGAACTGACCGATGCCGAAAAGAATTTGGAGCGCGTCATCGCCTTAACGCCGTCAAAGGAGCATCTTGCGGGATGCTATCTGTACAATTACGGAGATTCACGGCCATTGACGCGTGAGGAAATGGAATTCCAATTGGAAATCTACTATCGTTTTCTGAAGGAAGGCTGCATACAGGGCGTCATTGCCTGCGCGAATACAGTCGCGGACGTTGATTTAGAGGCGGTTGACTGCTTCAAAAACTGGCTGAAAGAGCATGGTGATGAGCGATTGGGCTTTAATATAAATGGAAAATATTTTAATACATAAAACATATTTTTGAGGATATATGAATAGAATTAATTTAACATATCGAGAAAGGAGAAATTATGAACTGGCAAGAAAAAATAAATGAGATCAGAATATTAAAATTAAATATATATGATAAATTACCAAAAAATGAATTGTTCTTTACTACAGAAGAATTATCTGATGCATTAAAAAATGGCTTGATAGGTTTCTCGTTGGCGGGAATGCCATTACGGACACGTTCCAAAATTTTTAAGACTAAAGTATGTGAAGTACTTGGCTATATAGTACCTAAAAGTTTCATAAAATGTCAGCCGCGCTTTGTAAATCAAAATTTTGATACATATGTCCAAAAGAATTATAATCTACAAATATGGAATGAAGAAATAGATCCTAAACGAAGATATGTTATAGTCAAGTTAAATGAAGATGATATAATAAATGCAGTCAAAGTAATTACAGGAGAAGAGTTAGTTAAATTGGATAAAACTGGTACATTAACACATAAATATCAAGCAAGAATAGAAAGAAAAATAGATGGGATAGAAATTTTTTCTGAAAAAGATTCTATAAATATATTACCACATAAACACTGTCTTGCTTATATTTCGCCTTTAGCCATGCCAAATAAATATAGTGTTCTATCATTAACAGAAATTGCAGGAAAATTACCAGAATTATTACAGCATAGATTTAGTTTTTTAGGAGCTACTCAAGAACGTAAAAGAGGGGGACATATACATGTTATGCTTTGTAAAGTTTTAGGCTATACATCTAGTGAAGACGATGGGCAATTTCCAGATATAAAAAATCAATTAATTGAAGTTAAATTACAAACATCACCGACAATTGATTTAGGGCAATATTCTCCGTCTGATGAATCTCCAACAGAAATAGTATATGAAGGAAAACGAGTTCGTCATTGTGATGTAAGATATGTTGTTTTTTCTGCAAAAATAGAAAATGACGTAGCAACTATAACTGGGATAGCCCTAGGGAATGGTTTTGATTTTTATACACGTTTTCCACAGTTTGGTGGAAAAGTAGTAAATAAAAAAATCCAAATTCCTTTGCCGTTTGATTTTTTTGATTGATTTTTGCTTGAATTTTTATATAAACTTATTAAAACTCAGGATTAATCATGTATAATCATTTCATTTAGAAGGTTATTAATAATTCGAAACTAAGAAAACATGTTATAAATTTATACCAAATGCTTGATTAACATGATAATCTATTCGATTCTTTTTTTCAAGCGTTATTCCATTTTTAAAAATATCTTGGCTTTCATATATTATCTTATTTGATATTTCTGTGTTATATTGAGGAATTGGGAAATTTTCAACATACTGTGATATAAAACGACGTTTATTTGAATATAGTTTATTATTAAAACAACAATCATAATATTTTTCTATAAATGATGAATTGGCAATAGCCAGAATAAGCCATATAATATCTTTGGGGAAGTAAATAGAATCCAAAATCATCCAATAGCAATCACCATTAATAACAGAAGTACCTTGTTCTAACCAAAAAGTTGGATGTTCTGATATATCTCGAAATACTATTTTTTCTTGTGACCAAAGTTCAGCTTTTTGAGGCACCCATATCTCATACCATTTCCTTCCTGCATCTTTGAGATATTTCCTTTTTTCTAGTTGTTCTCTATGAAATGATAAATATTTACGAGATATTGGAAAGTTATCAATATTATATACTCCGCGTTCACCATTAATATAATAATGAGGATATAAAATTTTTGTAGTTATATCTGTTGTCCGTCTATATTGCTCAGCAACATTATGATTTATTAATGGAAGAAGTAACTCTGGTTCACAACCTGTTTCTTGCATCCAATTATCATGTATGAATACATTATCTGCTGTTGTTTTTACTCCAACTCTTACTTTCCCAACATCTTTAAAGCAATAATATGTATTATTTTTTACTAGATTTAACCAATTTTGAGTCTCTGTATTTTGCATTGTCCAAGGAGAGCTTGATGTTGAAAAGTTCAAAAAACCTCTGCTTGACAAATAATATGTTCCTGATGAATCTTGTAATATTCCTTCTTTTTCAATTCCATCTATTGGATCAGTCACATGAATAATATCATTGTTAAAAGAAGATGTATTATATATTTTGTAAATTGAAGAAAAATTTGTTAGTTGTCTTTTTTTCTTCTTTGAAAAGATAGAAACAAGTGGTAAAACTGAAGCTTTAAATAGAGAAGTATCTCCAAAATCCCATAAATCAAAAAATGAAAATGATGAATTAAGTCTTTTTCTGAAGTCTTTACATCCTTCAATAGAAAGAAAGCGATTTGATGTGATAAAGCCAGCAATACTATTTTCATTCATATTATTTTCTATTGCTAGCATAAATGCTTGGTATAAATCAAGACGTCCTTTTAATCCCCATTTCTTGGCTAGTTTTTGGGATTTATCAGCACCTAAAACTTGAGTACGCACATATGGAGGATTGGCAATTATATAATCAAATGATGTATCTTTTTTTACGTGCGAAAAAAGATCATTATTATCAGTAATTTCATCTAAATAATCTTTATTATACAAAAAAAGATTTATATTGGGGAACAAAGAAAGAATTCGTTTTTCTGCTAAAATTAAACTATCAGAATTTATATCAAATCCAACTACAGTAATTTCGATGTTATGATTGTTATATATTTGCGAAAGAATTGCAATAATAAGTTCTCCATCTCCAATAGCGGGATCAAGTATTCTTATTTTCTTACAATCTATAGAAATAGGATGAAGAGAAATCATTTTATAGGCTACAAAATTGGCTAATTTTGTTGGAGTAAAATGAATTCCTTCTTTTTTTTGTTTGTTAATTTTTTCTTGCATTTTATAATAAAAAGTAGTTAAGAAAAGATTCTTTAAATAATATAATTCAAAATTTAATGTTTTCAAAGCATTAGTCCTAAATTTTCTGTTCCATTAGATAAGGGCATAAATGTTAACCACGCAGAAACAGATTTGAAGGACTATTGACAAAAAAATATATCTGAATTAGACATGAATTAAAATTCAACGATACCTGATTATAAAAAATACTTCCTTCCCTCTTGATTTCATTATCACGATAATCATCATAAGTAAACATTTCTTCAATCTCCTTGGTCTTGATTCCAAAATCCGTTTTCAGGATTTCCATCCTTTGGGCTCATGACAGAAAAAAGAGAAAGCAAATGTATGGGAGAGCTACAGACGTCCTGCAACGTCATGCTGGGTGATTTAGTGGAGCTGCGGCTTCGCGAGCCATCTTCTTTATTTGGCGTAGCTTATATAAGGATATCCCCATTAAGGAGCAGATTTCGTCGTCTTTGTAATTCTTATTCTTCATGTTTGTGTATGCATGGAGAATGGTTTCGTCTCTGCCTTCTCTTCTGCCTTCTCTTCTACCTTCTCTTCTGCTTTCGCCATAACGATAATCATCATAAGTAAACATTTCTTCAATCTCCTTTGTCTTGATTCCAAAATCCGTTTTCAGGATTTTCATCTTTTGAGTATGTGACATGGTTTTTGTGAGCAACACGTACATGAGCCACATCCCGCTCTGTTCACGCTTCGGCGGACAACCGTCACGGAGGCAAAGCATCCAGATGTCCATGAGGCCGTCTGGCATGGAACCGACAGGTTTCGCATGTCCGCTGGACATGTCCTCTATAGTCTGCTGGATGTGTAACACGCGGTTGACCAGCCTCTTGGGGACGATAGGGAGTAACCGGATGGAACAGACCCTGCACAATCGCGCATAATCCTCCTTGCCGTCCATCAGTTCTCCTGGTTGCCGACTGATTAGGCGACAAGGATAATATATCATTCTTTTGTGAATTGCAAGCCAATTATTATAATCTTTTTGCATCTCTACGTCCAGAATGAGTAGATGGGCATTTTCAGGAGCTCCCGGCAGGGGGAGTTCGGTGCGGAAATCATAGAAAACCGTACCGTCCGTGGCACTTTTATCCTCTGTACCAATGTTGGGAACGCTTGGACGGATGACATCCTGTGCGACTGGTTCCGTCCCAATGCGTATGTTGGCCTTCGAAAGCCAACCGTTCATGATTTCAGATGGTTTCATCTGCTGAAACTCGGGAACGCAGGTCTTTAGGAGCCAAGCAGTAACGTCTGGACAACGGATGAGACGCTTGGCAAAGGTGTCCTTCTGCAAGTCGTTGCCATTCGACAGGGTGACGCCTAAGTCTGTGAGATACCATTTTTTCATTGTATTTCGATTTCTGAAAACACTATGCTCATTATCTATGAATGCATAAATCAATCCAATCATGAATAAGATAGCATTCAATATATGGATGTCAAATTTTTATTTATAGTGATTATAACAAATTATATTGATATGATATAAATCATAAAATATTATTTTGTAAAATAATATCTCTTGATAAAATGATAAATCATGCAAAGTCATTAGGAATTATTAGGAATCATCAAAAGTCATAAAGAATCATTATGATTTTTGTCATTAAAAGCCAGAGTAGTCTTGAAAAACAACAAGGATTCTTTACATTATATAAAAGAGTCCTCCATTAGCCGTTATCATGACAATACATGATGGACGTGGTAGCAGAGCACGGTTTGCGATAAGGCATTGACAAAAACAGTTTCATCAATACCATGACATATCGGGAAAACATTAACATTCTTATCAAACGATTGCGGCGAATCCAATTGTTTTCATTATTTTTGGTTCTTTTGGGATTCGTCCTTACGGTTGCGGTGTTGAATGTTTATGAAAGTGACCAATGGTATAGTAAAGTAATCATACTCATAGGCATCATAGGCGAATACTATTGTTGGGCGAAGGTCAGACAGATCAAATGTCCCCAATGCGGAAAAAGCCTTGGATATCTGCTTTTTGATCCATCGTATTCAAAGACAAACGGTGCGATTCATCTGCCAAAGGAACTGCCATGCGACATCCATTGCTGCGCCTATTGCAAAGCAAGCTTTGATGATGAGATGGATGGTTAACCTTCTGTCGTTGAGGAATGGGCCTGAAAAAATCTCAAAATAACTCCTTATAAAATTTGATTTATCTCATATAAATACTAATTTATGATGAGTTATTAAGGAGTTGTCATCATGCCCAAGAACAGTGTCATCTTGTTTCCGAAAACCGCCGCCATGTTGAAACAGCTGGGGGAGAACATGCGTCTGGCTCGTTTGCGCCGCAATGTGACGGCCCGTCTGACGGCTGAACGTGCGGGTATCAGCATCGCCACATTGACGAAAATTGAGCAGGGCAATCCAGCCGTCGCCATGGGCAGTTATCTCCAAGTGCTGGTGACGTTGAATTTGGAGCGGGATATTCTAAAAGTGGCTGCAGATGATGAACTTGGGCGCACTCTTCAGGATTTGGGACTGAGAGTGCGCGCACGAGCCTCCAAGCGGAAAAGCATATAAGGTTTGCGAATCAGCCGTTATTTCTGCGTGATTTTGTTGGCGATTTGGCGGCGCATCTGGCGGAGCAGGGCGGGATCGCGTGAGAAATCCGTCAGAGTCTTGATGAGGCGGCTGCATTCTTCACGGGACGATGCGCCGCACAACGTCAGATAATCGTAGTCTTCACTGCCGTCGCGGATGTTCGCAAGGCGGATGGATGGAAGTGGTTGCTTCGCACCAGGATAGAGAAGTTGTCCGTCGCCTGGCATTGATTTGACACTCGCGACGGTGAAGTCCGGCTGATAGCAGGTCGCTTCATCGAAACGGCGGGCATTCTGCCACCAGTTCACATGCCAGTAGAGGAAGCCGTCCGCCCTGTAGAGATAGCCCATCCAGGCTAGCAGGCGGCCTTCGATGAAAGGATATTCCGTCGTCGCGATGTTTGCAAACGGTTGCTTCGGACTGCAGCAGGTGTACCACCAGACTTGATGGCCTTTTTCACGCAGCTTGTCAGAAAGCTCCAAATCGTATGCCCTTGTCTGCGGGCAGTACCAGTCGTTGGCGTAGCAATCCGTTCGTTGGGGATTGTGTTTCAAAGAGTTGTACATCTGGGAAGTCGTGAAGAACGCAACATCGGGATAACGCTCTTTGAACATCTTGTGGATGTGCGCCATGATGGGATAGTAGTCGCTTCCGCGTTCATCGAAGCCATAGCAGTAGGCGTATTTCGTCAAGCCATGCTTGCGCAGTTCCGCGACATACGGATCCAGACGTCGTTGGAACTCTTCATACAGTTTGTCCGTGTAGTCGTTTTTCGACGCAAAGCAGACCCATAGCCGTTTGGGATCAGAGGGTTGCGGCACGAGATTTATGATGTTGAAACGGTTCATGCCGCGTTTCTGCGCATACAGGAGATCTTCGATGCGCGGTGGTGTCGTGCGGGAGATATCGTCTGGATTCAAGCGGTGGTCCAACATGATATCCCATGCTTTGCGGCGTGTTTCGTTGCGGTCGCCGTCACCGTATGTTCGGAAGAGATAGCCGTCCATCAGGCTGAAGGCCGTCGGATAGCTGAAGGTCTGCGGCAGAGCGAAATCGAAAATCGTCACATGGATGGGAACGATGACCTTCTCTGTTCCAATCACGATGGTTGCGTCGCCAGAATAATCGCCTGCCGCCGCTTCGCGATTCGCATGGACGGTCAGCCAGACACCTTGTGTTCCGTTTGCAGGAACCATGAATTCACGCGCGGGCAGGAGTGGATCCGGAATCCAAAATTCCGCCGCATGGTAACCGGTCGCCGCACTGTATTCATGCGGTTTGAGGCGCGGGATGTAGCCGACGCGTTCCCATTTCAATTCGCCTTTCAACGGTTCGCCCACCGTATTCTTTAGTACGGGCAATTCGACATTGACGGATGGAAGCGCTTGCGCTCCAGCTGTTATCAGAATCTGCGCGCTTTCTCGTTCCGCCTTTGCGAGTTCCAGTGAAACGGCTTTTGGCGAATCCGCCGCAGGATATGTCAACGCCGAGATGTTCGTCATGGAATCCGCCGTCCAGACGCGATAACCGTCTTTTACGGGATTCTGCGGTAACTTCCTCTGCCAGAAGTCCTTGAGATCTCTTTCAATCGTACCGCTGACAAGTTTACCTTCATCATCCGTGCGACTGGCATCGATGATGAGTTTCGCGGCATTTTTGGGCATATCAACCATCCAATCGAATCGTGGCCCCTTGCCATTTGTTTCCTTCAGCATCTTGCCGTCCGCGTCAACAAGCCACGCAGTGTAGGTGACTCGCGAATGGAAGAAACTGGACTGGATTTTCACAATATCAGGACGGATTGGCGCAAGTGACTGCAGTTCAATGGCGCGCATGCGGACGCCCGGATCGTCCCGCGACAGTTCGAGATTGTCAAACCACGCCTTGCTGTCCGTCGTATTGCGCATGAGGACGAAATAACGGATTTCCTTGATGTTCTTCTTAGGCCAGTAGCAGTTGACGGAGTATTCCCAATCATGGGTGCCTGTCGTCCACCAAGCGCTTACGCCCCAAGCACTTGTGCCGTCTTCAAAATAAATGTCCAGATAGACGCAGTAGTCATGGGACGACATGACGTTTTCGCATTTACTCCAACCGCCGTAGATGACGGGATCCATGCTCGGTTTGTCGTATTTGAAGACCTGCCGGATGCCGAAGGAGCGTTTTCCCCCTGTGTTTTCACCGTAAACGGCGGTTTTTCCTTCTTGCACAACGTCTTGCACGATTCTCAAGGGATTATCTGTATTGAACGACTCCCAGCCCGGAAGCTTTCCATCCGCATCCGCTTCCAGCCCTGGATTGATCAATGCATTTCCACAAAACGCGATGTGCGACAATGCCAAAATGGCCAGCATGATTCGATATGACATGGTGTTCCTTTGGTTTGATTCTGATATGGTTACATTTTCTTTTAGTTTACATTCAGAAGCCCGAAAAACAAATCATCCATAGAAGTGGAGAGGACTGGATTAGCTGAAATAATATCAGAAAAGAGCTATGAAATGTTTCATCGGTTTTTCACCCATGCGGCGAGCTGTTCAAAGCGGTCGATGGTGTGGTCGTAGAAAGCGATCCAGTCTTGGCAGAGGGCGCTTTTGTGGTCTGCCGTGAAACGGCGGTGTTTCGGACAGTCCGCCATGCAGAGGTTTAAGTAACGGCAGGAGAGGCAGTTCGGATTGTCTGGGCGTTTCTTCTGGCCGAAGGAGAGAAATTTAGGCGACGCAAAAAGGTCGGGGAGATTGTCCTGCGAAACGTTGCCGAGTTTCCATTCGGGCAGGACGTGAAAATCGCATGGATAGACGTCGCCATTGTGTTCGATGACCAGATAGTTGCAGCAGTTGCCGCCCATGGGGCAGACGGTTGGGTGGCCTGTCACAAGACGCGAGACGATGGAATCGAAAAGACGGATGGAAACCGTCGTGACATCGTTAGGATACCATGCGTCGAACAATTGGCAAAGAAAGTCGCCCCACTGGCCGGGCTTCAGGGAAAAGGGCAGGGGGCGGTTGTCGTCGTCGCATTCGACGCATTCGATATATTGATGGTATTTAAAACCTAACTCCTTAATATAACGATAGATTTGGGCGGCGTTGCAGCAATTTGCTTTGGAGACAAGCGTCAGAATATTTGTCTCGACATGGTGTTTTTTTAGTCGTTTCAGAGCGTTCACAACATTCGCTTGGCTACCGCGTCCATCGACAGTTCGGCGATATCGGTCATGGAGGGCGGCTGGGCCGTCCAGACTGACGCCGACAAGAAAGTGGTTGTCATGCAGGAACTTGGCCCATTCATCCGTCAGCAGGACACCATTGGTCTGGAGGACATTGCTGACGGTGGACGACGGCGGCTTCAGTTCGTTTTGGATTCGAACGGCCGTCTTGTAGAAATCAAGCCCCATCAACGTCGGTTCGCCGCCTTGCCAGGCGAATGTGTATTCTGATTGCGGATGGCTGAAATAACTTGCAACCATCTGGCGGAGAGTCGTTTCCGTCATGCGGCGGTGTCCGTCTGGATAGAGGAGGCATTTGCAGGCGTAGAAACAATACTCGCAATGAAGATTGCAGTCTCCGCTTGCGGGTTTGACGAGCAATGTGAAGTCTGGAAGGTTTTCGGGCATCAGTTGAAAAGCGTTTCCAGAACGCTCTGCGAATGCTGTTTGACGTCTGCGTGGCGGCTGTTGCCGTTGGCGTCCATCGTGACGACGGCTGGAAAGTCCTTCACTTCGAACTGCCAGATGGCTTCAGGGGCGCCGAATTGGTCATAATAATAGACATTTGGAATGTTGACGACCGTTGCGGCGAGAATCTGCGCGGCGCCGCCGACGGCATGCAGATAGACACAACCGAATTTCTTGCAGGCTTCGGCGGTTTTCGGCCCCATGCCGCCTTTGCCGATGATGGCCTTCAGACCGAAACGTTCGATGAGCGTGGCTTCGTAAGGCTCTTCACGTGAAGAGGTTGTGGGGCCAGCCGCTGTCACGCGCCATTTGCCGTCGCTATCACGAACAATAACAGGACCACAGTGATAGATGACGGCGTTTGTCAGATCGGGAGAGGGCTGTTCGGGCACGGGATGGGAGACGAGATACTGGTGGGCGGCGTCACGCGCGGTGAAAATCGTGCCTGTGATTTCGACGGCGTCGCCAAGCTTCAGTGAACGGACATCCTCTTCTGTAAATGGCAGGGTGAATTTCATGGGCTATTCAATGTTCATGATTTGTTCGCGGATGCGGTTCAGTTCGGTCTTGAGGCTGAGGGCGTAGCCTGCGATATCCATGTCCGCTGTTTTAGCGGAAAGGGTGTTGGCTTCGCGATTCATCTCCTGGCCAAGGAAATCCAGATTGCGGCCCGGATCGTCGTCGCTATCCAGAAGTTGCTCGTATTGAACGAGATGTGACTGGAGACGGACGGTCTCCTCTGTGATGTCCGCCTTTTCGACATAGAAGGCGAGTTCTTTGGCGAGGCGTTCGTCATCGGTCTGCAGTTCGATGCCGAGCGTGGCGATTCGCTCCTGCAATTTCTTCTTTTGGAGGATGACGGCGTCATCCGCGCGGGCGGCGATTTTATCGACAAGATCCTTCAGATTCTGGCCGCGTTGGAGAAGATCCGCTTTGAGGCGCTGTCCTTCGGCAATGCGTGTGCGGTCCAGATCATCGAGAGCATCTTCTAACGCCTTGGCGGCAAGCTTCTTAAGATTTTCATATGAATCAGAAGATGAATCGACGATGACACCTGGAACGAGCATGATTTCGCGAATAGTCGGCGGTTCGATGCAGTTTTCATTGGCAAGAGCGGAAAGTTCCGTGAAGACGGCGGCGAATTTTTCGTGGTCGATGGATTGCGCGGCGGCTTTCGCCTCTGGATCAAGTTTATAGGAGACAACGACTTGCAACGTGCCGCGAGAAAGTTTCTCCAAAATGATTTTGCGGAGAGACGGCTCGATCATGCCGAGTTCGCGTGGAATCGTGAAACGCATATCCACTTGCTTGCGCGAATTGACGGCGGAGACTTCAACGGTGACGTGGTTGCCGCCTTCGTCGGCGGTGGCACGTCCATAACCAGTCATGCTTTTCATAGTTTTTCTAGGAGGCTAGATTTCTAGTGGTTTAGAACAGTTCAGGCTGGAAGGGCTGGCCTTCCGCAGGAGGATTGGGGCGGTGGCGTTCCGTGGGAACGATGCCGAAACGGCGATGCGCCTTGTCCGTGGCAAGACGACCGTTCGGTGTACGAATGAGATAACCTTCTTGTATAAGGTATGGCTCATAGACGTCTTCAATTGTGCTTTCTTCTTCGCCGACGGCGACGGCGAGATTCTTCAAACCGACGGGATGGCCTTTGAAACGGACGATGATCGCTTCAAGGATGCGGTTGTCCATTTCGTCCAAACCGTCCGGATCAATATCGAGCATCGTAAGTGCTTGATCCGCAATGTCCGCTGAAATGACGGACTGTTTTTTGACCTGCGCGAAATCGCGGACCCATTTGATGAGATTGTTGGCGATACGCGGTGTGCCACGGGAGCGTTTTGCAATGACCTCCAAGCCGCCTGGTTCTGCTTCAAAACCAAGCACTTGCGCAGTCCTTTTCAAGATTCGGGACAATTCCTCCGCATTGTAGTAGTCGAGACGGCAAGTCATCGTGAAACGCGAACGGAGCGGGGCGGAGAGTTTGCCCTGTCGTGTCGTGGCGCCGATGAGCGTGAATTTGGGCAGGTTGAGGCGGACGGAGCGCGCTCCGACGCCTTGTTCCAGCATGATGTCGATGACAAAATCCTCCATGGCGGAATAAAGGTACTCTTCGATCTGCATGGGCAGACGGTGGATTTCGTCAATGAAAAGGACATCGCCTTCCTTGAGGCTTGTCAGAAGCCCTGCGAGGTCGCCTGGTTTTTCGATGACAGGGCCGGAAGTTGCTTTGATATCGGCACCTACGTTGTTTGCAATGATATTCGCGAGTGTCGTTTTGCCAAGGCCGGGAGGGCCGCAGAGGAGGATGTGTGCCAATGGTTCATTGCGGGATTTGGCGGCCTCCGTCATAATTTGGAGGCGTTCCTTGACGCGGTCCTGGCCGGGGAAGTCTTCAAAGCGCTGCGGCCGCAACGGTGTCTCGAAGGACTCTTCGCGGGCGTTCAGTTCGGATGTGATGAAGCGTTCGGATGGCATGCGTGGAAATTATGAGTTGAGGGCAGAGAGCGCCTTTCTGATAAGAGATTCCGCAGACGGGACGTTCGGAGCAGCTTCTTCGACGAGTTTGAGAACGACTTTGGAAGCCGCATCTTTCTTGAAACCAAGGGTTTCGAGAGCGGAAATGGCATCTTGCGCCTCCTGCGGAACGTCTTTGGAAGCCATTGGCGTGACGGCAGATGCGCTGACGGCGGTGATGCGTGTCACTTTGTCCTTCAGTTCGACGACCATTCGTTCCGCCGTGCGTTTTCCGACGCCGGAGATTTTCGAAAGGAGTTTGATGTCCGCCGATACGATGGCGGATGCGAAGTCCGAGACGGGCATGGAACTCAACACGCTGAGGGCGACTTTCGGGCCGACGCCGCTGACTTCCGCCGTCAGCATCTTGAAGAGCGCTTTCTCCGCATCTGTATAGAATGCAAATAGTTGGATGTCATCCTGCCGGACGGCCATGACGGTCTTCAACGTGACTTTCTGGCCTTGCGGCGGAAGCTTGTCAAACGTGGAAAGCGGAATAGAAAGGTCGTATCCGACGCCGTTGACGTCCAGAATGACACTAGTGAAATTCGCCTCGACGACGATGCCTGTGAGTTGTGCTATCATAATTACCGCCTGCGGCGGTGCTAATGGCTTATGGCCTATGGCTTATGGCTTATGGAATATGGGAAGGTCACGCTCCTGCGTGACTGGACGCGTAGAAGCGCATCCTTAACAACATGGATGAAAGACAATGTTTAAAAATAGCACGTCTTTGCATCAAGCCAAATTACATGGTTGAAAATCCCTTAATATGTTCTCTGGAGGGCGACGACGACGCCTTGGATGGAGAGCTTGTCCAACGGATAGAAACGAGACTTGAATTCCTTGTTGGCGGGACGGAGTTCCCACTGACCTTCCGTGATGTAAAGGGATTTGACGGTGGTTTCACCGCCGTCCACGAGCGCGATGACGATGTCTCCGATGGAGGCTTCATTGGTCTGCTTGGCGATGACGATGTCTCCATCCAGAATGCCGAGATCCCGCATGGATTCGCCTTGGACCATAAGTCCGAATAACTTATGGCCACCGACGCCTTTGGGGAGGAGGCTGGGATCCAACGTGACTTTCCGTTCGATGTTCTCTTCTGCGAGGAGCGGGACGCCAGCGGAGATGCGGCCGAGAATCGGAATACTGAGGGAGAGGGAGAAATGTTTCGGGCGGTCCGTGTTGAGAAGGGTAAGGCTGCGGGCTTTGGAGGAACGGTTGACGTAGCCTTTCCTCTGGAGCGAGCGGACATGGGCGAAGGCGGTGGCGGACTTGATGTCAAAATGCGTGCTGATTTCGTAGATGGTCGGCGCCATGCCTTCCTGACGTGTGAAGTCGGAGATGAAATCAAGGATTTCCTGCTGTTTGTCTGTCAGTCCCTTCATGGGGTTCCTCCTTTGAGGTGCGTTTATTTGATTATAAAAAAGCAAAATAAGCAATCAATCATCAATATGATAGCCTAATTCCCATAGATTGCAAGTTTATTCTTAAAAAAATTAGTGATAATTTTTCAGTTATTTTGGATGAAATGCATTGTCGTGGCATGAAAAAGAGGAATTTTGCCAAATACAATATATATTTATATTGATTGAATAGTGTTTGCAAGTGTTGGCCATTCATATTCAGTCTCCTAGAGGCTGACATGATTCTAATGTTTTATGAAGTGTTTTTTGTCCATCTTATGCCTGTTCACGCTAATTGGCGTGGTGGTCGCGGATGAAAAGACGCCGTTAGGCGACGAAATTCGCGTTGGCCAGCTGGTCAGTGGCGGAGGCCTGTTCCGTAGCTTCTATCCTAACGCGCTGCCATCGTTGCTGCGTCATATCCGCAAGACGACGACGGCGAACGTGTCGGACGATGTCGTGATGTTGACGAGCTTTGCAGACGAACGGTTGTTTTCGCTTCCATTCGTCTATGTAAATTTCGCTGATCGTGAAGATTGGACGTTTACGCCGGAGGAGACGGAAAATCTACGCGGCTATTTGGAACGTGGAGGATTCATCTACGTCGATGCAGGCATTACGGCGGCGTTTCTGCGCGAACGGCCTGAGCTTGGGCAGCACCACAGCTATGCGGAATGGGAGGCGACGCCGCAACTGAAGGAAGCGTTCAAGGCTGTATTCCCAAACCATGAGTTTCAGACACTTAGACGTTCGGATCCGCTATATAGGACGTTCTACGCAGGCCTGCCGGACACGTCGCTCCTACCAGATACGGTGAAATCCTACACGGAAAAGGAGAAATGGCCGGACGGGACATATGCGACGGCAGTGCTTCGTGTGAAAGGGCGCGTGGCGGTTTTGGCGACACCGATTGTTTCGATGGGCTGGGGGAAAAACAGTCTGGACCAATGGGATTCGACGATTCGCTTCCGTGTTCTGGAAGAGACGAAAGGCCTGTCGTCGTATCTGGAAAATGCGTCGTATGGCGGAGAGCGTTTCGAAGTAGCGCGGGAAGATGGTGGAAAGGACATCATCTACTGCCAGGAGCAGGCGATGCCGTCATGGGCGAACGAGCCCGGCGGCAAATGGCGCGTCTTCCGTTATTACGGCAGCCGTGAAATAAGTGACTTCGCCCATACGTTTTATACACAATTCGGAACGAACATCATTCTCTATGCGTTGACGCATTGACTGTAAGAAATCGTCTGAAGCTATTGATATCAAGGAAGAAAATGAAAATCATTTTGGCACCGGATTCATTCAAGGACAGTCTCAGCGGCATCGATGTCTGTTCGATACTGGCGGAGGCGGCGCGTCGTGAACTGGGCGACGTGGAAATCCGTTGCTTTCCAATGGGTGACGGCGGCGAAGGCACGCTTGATGCGGTACTTGCGGCGACCAATGGTCGCCGTGTGAAACTATTGGTCCGCGATCCGTTGGGCCGTCCTGTTGAGGCGGCCTATGCGTTGCTGCCCAACGGCGAGGCGTTTGTAGAAATGGCGCAGGCCAGCGGATTGGAACGTCTTTCGAAGAATGAACGAAATCCTTTGCTGACATCGACTTACGGAACAGGCCAACTGATTTTGGCGGCATTGGATGCAGGTTGCCGAAAGATAACGGTCGGCATCGGCGGTAGCGCGACAACGGACGGCGGCGCAGGCATGGCCGTCGCGTTGGGAGCGCGTCCTGTGACGGCGGACGGTCGCGAGCTTGATGGCCGCGGCGGCGATTTGCGGAAAATCGTTCGTGTCGAGCTGGATGAATTAGACTCACGTCTGAAAGAGTGTGTTTTCCGTGTCGCAAGTGACGTGACCAACCCGCTTTGCGGAGAACGTGGAGCGGCGGCAGTTTTTGGTCCGCAGAAAGGTGCAACGCCGCAAATGGTGGCGGATTTGGATGCGGGGCTTTCACATTGGGCGGAACTGCTGGCAGGCGGCGAAACGAATGCCCGCGAAAAAGGCGATGGCGCGGCGGGTGGCCTCGGCTTCGGTTTGCGGATGTTGTGCGGCGCGACGATGACATCTGGAGCGAAACTGGTGGCGGAGCTGACCGGCCTTCCGGACGCCATGGACGGCGCGGATGTCGTCGTGACTGGCGAAGGGCGGACGGATGAGCAGACGCTCTGCGGGAAACTTCCTGCCGTCGTAGCGTCATACGCCCATGCGCACGGCGTTCGCTGTGTGTTGATTTCAGGGGCTTTGGAGGGTGACATTCGTGTGTTGCGCGGTGTGTTTGACGCATGCTTTGGTTGCGTGTCCAAAGTCTGTTCGCTGGAAGAAGCGTTGAAGAACGCGCGGCAGTCGCTGTCGTCTGTTGCAGGATCTGTATTTTCTTTATTGAGAAAGGGTTGAATCGTGAGAGCGTCTATCAATCATACAAAACGCAGCAAGGAAATATTGCAAAAGTCGCTGAAGCTCATCGCCGAGCGCGGCTATGGCGATGTGACCTATCAACAGATTGCGGACGCGACGGGGCTAGGCAGGACGACGCTGTATAAATATTTCAAAAACAAACGGGAGATTTTCGACAAGGCGCTGAAAATGCTTGTGGAGGAACTCGGCGTTGATTTCGAAGAAGGTGTGAAGCAGCATCCGGATTTGAACACGGTGGAAAAAATCCGTCTGATCATGATGGGGCTGATCGACATGATGTTCACGTCGCCTAAACTCTTGCAGACGGTTGTCGAATATCTGATTGGTTTGAGGCGGAGCGACGAACCGACGAGCAAGCGTGTCCGCCTGCATACGATTGGTTTCTATCGCGTTTTGGTACGTCTTGTTCGCGAAGGAATCAACAACGGCGAACTGCGGCAGATGGACTGCCTGATGGCGACGGAGGAATTGTATGCGCTTTTGGAGACGGCGACGTTGCGGATTACGCTGATGGAAAGCGTTGAACGCCAGCAACTCATCGATATGTGTGATTTCGCTTTGGACGGCATGAAGGCCGTGCCGCAAGAGGGGCGTGGATGACGAACGACGAATCCTACATGAAAGAGGCGCTGAAGGAGGCGCGAAAGGGATGGGGGCTGACGAGCCCGAATCCAATGGTTGGCGCCGTCGTCGTTCGCGACGGCGTCATCGTGGGGCGTGGCTACCACCATGGCGCGGGGTTGCCGCACGCCGAGCCGAACGCGTTGGCGGATGCAGACGAAAAATCCGCTGGCGCAACACTTTATGTGACATTGGAGCCATGTTGCACGTTTGGACGGACGCCACCTTGCACGGAGGCGATCAAACGTGCGAAAATACGGCGTGTCGTCGTCGGCTGCACGGACTGCAATCCGAAGCATGCAGGACGTGGCCTCGCCATTTTGCGCGAAGCCGGAATTGACGTCGTTTCAGGCATTTGTGAAAAGGAATGCTTGGAATTGAACGCGGCATTCTTCTGGTGGATATCGACGGGACGGCCATACGTCCGCTTGAAGATGGCCATGACGCTGGATGGAAAAATAGCGACGGCGGGCGGTGATTCGAAATGGATAACTGGCTCGTGTGCAAGACGATATGTCCAGAAACTGCGGCGCGGCAGCGATGCGATTATGGTTGGCGGCGAGACAGTTCGGAAAGACGATCCGGAGTTGGTTGTGCGGGATCCAAAAGACTGGAAGCGGCAGCCCGCGCGGATTGTGTGGACGTCGAAACCATCGTTGCCGGAAGGTTGCAAGTTACTGAACGGCAATGGCGGACCAGTGGAATTGGCGAAGCCGATGGCACGTCGTGAATGGCTGTCGTTTTTAAAAAAACTTGGCGGCCGCGGAATGATGTCGCTGTTGATGGAAGGCGGCGGCGAATTGGCGGGATGCGCGCTGAAGGCGGGAATCGTCAATGAAATCGACTTTTTCATCGCGCCGAAGATTTTGGGCGGCCGCGGAAGCCGTCCCGTCGTGGGATGGGAGAATCCGTCATCGTTGGCGGAAAGCCTTGCGGTGAAGGATTTACGGACATGGAGATTCGGCGATGACCTATTGGTCGTCGGCCATCTGGATTGTGAAAAATAAAGGATAATTAAGGTATTGATAGATGTTTACGGGATTGGTTGAAACAACGGGAACGTTGGCGAGCATGACGCGGACAGGCAAGTCCGCCGAACTGCTTGTGCGTTGCGGTCTGCCTGTTGCGGAGTTGGAGCGCGGAGAAAGCATCGCGGTGAATGGCGTCTGTTTGACGCTAACAGACTGTGCAAAGGGAGGGCTGTCGTTCCATGCGTTGAGCGAGACGTTGAACAAAAGCAATCTGGGGACGAGCGTCGGTCGTAAAGTCAACTTGGAGAGGGCGTTACGGCTTGGAGACCGTTTGGGCGGACATCTTGTGAGCGGTCATATCGATTGTCGGGCGGAAGTGCTTGATATCGGGCGAGTTGAAGATGATTATGAACTGCGTGTGGCGTTGCCGGCGGACGTGGCGGGACAGGTCGTTATGAAAGGAAGCGTCGCGGTCAACGGCGTATCGCTGACGGTTGCGTCGCTGTCGCGGTCGGATTTCACGCTGCGGATCATCCCGCATACGTGGGCGGAGACGAATCTGTCCGATCTTCAACCGGGCGATGTGGTGAATTTGGAAACGGACATGCTGGGCAAGTTCGTGCTGCGTCAGTTGGAGCTGAAAGGCGATGGCGGCGGTGGCGGCTTGACGATGGAGACGCTTTTCAAGGCGGGATTCTAGCCGCGCAACCCGTGGAAAATTGCTTTTAGGCAGTCTTGGGTTATGTTTTAAGATAATGGATCATTGGACGGGAGAGGACGGGACGGACAAGGAGCGTCAACCAAATGGCAGGTTTGCAATTCAATAAGAAAAAATATAAAGTCAAAATCGTCGGACGGAATCTGGACGATTTGCGTCCGCTTCTGCGGATGTTTCCGGTGGAACTCGTTGACAGCGAGCCAGATTTGGTGATTTCGTATGGCGGCGACGGCTCGCTTTTGGGCGCGGAGCGTGATTTTCCGGGCGTGCCGAAATGCCCGATTCGCGACATGCGGCAGAATCCGAAATGCCCGCGCCATTCGGATATGACGACGCTGGAGAAACTGTTCGCCGGCGAATTGTCGGAGACGCAGCTGGTGAAAATGGTCGCGACGACGAACGACGGGAATACCTTGAAGGGGATCAACGACATCGTCCTTTCCAGAAAACTGATCGCGAGCGCGATACGGTATCGGATTTGGGCGAATGGCGAACTGCTTCGTAGCCAAGTGGTTGCGGACAGTCTCGTCGTTTCGACACCGTTTGGCAGCACAGGTTATTTCCAAAGCATCACGCATGGCAACTTCCAAGTCGGTTTGGGCGTTGCGTTCAACAACGCGATGGACTTGTACAGCCATGTGATCATTCCGGACAATTCGCAATTGACGGTGGAGCTGTTGCGCGGCCCCGCCGTGTTGGTGGCGGACAATGATCCGCAATCCTTCGAACTGTGCACGGGAAGCCGTCTGCGGATAGGCATCAGCGACGAGCGAACATCCGTCTATGGTCTTGATGTGTTCCGTTGCATGGACTGCTATGATTTGAGGAAGAAAGGCATCAACTGACCACCGGCGATGGCGTTTCTTTCAAAGAGATGCTTTTCGGCGATCATTGCATAACAGAGAGAACAAGATGGAAACAATCATCAGCGGATTAAGCGTCCTGTTCTGGTCATATCTGATTGGAAGTATTCCGAACGGATATATGATGGGCAAATTCAACGGCTTGGACATCCGCCGCCACGGTAGTAAAAATATCGGGGCGACTAATGTCCGCCGTATTTTGGGCCGTCCATGGGGTATCGCCTGCTTCATTTTGGACTTCCTGAAAGGGCTCATTCCCGTGATGGTCATCGGTCATATAATCGCCAGTGACTGGGCGATTGGCGCGGGATACGGCGGCTTGATTGCAGCCATCGGCGCCGTGCTTGGCCATGTGTTTCCGGTATGGCTGATGTTCCGCGGCGGCAAAGGCGTGGCGACTAGTCTGGGCGTTGTATGCGGTTTGGCTCCACTTGCGTTTCTAGTCGGCATATTATTCTGGTTGTTAAGCTATTACATCATCTATCGCGGTGTCGTGTCGTTTGCGAGCATGGTGGCTGTTTTAATGATGGCGGTTTCATCGCTGGTGTTCAAGCTAACGATTTTCAAAGACATTTCGTGGGTGACGATTTCTCTGTTGTTCTTCCTTGCGATTATCGTGATCATTCGTCATCGCGAAAATATCAAGCGACTTCTGGAGGGGACGGAAAGTTCCTTTGTGAAAATCAACAAGAAATGACGGCGGGAGAACGAAGGATGGGGAAGTTGCATTTGCTTGCTATACTGATGTTTGGAGTGTGCATCGCATGTCTTGCGCAACAGGCTGGCAAGCTTCCCGCTGGCGTAAAACGACTTGATGACGGCAATTTGCAGGTCGGCGAAATCGTCGTCCGTGTGGCAAAGGGCGAACTGGCCTTCCCCGCGCGTTTTGAATTGCAGGAAGGCGCGTTGGAGGTTGTCATCGCGAAGCCGAATGGACGGTTGCACGAGACGCTTCTCGTAACATCGTGCAGTGCATTGCAGATCCAAACGCTGCTGTATCTGCTTCATGCGGACAATGGCGCACGGCAGCCTGTGAAGTTCGGACGACGCGGCGACATCGTCGATATCGACATCGAATGGACGAACGACGACGGCAAGAAGCTCCGCGAACCGATTGAATCATGGATTATAGACAATCGGACTAAGAAGCCGATGGAGCGGATTGGCTGGGTGTTTGTCGGTTCAGACGTCCGCAATGGCGTGTTTCAGGCGGATTCGGAGGGCAATGTCGTCATCAACTGGTCCAGCGGTTCGACGGTTTTAGATTGTGCGGATCCTGATAGTGAGAACGACATGCTGCATTCTATCAATACGCAAAAGGCTCAGCCAAAGAAACATCCGACGGTGACGGTTGTCTTCAAACCGCATAGTAAATTTGCTGCGAAATAGGGAAGGGAGCTTATCCGTGCGACTACGACGACACTTGCCGCTGTATGTCAAGAGCTGATTCTTGCGCGATGATTGTATCAATGTTTTTACGCTTTGCGTAAACGGTCGCTCTGGAAAGTGCACCTGCCATTCCCTCTGAAGTTGAAGACAGCAGTATGTTTTCTGCCACTTCAAGCTTTTGCTGTAGTCGCCATGTACTTGCTTGCTGTTGCTTCATCCAGTTCGAAGTCCGACTGGAGGTCTTTCAGAATCTGCGATTCAGAGAAATGCCGATTACGCCGAATACGGATGAATTTCAGCACCGCTTTGATTTCTCCTTCCGCAATTCCTTCGACCCTTCCTTCCGCCTTTCCTTCGATCCTTCCTTCCGCAATTCCTTCGACCCTTCCTTCCTGTAACCATTTATCTTTATTAAGAGCAATACACTTGTTGAAAAAATGCTGTTCGATTTTCGACACTACCTTTTCCATGCTCTTCTCCTTCTTTGGTATTGCCTTGTCCTCCAACGTGTAAACTTTTTCAATCAAGCTATCTGACTTCCATATAGTGCCTTGCAGTCGCTTCGTCCAGTTCGAAGTCGGACTGGAGGTCCTTCAGAATCTGCGATTCCGAGAACTGTCGGTTACGCCGAATACGGATGAATTTCAGCACCGCTTTGATTTCTCCTTCCGCAATTCCTTCGACCCTTCCTTCCGCAATTCCTTCGACCCTTCCTTCGACCCTTCCTTCCGCAATTCCTTCCACCCTTCCTTCCGCCTTTCCTTCGACCCTTCCTTCCTGTATCCATTTATCTTTATTAAGAGCAATGCACTTGTTGAAAAAATGCTGTTCGATTTTCGACACTACCTTTTCCATGTCCTTCTCCTTTTCTTGTTTTAACGCCCGCATGTCCAGTCCTGTCGCGATGGTGATGATGTCCAGTGCCTCGTCAGGACCTTCGTCCAGCAACATGCGGAACGAAGGATCCGTCTTGAGTTCTTTGCATAGTCTTTCAATGTCGTCAACATAGCGGATGCTTTTCGTGACTGCTCGCATGGCACCTTGTGGCATTTCGTCGATTTTCTCTGGGGGGAGGTTGTAGAACGAAATGACGTTTGAAGGGCAATCCGCCAGCATCGGTTTCAGTTCAGCAGGGCAGTCCAGCGTGTCCGTGAACCGCGGCAGCCCCGTCCAAGGCTCCTGTCCGAAATGGACCACGAGAACCATTACCGGTGTCATCCGGTCGCCCGGTAGCACGCCGTCGAGCATTTCCTGTGACGTCTGCAACTCCTTCCGCTTAAGATGACCGTATTTCATCTCACGCCGCCAAGTATCCCATCGGACGGTCGTCGCCATGAGGCTCCGCCCCGCCATGATGGCGCTTGTGCTGGTCTGGTTCTCCAGAGCCACCAGCAGAGTCGCCGTCACGTTGCCGTCGGTGACCTGCAGTTCCGCTACAGTGTCATTGCTGACTTTCTTGTACCATCCCCGTGCGATGGTCTCCGCATTTCGTTCCTTCAATGAGTCGCGCACTACTTTGAATCCGGTCTTCCGCAACGCGAAATCGACCAGGTCACAAAATACCTCCGGAAGCCCTGTAAAGAGCTTGGAGGCCGCATCCATATTTTTCATGGCTCTTTCCTTACTAATATATCATACAATTGGCATCGGACAAATATTTTTCTTCTTTCTCCAATACCATATCACATGAAAAATAAAAAGCAAATTAATCATTCAATAAAAATGAAATTATATTTTTTCCTATTTTATCAAATATCAATTATAAATATTAAAAAATAAGTATGTTACAAGAAAAATCATAATAAATCATATGAAATCATAATAATTATTGTAAAGTCATAATAAGTCATAGAAATTCATAAGTTTTCAAAGTGAGAAGGTCAATGCTTCAAAACGTCCATGGTGATATTTGTTGCGGTATGTTTTGGAGATGCAAGACGAATGTGTCAATGATTGTTTACATGTAGTGCAAACTGAAAGTTCTGGAAGTTCTGGAAATTTTGGAAAAGCTTAAAAATCCAATAGATCCAGTAGAGTCACATCACAGCGTGTCTGGGGGGAAGGCGTCGTCTGGCGAATCAATAAGTATTTCTCGCGGAGCGGAGCCAATCTGCGGGCCGATGATGTTGCGCTTTTCCAGAATTTCAATGACGGAGGCGGCCTTGTTGTAACCAATCTTGAGGCGACGCTGAATATAGCTGATGGACGCCTTGCGATCGTTGACGATGATTTCAACTGTGGCGCGGATGAGAGCCTCCTGTCCGTCGCTGTCGTCGTCCGCACCGTCAAAACCGCCTTCACCGATTCCATCGCCTTCCGTAGGCTGCGGCTTGGCGGCGACGGATTTAATGACGTCGAAATTCAGTTCCGCGTTGCCCTGTGCGGCGCAGAAATCGACAATGTGTTCGATTTCCGCGTCCGTAATCATCGCGCCTTGAAGTCGTTGCATACGAAGGCCATCCGATGCCTTGTAGAGCATGTCGCCGCGGCCTAGAAGAGATTCCGCGCCTTTTCCGTCGATGATAGTGCGGGAATCGATTTGCGACGCGACTTGGAAGGCGATTCGTGTTGGGAAATTGGCTTTGATGACACCCGTGATGACGTTGACGGAAGGCCGTTGCGTGGCGATGATGCAGTGGATGCCGACGGCGCGGGAGAGCTGTGCGATACGGGCCAGGCAGGTTTCGACGTCCTGCCGCGCCGTGAGCATGATGTCCGCCATTTCGTCGATGACGACGATAATGAACGGAAGCTTCCGCGGGATTTCGTTGTGTTCGTCGTCATAGACGGGCTCGGTGGACGGCGGGCGGTTGTTGAACGATTCCAGATTGCGGACGCCGACCTTCGCGAGAATGGCGTAGCGGCGTTCCATTTCATATATGACCCAGCGAAGGGCCATGACAACCAGTTCGACATCCGTGATAACTGGAACGACAAGATGCGGAAGTTTATTATAAACAGACATTTCCACGATTTTGGGATCGACTAGAATCAATCGCAAGTCTTCTGGCGGGAAGCGATAGAGCAACGAAATCAAGATGTTGTTCAGGCAGACGGATTTACCAGATCCCGTGGCGCCTGCGACGAGAAGATGCGGCGTCCGGGCCAGATCGATGATGATGTCTTTTCCTTCGACATTGCGTCCGAGCACGATGGGAATCTGTCCTTTGTGCGAGCGGAATGTCTCCGAATCAATGGCCGCGCCGCAACGTACAATATCTGACTTCTGGTTGGGGACTTCGATGCCGACGTAGTCATGGCCGGGCATAGGCGCGAGAATGCGCAAGGAGGTGGCGGAGAGAGCCATGGCGAGGTCGTTGGCGATATGCGCGACGGCTTCGACTTTGACGCCTCTTGCGACGGTGATTTTATATAGCGTGATACGCGGGCCGCGTTGGAAGCCTGTGACATCCGCGTCGATGAAGAATGCATCCAGCGTGTTCTGGATTTTCTTCGCGGCGTCATTCATTTCATCGACATCCGCTTCTGCGATTGAATTCTGCGTCAGTAGCAAGTCAATGGGCGGCAACTGGTAAGGCTGCGTGAGTACGGGGTGCGGCAGGGCGGACGGCGAAGTCGTCTGGGCAGGTTTCGCCTCCTCTTGGGGATGTGATTCCGCTTCAAAATTGAATTCGAGCTGCTCCGCGTTGGCGGGGGTGTCGTCCGCCTTCAACGGATTGAGTTGCCGTTCGGCCAATTCCTTTTCGCGCAACAGCTTCATCTGCCGTTCTTCGCGTGCGTTCTGCTTGGCGGCGAAGCGTTCCTGCAGCCGTTTGAGAAGCTCGGACTGATGGGATTGACGCTCTTCTGCATCCTGTTGCTTGTCTTGTTGTGGAATACCTTGGTTTTGAACGGGTTCGGCTTGTTCAGGCGTTTCCTTCGCTTCCTCCTCCTGCATCGTTTCCTCTTCTTCCGATAATTCTTCCGGCTCGTCGTCATCATGGAACCAACGGGAAGGGCCCAGGCCGAGAAGCTTGAGCATATTCATGATTTCACGTTGGATGAGCTGGAAAAACGACATGGTGACAGTATCCGAAAAAGACAAAGCAGGCAAAAATAATAATATAGCGTCCTTTTGGAAAACTTCGGGACGGATTATATTATAAATTTGCCCTTTTTTGTGTAAAAAGTGGTAAAAACAAAAATACATGGCAAGACTGATTCGATGAGTGAAGTTGAATTGAACATCAAGACGCTGCTTGAGCAGATACAAAGCGGGCCTGAGGAGGCATTGCGCGCCTGGAAAAACGGCGGCATACCTGTCCAGTTGCTCCGTGAGCTGTTCGCGCATCATGATACGTTCGAAGTGCTGTATTTTCTGGCAGGCTATGCGGAGACGCCGAGCAAGATTCTGGAGGAGCTCGGCGAGAAGACGCAGAGCGTGTTGATTTTGTCGCAGCTGGCGGACCATCCGCGTACGCCGAAACCGTTGCTGCAACAACTTGCAAAGCATGAAAATCCGGAAGTACGAAAGGCCGTCGCGCGAAGCAAATGGATCAGCCCGCAGTCGGCGTTGATTCTGAGCGACGATGAAAATGCGACTGTCCGTGCGGTTCTTGCGGAAAACCACGCGATTACGCCGCGCATTCAGGCGAAGTTGAGCATAGACGACGTGCCGTTTGTACGTGCCGCTTTGCTGAAACTGCCGCATCTGGACGTGGAAATCCAGAAGGCGCTGTGCGACGATATGGATGTGACGGTGCAGGCCAAAGCGTTGCTGAATCCGCGTATTGATCCGTCTTGCCTGTTGGAGTGCGCTGATTCGGATGAAAGTCTTTCACAGCGTATCTTGTTGTTGCGCGGGCAGTTGCCGGACAATGTACTGGAATCGCTGATCTTCAGTTCGGATCCGGAAGTTCAGAACGAAGCCGTTGGCCGCAAGCGGTTGACGGCGGATGAAATGGTCGGTTTCGCGCAGAAGGGCGATGAACGTGTCCGTTTGAAAATCGCTGGTTCGGAGGCGGTTCCTTCGATTGTGCAACTCGTTCTCGCGGAAGATGAAAGCACATCTGTTCGGCGCCGTTTGGCCGCCAACGGGAAGCTGTCTTCGGAAGCGGCGGAAAAACTGCTGTCGCTCCATGACCATGAGACGGATTTGGCGTTGGCTGGCAATCCGGCTGTGCCGCTTTCGTTGCTTGAGGAACTTTTGGAAGAAGACGAGAGTCTTATGATGTCATTCGCATGCCGCGATGGCTTGTGCGGAGACGATTTGGAATTTGTGTTGGAGCACGGAGGGGATTCGGCGCTGTACGGGTTGGTCTATCAGGAGACGGATTGCACAGGCATGTCGGCGGAAAGCGCGGTGCGTCTTTCGCTAAACGCATTGCCGAGTGTCCGTGCGTTGGCGGCGGCGGCGCACAGTTTGCCGTTGCGCATGATGACCGAGCTGAGCCATGACGTGTCGCCATTGGTCCGCATGGCGCTGACACGGAATACGGAGGCGAGCAGAACGTTGATCGAAGGATTGTGCGATGACAGGGATCCGCGTGTGCGGGATTGTGCAGCAAAGGCGTTGGCGGAACGCCCCCCCGAAGAGATGCCTTCGCGGTCCGAAAAAGTGGAAGAGATCACGGAAGATGCTGAAGCAGAAGGTGTTGAAGCTACGAGAGAAAATGAAAAGGGTGGCGGTTTGCTGAAACGCCTCTTCGGAAAGCTTTCCGAATAAACCACCCGGAAGAATTTGAAATATAACAACAAATTGACATATCATCAGGACAAAACGAACCAGGAGAAAAAACATGGCGAAAAATCCAATCAGCACGGCTCCTTTGAGCTTTGTGGAAATTGTGATGCGCGCTGATGCCGAAACGATCAAAGCGGCGTACGATGCGCGTGTGAAAGTCGATGGGCTGCTGGCCGAACGCGAGGCCGCCTATCGAAAGATCGCGGAATTGGAACAGCAGGTTGAGACGGTCATTGGTGAACAGGGCGTGTTCGTATTCCCCGAACCGCCGTTGCCCGTTGCCGGTTTCAACGCAAAACCTGCCGCTTCAGCGTCTTCCAACAAGAAGCCCGCCGCCCCGAAGGCGGCCGCGCCGTCCGCTGAACCTGCGGCGGAAGACGATGTGAAAAAGGATGAAAATGAATGAGTTGGAATGAAGGCGCCTAATGAGGCAGGCCATTTGTGATTTCACCAGAGGAAACAACTGTCATTGATCTGCTTCGCCAACGAGAGGCGGAGTTGGTCAAAGTCTGGGAATGCGAGGAAGGTATTCGTAACCTTCTTGGCGTCACGGACTTCCCGTATCCGGCGGTGCCGGACTTGCCATCGCGGCGGAAAGTCGCGAAGGGGGCGAGTCGTCGTGCCGTGCGTCGGGGCGTGGTTTGCGACGACGACGAAACGCCTCAGGAAGGTTTGCCGTCGGTGCCGCCGCTTCGTCGGCTGGAAGGCGACGAGACAGCGTATCGTCTTGAATTCGAATCGCGTGGACGTAGGGAAAGCAGTTTCCAGACGGAACTGGACGGTGTGCGCAAGCTGTTCCAGATACGGAGCGGTGAATTCACGATGTTGAAGGTGGAGACGGTGGTTTTCCGTTCCGTTGACGATTGGGATCTGAAGGAGACATTGTGGTCGAAGGAATGAAAAAAGTGTTTGAAGACAGGATTTCCGCTGTTTTTAATTACATAATGTAAAGATAATTGTGTTGGCGCATTGACAAAACGCAGTCATGCGATATGTTTAATATTAAGATTTGATAAACGCGGAGGAGAAAAGAAGGCTGGATGGCTTTCGGGGGGTGTTTGGAAAAGCTGGACAATTAAGAACGAGGTATTTCAGAAAATGAATGCATTGAGTACACGTCCGCGTAACTTATGTTTCGCGATATCCGTGACAGGTCTGATCATGTTTGTGATCGGATGCCTGGTCGCGAAGAACGGGAATTGCTCTGTGATGGGCATTGGCAGCGCGGCGAGTTTGATGGTCGTGTTGTTTGGTCTTGTCGGGGCCGGTCGTTGCGCTTTCGCCCGCCGCCAGAAGATGGAGGAGGAAGCCGCGGCGGAATTTCGTTCGGAGCATGGTTCGAACGAACTGTTTGACGACGCGGATGAAGCCGTCCGTATGGCGACTCGCGCCAACATCCAGTATATGAAGTACTTCGTACCGATTTTCACGATTGTTTCGGGCATCCTTCTTGGCGTGTATTGCCTGATTGTGTGGCGGATATGGAAGGGAATGGAAGCGTTTCCGATCGCCCCGAATCCAATGCCGCTGGCGTTGCTTTGCGCGATTACATGGATCGGTTCGTTGATTGTCGGCAGCTATTTTGCCGGTGCGAGCCGTGAAGTTGGCTGCCGTTGGCTGCGCCCTGCGAGCGCATGGCTGTTCTTCTCCGGCCTGCTGTTCTTAGCTTCATCCATCGCGCTATTTTTGGAATACTTCCGGAAGGCGACGGAAACGGCGGATATCACGATCGCGAAGGCCGCCTTGGTGATTTTAACGATTCTCGCCATTGAATTGATTTTAGGTTTTGTGATTGAATTCTACCGTCCGCGCATGCCTGGAGAAGAGGAGCGTCCGTTGATTGAAAGCCGTCTTCTGGCGTTGTTTACAGAGCCCGGCGGTGTCGCGCGGAACGTCGCGGCGAGTTTGGACTACCAGTTCGGTTTCCGCGTGTCCGAAGTTTGGTTCTACCGTTTCTTGGAACGGACGGTCGTCCCGCTGCTGGTGGCGATGGTCGTTTTGCTGTGGTTGCAGACCTGCCTCGTGGTGATTGGCTCGGAAGAGCAGGGCATCCATGAAAAATTTGGTCGTGTTGAGGACAAGACGCCGTTGAAGCCCGGCCTTTATTTCAAATATCCGTGGCCGCTTGCGCAGATCAAACGCTTCCCCGTGGAGGAAGTTCAGGAAATACAATTGGGCGAAGCCCATGAGGAACATGAAGAAGAGGAAGAAGAGGAAGAGGACGATGGTCACGGCCACAGCCATGGCGCCCCCAAGAAGAAAAAGAAGGAGCATCATGACGAACGTGTAATTTTGTGGAGTGTCGGCCATGGCGACAGTGGCGGCGAGAACAACTACATCGTCGCACGGCATGCGGAGAGGATTGGCGGCGATGGCGCCGCGGCGGAAAAGGATTCTTCCCTAAGCCTTGGCCTGTTGACCGCCCATATCCCGATGTATTTCAAAGTGAAGAACTTGTATGATTTCTCCTATCGCCATGACGATTCATTGGCGATGTTGCGGAATCTCGCGACACGCGAATTGCTGCTGTATCTTTCCAGCGTCGATATGATGGATGTTCTCGGGCCGAAACGCGCCGATGCGACATCCGTCCTGAAAGAGCGCATTCAGGTGGCCGTCGATGACGTCGAATTGGGCGTGGAGATTCTCTTTGTTAGTTTGGCCGGTTTGCATCCGCCAACCCCTGTTGGTCCGTTGTTCGACAATGTCGTGTCCGCCCATGAGGCATACAACGAGTTGAAGCTTCTCGCACAGGCGGATGCCGTCCGCCAGGAGCCGACGGCGCGCGCGAAAGCGGCGCAGTTGAGGAACCAGGCGGAATCGTACAAGCATGAACGCGCGAACGTTCCGAAGGCTGAAGCGGATCGTTTCATGGGTCAGTTGAAGAGTTTCCGCAGCAGTCCGGAAGTGTTCAAGCTGTACAGCTTCCTGGACATGATGAAAGAAGCCGGAAGCAAGAGCCGCAAGTATGTGCTGGCGGAGAACTTCGGGCAGGAAGTGCTGATTCTGAATCTGGAGAAGAAGATGAAATCGAGCCTTCTGGATTTGAATCTTGGCGACAAGCCGGATGACGCGAACAAGCAGTGACGGAGCGACGTCATCCTATCAATAGGTAATAATCAAACATCATATATTTAGGAGTTAAGCGATGAGCGAAAATGTACAGGCAGTAGAAGAAAAACGCGGCTTGTCTCAGCATTGGCCAGTGGCCTTGCTGGCGTTGGCGGTTGTGTTGATATTTGCGATTGCGATGATGACCTTCCAAGTGAAGGAAACGGAATACGCGGTCGTGAAGACGTTGGGTAAAGCGAAAGTCGATGAAGCGGGGCAGATCATCACGTATGAGCCGGGCCTCCATTTCAAATGGCCGTTCGTCGATCAAGTGTGGCGCCATGATAAACGCCTGCAGTGCTACGAATTGACCAAAGGGCAGATTGAGCAGATTACGACGAAAGATCAGTATCAGATTGTCGTTTCGACGTATATTCTGTGGAAAGTCGGTGATCCCGGCCTGTTCATGAAGCGTTTCAAGACGACGTCCGAAGCGGAGAAGAAACTGGATTCGTTGGTTCGTACGAGCCGTAACACGATTCTGCCGCAGCACAATTTCTCGGATTTGATTGCCGTTCGCAATACGCATGAGACCGATGGTTTGGAAATGGAACGTATTGAAAAGCAGATGCTTGAAGCCGTTGGCAATGAGGCGATGAAAGAATACGGAATCGAAGTGGCGCGCGTTGGTTTCCGCCAGCTGGGCTTCCCCGAATCCGTGACGACGAAAGTTTTCGACCGTATGACAGCGGAACGCCGCAGCAAGTCCGAAGCGTTGTTGGCGAACGGCAACAGCGAAGCTCTGCGGATTCGTTCTGACGCGGAACGCAAGGCGGCGGAAATTCTGGCTGTCGCCGAAGCGGAAGCGAAGGAAATCCGCGGCCAAGGCGATGAAGAGGCCGCGAAGCATTACGCCGTGTTCAAGGAGAATCCGGAACTGGCTATGTTCCTGCGCAATTTGGACGCCTTGAAAGAGACGTTGAGCGATAAAGATACGCTGATTCTGGATACGAGCACTCCGCCCTTCCATTTGCTGAAGCCTGGCGCGATGAACATCAAGGCCACTGAAGGCGCGCAGTCGAAATAATTGGGGCATCTTCACGGAAAGGTGATTAGGATATGGAAGAAGACAAGAAACAAACCAATGAATCGCCGCAGACGCCGTCGCCGCTGGAAGACGACCGCGCGTTGCCGCTGATCGCGGTGGCGGAAGGCGCTCCGGTGAAAACTGAAAACGAGAACGAAGGGTCGGGTATGCAGTCGTTGATGCGCATGGCGCGCATCATGTTCCTTTGCCTGCGCATCGTCATCATCGTCATTTTGGCGTATTTGCTCATGAGCGGCGTGTTCCGCGTGGATGAGCAGAACGAGGCCATGTTGTTCCGTTTCGGCGCGTTGCAGACGCGGATGATCGAGAATGAAGAGCGTGCGGTTTTGACGAGCGGCCGCTGGTATTGGGCATGGCCGTATCCAATCGACTGGGTGAAGGTCCTGCCCGCGCAGCGTACCGTCACGATCTCCACGGAGGCGTTGTACGAGCCATGGGTGAAGCCCGAACAAGGCCAGCCGCCAAACCGTTTTCTGCGCCCTGGCGCGGATGGATATCTGCTGACTGGAGACACGAATATCATCCATGCGTCCTGCGAAGTGAACTACCGCATTCGCGACCCCCAGAAATACTATCTGAAGTTTTTGGATGAAGAGGAAGCCGAGGCGTTCATGAACGCGGCTGAAAAGAAGAAAGCCGCAGAACGGACGCAGCCCGGGCAGGACAACGCCAACAAAAACCGCAAGCGTGGGACGGAAGGCATCATGCAGAATATGTTGGGCAATGCGTTGTTGAGCACATGCGCGACATGGACGGTGGAAGACCTCCGCACGAAAATCCGCACGGTTGGCGATGAAACAATCAATATCGAAGATGCCGTCCAGATGCAGCTGGAGAAATATCTGAAGGATGTTGATTTGGGCATTGAAGTCCAAAGTGTGAAACTGACGTTCCAGTTGCCGTATGCGACATTGCAGGCGTTCGACGGCGTGTTCGAGGCGTCTGAAATGGGCAACGCAGAAATCCAGAAGGCACGTCTGGACGCGGCGACGCTTCTTTCAAACGCGGAAGGCATGGCGGCGAAGATCCGTAACGATGCAATGGCGTACAAACGCAACGTCGTGGAATCCGTTCGTGCGGACAGCGCGTATTTCAAGACGGTCTTAGAGGAATACAAGAAGCAGCCCGAGACGATGCTGACGGTGTTGTACACGGATGCGCTTCGTGCCGTTCTCGCCCGTGTTGACAACAAATATGTCGTGCATGAGAAGGCTGGTCAAGGGCAGGAAGTCCGCCTGCAGATTGGCCAAGTTCCCGAAAAGAGCAAATCCACGACTGAAACGACCGAGCCGCAAGGCCAGCAGTGACAAGCGGGACTTTTGTTAAATAGCTAACAACCAGAGATATAGAGCATGTCAGAAAATCAACAAACAATGGAAGCGGCGCCAGTTGCGCGCAAGGCGACCGACAGTAAAGTCGGGAAGCCGGAGATGTTCCGTCTGGGCATAGCGTTGTTCGGCGGGATACTTGTCTTGAACTGCTATTTGTCGCGTGTGTTCTTCAGCAATGCGATCGACGAAACAGCTCGTGATTTCAGCGCGCTGATCGGCGCGCTGATTTTGAGCATGCCGATTTTCTTCGAGGCGATCCGCGACTTGATCAAAGGCAAAGTCCACATGAACGAACTGGTGGCTTTGGCGTTGGTGGCCGCGTTTGCGAGTAAAGATTATCAGACGGCTGGCGCCGTCGCGTTTTTCATGCTGATTACCATCACGATTGAAAAACGTACGGCTATCGGTGCTGAAGCGGCCATCGAAGCCGTCGTGCGGTTGACGCCGCGTCTTGCGCGACGTATCGTCGATGGCGTCGAAGAAGAAGTTGACGCTTTCACGGATTTGAAGGCTGGCGATGTCTGCCGCGTTCGTCCGGGCGAAAACTTCCCTGCGGATGGTGTGGTGACGGTCGGTACGAGTACGGTCAACCAGGCGTCGATCACCGGTGAATCGTTGCCGGCGGACAAAGCAGTTGGCGACGAAGTTTATGCGGGTACGCAGAATTTGACGGGTTTGGTCGAATTCCGCGTGACGCGCATCGGTTCGGATACGACGTTGGGTAAAGTCCGTAATCTGATTGCGGACGCTGAACGTTCCAAGTTGCCGATCATGAGAATGATCGACAAATATGTCGGCTACTACACGCCGACGATTCTGATGATCGCGGGACTTGTGTGGTTCATTACGATGCGTATCGACCGCGTCATCGCCGTATTGGTCATGTCCGTTCCCGCGGCGTTCGTTATCGCGACGCCGTCCGCGGTCATCGCGGCCATCGCGGCGGCCTCCCGCCTTGGTATTCTGATTAAGGATGTCTCCTACATCGAACAGGCGGCCCGTATCGGCGCCATCATTTTCGATAAAACGGGTACGCTGACGGAAGGAAAATTGGCGGTGGCTCGTTTGGAACCCGCAGAAGGTGTTGAACTTGCGGAACTTCTGGAATTGGCGACCAGCGCTGAACATCATAGTAACCACCCTGCGGCCGAAGCAATGAGACGGCTGGCCCGTGAGGCGAAAGTCGAATGGCGCGAGCCACAGGAATATGAAGAAGTGGCTGGTCTAGGTGTCCGCGCAACATTCGATGGAAAACGTTGCCTGGTGGGCCGTAAGACATGGCTTGCGGACGAAGGCATTGATTTGTCCGCGTTGGAGGCGTCGTTGACCGAAGCGGAACACAAAGGTCTCAGTGTGGTCTGCGTGGCGAGTGATGGCAAGGCATGGGGCTGGATCGGTCTGAGCGACGCCATCCGTCCTGTGACCGCTGAAGCGATTTCGCAGTTAAAGGAACTTGGCGTTGATCGTTGCTGCATGGTAACAGGTGATAATGAACGTGTTGCGAAGGCTGTTGCCGCACAGATCGGCATCAGTGAAGTGGCGGCGAGCTGCCTGCCTGAGCAGAAGGAAACATACGTCCGCAAGTTGAAGAAGACCGGCAAGATCGTGGCGGTCGTCGGCGATGGTGTCAACGACGCTCCTGCTTTGGCGGCTGGCGATATCGGTATTGCCATGGGTGCCTTCGGTAGTGACATTGCCGTCCAGAGTGCTTCTGTTGCGTTGATGAACAACGACTTGCGTCGAATCCCGTTCTTGATTGGACTGGCGCGTCGTACGCGTGTTCTGACGATACAGAATTTCGCGGTCGGTCTGGGCTTCATCGTCGTCGGTGTCTATCTGGCGACGTTGGGGCAGGTCACGCCTGTCGGCGCGGCGTTGCTGCACAGTGTGAGTTCACTGATGGTCATCTTCAACAGCGCACGTCTGGTCCGTTCGGGCGAGATGTTGCAGGAGACGGCGCCGGAAGATTGAGTGTTATTATAATAAGGTAATAGAATTCAGATAGATGCGGAGAATCATCCGATGAGTGAAGCGAAAAACGACTATGTGGTAGAAGCCGTAGGTTTGACGAAAATCTTCAAAGATTTCTGGAACCGCGAAAAGGCCCGCGCCGTGAACGGCATTGATTTTACCGTCAAGAAAGGACAGGTATTCGGTCTTCTCGGTCCGAACGGCTCTGGTAAGTCAACGACCGTGAAAATGATTCTCGGACTGCTGTATCCGACACGTGGCGTCCTGAAGGTTTTCGGCGAAGACCCGCAGAACGTCGAAATCAAGAGCCGTATCGGTTATCTGCCTGAAGAGACGTATCTTTACCGTTATCTGACGGCCATGGAGACATTGGACTTCTATGGTGCGCTGTTTGGTCTGAGCCCGAAGATGCGTCGTGAACGCAGTGAACAGCTGCTGAACATGGTTGGTTTGGCGCATGCCTTCAACCGCCGCGTCGGTGAATTCTCGAAAGGTATGGCGCGTCGTATCGGTTTGGCGCAGGCTCTTGTGAACGATCCTGATCTGGTGATTCTGGACGAACCGACGAGCGGTCTGGATCCAATTGGTTGCCGCGAAGTGAAAGATGTCATCCGCCTGCTGGCCAGCCGCGGCAAAACCGTCATCCTCTGCAGCCATTTGCTGGCGGATGTGCAGGATGTCTGCGACGACATGCTCGTGCTGTATGGCGGCAAAGTCCGCGCGAACGGCGCCTTGAGCGAAATCCTTCGCGAAGAGGATAAGACACGCATGGTCTGCCCGACGTTGAGCCCGGATACGCAGAAAGAGTTGCGCGAGTGGCTGTTGTCGCATGGCGTGAAGGATGCAGGCGACATCGAATTGGGCAATCCTGTCCGCAATCTGGAAGAGTTCTTCCTGGAAGTCGTCAAGCAGGCCCGTGAGCAGAGCATTGATACGGCCGGTGCCCGTGCGGGCGGTGAAATCCCGCAGTATCTGATCGATTCTGAAGATGGCAAGGCGGTTCTGAACGCGTTGCATCGTCCGAACGAGCCGGCGGAGCCTGCGCCGAAGGCGGAGCCCGAACAGCCGAAGGTCGATGTGAAACGGCTGGAATCCCTTGGTGCGAAGCCTGTTGAGGAGCCCAAGGAGAAGCTATCCGAAGAGGCCCAGAAAGAGGCGGATGCCAAACGCGAGGCCGCGAACCAGAAACTGAACGATCTGCTGAAGAAATAAAAACAATGACAAGGCCGGCCACCAGGAAGTGGTCGGCCTTGTCATAAGGTTTTGGAATTATGCATTGATGGATGGGAAGTCAACAGCGATGATGGCTTCCCAGAGAGATTCGGGGGTGAAGCCGCTGGTCGTGTTGAATTTTAGATAATGGTCGCAGAGGGCTTCGATGTCCACCGCGTCAAGCCGGAGGTCGATGAAGAATGTGGCAAGGTCTATGGCGATGGCAGCCCGCATGGAGAGGGTTTTGTTAAAGCCGCCTTTCGTGATGTCGATGAGTGTGAGTTGTGAATTGCAGGGATCGTCCTTGTCCATGAGAATCTTGTATGGATGAAAGGCGGAATGGACAAATCCGCAAACATGGGCGCGGGCGATGATTTCGAGGGCTTTTCGGCAGAAGGCCATTTTCAGCACCATATTCTCCGTTAGATAACCCGTTGGCATCAAAGCGGAACCGTCTATGGAGTTGTTGATGAAGCGTGTGACGATATAGGAAGATTTGAGCCTTCCGAACGACCGGACCTCTCCACAGGCGAGCGGTTTGGCAACAGGGATGCCCAGACCTTCCAAAGTAGCGTAGTTGAGGGCTTCATTGACGGCGATGGAGCGTTTTCCAATGCTGAACCATGAAGTGGTCGGTTCCGTATAAAATTTGAAGACGACTTCGCCGCCGCCGTGGTTGTCGGGAATCGTGATTCTCCATACCTCCTTGTTGGGTGTATCGGAGAGATAGATGCCGGTGTGGATTTCATGAGGGTGGTTGCGAATCCATTCAGCCCCCTCCGTGAACTCGTCGCTGGCCCAATCCCATGAATGGAAACGGCTTGGAGCCATTTTCTTCAGCAAGGCGTGATATTGGACGTGGCTGGTCTCGACCAGTTCTTTTGTTGCGGAAACGGATAGAGTGTCCATGGTGTCCTGTCTTGGAAAAACAACGATAAAAACGCTACAAGGTGAATATACAATGGAAGAGGCCAAACGTCAATTGCTTTCGAGAATTAAGAAGATATCGACCTATCTTGTCCATGATTTGGTTCCCGCATGGCATTTCACGGAGAGGCAGGCGGCGTTGTTGAAGAAGCTTCTGCCGAAAACGGAAGTCCGCATTTGCGGTTCGGCGGAGGAGTTTGTTGGAAACCTTCATGATACGGATGCCGTGTTGACATGGACCTTCCAGCAGGAATGGTTCGCTGGCGCGAAACGGTTGAAAATCCTTTCGACGCCTGCCGCAGGAAAGGATTATTTCACGGTGGAACCGCCGTCCGGCCTGTGGATGATGAACGGGCAGTTCCATGGGGAAATCATCGCGGAAAGCGTCGTCGGCATGCTTCTGAGCATGGAGCGCGGCATTCTGCCCGCGATGACGGAATATGTGACGAAGCCGTGGCCACGCCGCGAATTGGCGCCGCGCATGCGCGTTTTGCGTGGCACCACCGCCATGGTATTGGGCTTCGGGCATATCGGCCGCTGGATTGGCAAGATGCTGAAACCGTTTGGAATGCGGATCCTCGGTGTCAGCCGACACCGCGATGCGGAACGGCCCAGTTGGTTCAAAAAAAACGACTTGTGTCTTGATACAAAGCAGATGGATGACTATCTGCCTGAAACAGATCATCTTATACTTGCTCTTCCAGGAACGACCGGTACGACGGGCATCATTGATGCCCGCCGTCTGGCGTTGCTGAAGCAAGGCGCGACAGTCACGAACATCGGCCGTGGCAACGCCATCGTGGCGGATGCGTTGACGGATGCTCTTGAAAGCGGTCATCTGGCTGGCGCATTTCTGGATGTCTTTCCAGAAGAACCGCTTCCGATTTCATCTCCGTTGATGCATGTCCGCAATCTGTGGCGTCTGCCGCATGCTTGCGCCATCGCCGACAATTATCTTGACCTGTATGTGGCGGACTTTGTCCGCCAATTGAAGGCCGGACGGAATTAAGCGGCGGGCGCGAATGTGATCAAGGCACCCGCGATGGCGAAGTAGATGGTCAATGAGAGCGCATCAACGATGGTTGTCAGCATGGGGGAGGCCATGAGGGCGGGATCCGCATGGAGTCGTTTCGCGGCCATGGGGAGTGTGCAGCCGATCAGTTTCGCGCAGATGATGGTGCAGAACAGCGAGATGGTGACAATTAGTTCGACCTTGCCTTCCTGTGCCGCATCCGCGTATTTGACGGCGCTGAAATAGCGCATGCGGATGAAATTGACAGTTGTCAAGGCTATGGCCACGAGAATGCCCACGCGGAATTCACGCCAGAGAACACTGAACCAGTTGCTGAGTTCGATTTCGCCGACGGCCATGCCTCGGATGACCAGCGTGCTAGCCTGCGAGCCGCAGTTGCCGCCTGTGTCCATCAGCATGGGAATAAAGGCGGCGAGAATCGCCGCCTGATTGATCAGATTTTGGCAACGGCCGATGATGGCGCCAGTAAACGTCGCGGAGATCATCAGGACGAGCAGCCAGACGATTCTGTTTCGCGCAAGGCGGAAAATGCTCGTCTTCAGATATTCGTCTTCAGACGGCTTCAGGGCGGCCATCTTTTCGAAGTCTTCGGTGTTCTCAGCTTCGATGACGTCGACGATATCGTCGATGGTGATGATGCCAACGATGCGCTCTTCGTTATCGACCACCGGCATGGCGTTCAAGTCGTAGTCCTGGAACTTGTGCGCGACCTCTTCCTGGTCGTCATATGTGTATGCATGGACGATTTTGGTGGTCATGATGGACTGTACGGTCTCGTCTTCCGATGCGAGAATGAGCCTGCGGAGGGAGACGACGCCGACGAGTTTCCTGCCCGGGCCGGTGACGAAGCAGTTATAGATGGTCTCCTTGTCAATGCCGCTTTTACGGATGTGCGCGAGGGCTTCACGGACGGTCATGGTCTCAAGCAGGGAGACGTATTCGACGGTCATGATGCTGCCGGCGGAGTTCTCCTTGTATTCGAGTGCCTTGTTGATGAGGGCGCGTTTTTCCGGCGGCGTGTCGCTGAGAACCATGTTGACCATGTTGGCCGGAAGTTCTTCGAGGAAGTCAACGGCATCGTCGAATGCGAGGCGTTTGAAGACTTCGTTTCGCTCCGTGTTGGAGATGCCTTCGATAATGTAGCGATGCAAATCTTTATCGAGATAGGTGAAAATATTGGCGGCTTGGTCTTTGTGCAATAGTCGGAAGACAAGGATGAGCTGGTCTTTATCTTGGAGCTTGGCTAGTTCTTCGGCAGCATCGACAGGGTTCATGGCCATCAGCCTATCTTTCAATGCGCCGAGTGCTTTTAGGGTGTCGAGTTCTTCTTGTGTTGTTTTCGCTTGGTCTTCCATATTCACAGCTCCATACAGGATCAATTCTTCATGACAAACCAGAACTGCCTGAAGATGCGTTTATTGTCGTGCAAGTTGTTTTTCCATGTGATGGCAAGCGTCTGCGGCTTGCCAGTAATGATTTGCGGGGGAATGGCGATACGGGCGGAGACGGTCCCCGCGTCCAGCGTGAGGGGAGCGCCGTCCAATGTGAAGGTGAAGCCTTCAGGAAGGCCTTGCCCGACGAGATAGACGGTCGTTTTACCGTCATGCGGAATTTCCGTCTGGACGGACAGAGTCATCGGTTTATCTTCCGATGGGTAAAGACGGCCATAACGGCAGGGGATTGTTTTCTCTGTTTCTTCGACAGCGACCGTCCATTCGTCGGGTACGGGGGAGAGTGGCGTCACGTTTTCGAAAAGCACCAGCCATTCAGCGCCGAGCACGTCTCCGGCGTCTTTCGCCTGTTGCATGATGGGTGGGATGACCATTTGTGGGTTGGTCGCCTGAAAATTTCTGAGGCTTGTCGCGGCTTTTATGGCGTTTTGCAAGGCTGTTGTTGATTCATGCGGCTTCGCAAGCAGGAAGAAGACGTCGTTCATCTGGCAGCACAAGTTGTGCATGAGGAGGAGCTCGTCCAGATTCTTCTTGTTCTGAGGCGACAGCGTCGGAATCAGAGTGGCCTTCATGAGTTTGGAAAGATGCCTGGTGAAATCAGGCCTGTCGGTCTTTGCGTTTTGACTGAGCGCCTTCTGGCATGCGTCGTAGTCTGACATGCAGTCTTGCAGGAAGGCTCGCACGGCAGGCTCCGCATCAGCGAATTTGTCACGAAGCGTATCCGGCTGACCGTCCGACAGGCGGACGACGGGAATGGCGGGCCATGCGACAACATGTTTCGCAGGCGTGTTAGGCTTCAATGGCGCAAGCACGGCATTGGATCCGCCCTGCCGGGAGGCAATGCATCCGTTGAAGAAGCAAACGGCAATCAGAATTGGTAGGATATGGGGAAAGTTTTTCATTCAAGTAGCTGAAGGAGATGGTTGGCCGTCATAAACGGAACTATACAATAATATAATCTTTCAAGGCAAAAATGGCTTTCAAAGAGGCTGAAAAGTATGAAAAAAAGCTTTTGTAGGCAAAAAATGTAAAAAAAACGTATTTTTTATTAAAAAAATGAAAAAATAATGATTTTATGACTTGTAAAAGTGATGGTAGGCGTAGTATTTTATAACGGGTTACAAAAGTTTCACCTATTCGGATACGAGTGTATCCCGGTGAAACGCGGTGCCAATCCCCGGGAAAAAGGAGTATCTCACGATGAAGGCCGAATTTTACGATGTCAAGTCTCGCACGAAAATCGAAGCGGAAGTGAAGTACAAGGTGAAGTATGAAAATGGTCATTTCGGGATTGTTGGTGAAGCTCCTGATGGCCGCAAACTTCCGAAATTCGTGAGCGAAGAAGCCTACAACACCACCTACAAGGCCGTCAAGGTCCAGGCCAAAGCCGAACCCGCGAAGAAAGCCGCTGCGAAGCCGGCTGCCAAACCCGCCGCGAAAGCCTGCTGCAAAAAAGGCTGCAAAAAGTAAGTTAAGCGACTAAAGTCATTGACTTGTGAAAAGGACCGAAGCGCCATTTGGCTTCGGTTCTTTTTTTGTATAAGCACTTTTTGCCCTCTCCGCCGCTTCGTGGTACCTCCCCCGGAGGGGGAGGCTTGAAATAATCTTATCGAAACAGCAGAGCGAAGACTTCGTCGATCTGCTCGACGTAATGGACGGTCAGATCTTTGCGGACGCGGTCCGGAATTTCGGCAAAGTCCTTTTCGTTGGCCTTCGGCATGATGATGTCGTGCACGCCTGCGCGTTTTGCGGCGATGGTCTTCTCTTTGATGCCGCCGACGGGCAACACACGGCCTTTGAGGGTGAGTTCACCCGTCATGGCCCAGTTGCGTGGAAGCGTGCGGCTCGTGGCGAGCGACAGCATGGAGACAGCCATCGTGATGCCTGCGGACGGGCCATCCTTCGGCGTGGCACCTGCCGGGACATGGACGTGGATATCGTTCTTCTTGAAGAACTTATCCGGAATCTTGAACGCTTTTGCGTTGGCCTCCAAAACGGTTCGCGCAATGCGGATGGACTCCTTCATGACATCGCCAAGCTGTCCGGTCAATTGCAGTTCGCCCTTTCCAGGCACGGCGACGGATTCAATGTAGAGCGTCGCGCCGCCGAGCGCCGTCCATGCGAGGCCCATGGCAACGCCGACTTCCGGTTGCTTCATGAGCTCGTCGTCCGTAAAGCGCGGCTTACCAAGATATTTTTCAAGATTGTCAGGCTTGATGACGACCTTTTCATCCTCTGGCTGAACTCCTTCCGCAATGTCCATGGCCGCCTTGCGCATGATCGTCTTGATGGATTTCTCTAACGCGCGGACGCCGGCTTCGCGGGCGTAGCTGTTCGCGATTTCACGGATGGCTGGAGACGTGAAGGAAATGTTGCTTTTTTTCAGGCCGTGCTTCGGGAGAAGCTTGGGGACGAGATGTCGTTTCGCGATTTCAAGCTTTTCGTCGGTGATGTAGCCAGAGAGCGTGATGAGTTCCATACGGTCCAACAGGGGGGAAGGAATGGAATCGGCGGTGTTGGCGGTCGCGATGAACATGACCTTCGAGAGATCGAAGGGAATGTCCAGATAATGATCTCTGAAATTGATATTCTGTTCGGGATCAAGGACTTCCAACAGAGCAGACGCAGGATCTCCCTGATAGGACTGGCCGAGCTTGTCGATTTCGTCCAGCATGATGACGGGATTGCGGCTGCCGCAGATCTTGACGGCTTCGATGACCTTTCCGGGCAGGGCGCCGATATAAGTGCGGCGATGGCCTTTGATTTCCGCCTCGTCACGCATGCCGCCGAGGGAGAAACGGAAGAATTTTCGTCCGACGGCTTCCGCGATGCTGTGGCCGAGGGAGGTCTTGCCGACTCCGGGCGGGCCGATGAGGCAGATGATGGAGCCGTCGATTTCGCCTTTCAGCTTGGAGACGCCGATGAATTCCAGAATGCGCTTTTTGACGTCTTCGAGGCCGTAGTGGTCACGGTCGAGAATGCGTCGTGCGATCTTGACATCAAGGCGGTCATTGGTCAGCTTGTTCCACGGAAGGCCTGTGAGCCAATCCAGATAGTTGCGTGAGACGGTGTATTCAGGGGACTGCGGCGTCACGAGATTGAGCTTGTCGATCTCGTCCTGGATTTTTTCGGCGACTTCATCTGGAATGAATTTGCGAATATCATCCAGTCGCGTTTGGTAGTGGTCTTCATCCGACTTGCTGTTGTGGCCGATACCGAGCTGCTCCTTGATGTAGCGCATCTGTTCGCGGAGGACGAATTCATGTTGCTGTTTGGAGAGGCGTCCATCGACTTCGCGGGAAATGTCCTCCTTCGCCTTGAGGGCGATGATTTCCTTTTTGAGAATGGCGAGAACATCCTTGACGCGTTCGCGGACATCGAGTTCCTCCAACGCAATCTGCAATTCAATCGTGGTGGCGGACGTGAGCACGATCGTGAAATCCGCCAGCTTGGAAAGCTCCTTCTGGTCTGCGCGTTCGACGAGCGACTGGAGCTCTTCCGCGTAGGACGGATTAAGCTTTAAAATCGTGCGCATTGCGGACTGCATGGCCAGAAACAGCGGTTTCTGCTTGTCTTCTGGAACAGGCTCCTCCTCAAGATATTCGATGTCGCCCATGAGCTTGCCGTTTTCGACGTGAACGGACAGAAGCCTGAAGCGTTTCAGGCCTTGGAAGAGGCCGTGGGCGTTGCCGTCCGGAAGCTCTTCAAAACGCATGATACGAGCCGTCGTGCCGACGGGTGCGAGCTCCTTGCGTTTGATGCGCTTCACGTCATGTTCCTTGTCATCGTCATCGGATTTTTCGGCATTTTTGTCGTTTTCCACTTCACGAAGTGTGTAAACGAATCCGAGAATGTGATCCGTCGCATTTGCCTCACGCAACGTATCCGCCTGGAGGCCGGACGCGAACGGAAGCGGGAACATGAGGCCGGGAAACACCGGCTTGCTGCCATCGACCATCAGATGGATGGTGGTGCGACCTTCGGTCTTATCGGACGTGTTTTCTTCGTTTTTCGCATCGGCGGGGCGGGCTGTCTTGCCGTCCCGTTTGCGAAGAGTCAGCTTGAGTTTTTTTTCCTTCTCTTCAGTCATGATGTATCACCTCGACTATTACCTTCCCCGAAAGGATATTTGAATGGATGAAACGACGTGCGGAGGGCGACATCATAAAGCGTCGCCATGAAAAACAACGTATAGATTAGTGCATGTATTTGGGAGAGCCGCCGAACGGAAGTTGCGCGCGCTGCTTCACGGGCTTGATTTCCTCAAGCGCGAGAACGTACCAATTGTCGCCCAGACCAGCATTGCTGAAACGCTTGATACGGTTGTTGACGACGTGCTCCCAGTTCGCTTTGAGAACATCGTTCTCTGTCTTCTTCTTTCCTTCATCCAAAACGACGACGGCTTCTTCCAGCTTGTTTTCTTTCACGAGAATCCATGAATAGAGGGCGTAGATGAGCGTTGTTTTGTCGCCTTTGAAACGTTTAATGCCTTTGTTGTACATTTTTTCGACTTCCACGAGATCGCCCTTCTTGTATTTACGCACCATTTTCATGGCGAGAATCAATGGATCCATGACGAGCGCCTTTTCCAGATAGGGATCCGCCGCTTCGTATTCTTTAATCTGGTAAAGGAGTTGCGCACGAAGCGTGTCCGCCTGTTTTCCTGCGAGGAAATTCCATTTGCGGAGCGGATTGACGGCGTCCAGCATGTCGATGGCCTCATGGATGCTGGTGGCTTGCTTGGCTTCGATCTTCTCCTGCGTGGCTTTGCCCGCAATTCCTTTGCTTTGGTACATTTGAGCTTCGCGTTTCAGTTTCGTCTGGGAGGCGATGATCTTGTCCTGCACATCCTTGAAAATAGTCTCCAATTTCTTCTTGATCCAGAAGTTGAGCGGCAACGAGCAGAGGATGAAACCAAGAAAGCCAAAGAAGCTGCACCAGCCCCAATGACCGGGCCAATTGACGCCGATGCCAAAACAAACGACAAGACCGAAAACAAGACTAATGATCAAACTCAACACGATACCTGCTCCTATATATTAAATGATAGTATGACGAATGTCGCGGAACGGCTTGGCGCGCCGCAACGGATGATAATGTTATTGCAATGGCTTGAGCTCCAGCTCTCCTCTGACGGAATCGATGGAACGGACACGGACATACAGCGTGTCGCCGCAACGGTAGCGCTGCCCACCGCCTCGTTGGTTGACGAGCGAATAGCTCCGCGGGTCGTATCGCCATTGTCCATCGCGGAAGACAGTCCGGTCGATGCTTCCCATCAGGCCGTATTCGGGCAGATAGACGGAAAGGCCGGAGGGCATGGCGTGGACGATCAACGCCTCGTGGAGCTCTGCGGGATTCTCCTGACGGCGGTCGTCAAGATAGCGTAGCTTCAGGCGGTCCGAAGCGGCAAAGCAGGCCTGATCAATGTTCTGTTCCAACGCGTTGACGGCGGTCTCCGCGTTGAAGACGTACGTCTCGTCATGGCCGGCAGTACCCATGTCCGCAGCGATGAGCTGCTGGTGGACCAGCAGATCCGGATAGCGGCGGATCGGGCTTGTGAAATGGCAGTAAACCGCTTTTCCAAGCCCGAAATGCGGCTGGCATTCCGTGCTGTACGTGGCGCGCGGAAGACAACGCAGGAAGTTGAAGCAGAGCAAGTCATAGAAATGCTGCCCTTTGATTTGCTCCAGAAAGCCGACGAGCGCCCTGCGCGAACGGAACTGGAGCCGTTTCTTGCGTTGAATCAGCATGGCCGACTGGCCTGCAAATTCCGCCAGATTGTTTTCGTCGGGAGCTTCATGCGTTCGGAAGAGTCCGAGAATCCCGCGTGAACGCATTTCGTTCGCAACGGCGACATTCGCGAGAAGCATGAATTCCTCCACTAGCTGATGGGCAGGATTTGGCGCAACACGCGTGATGTCCGTCACTTTCAGCGGACTGCCACCGCATAGGACGCGGAGTTCCGCCGTTTCCAACGGCAGAAACTGCTCTTCACGCTGCCGCCGGCGGCGGATGGTCTGCGAAAGGGCGCTCAAATGCTGAAGCAGATTCAATACATTTTCCTTTATTTGCGGTTGCGCCTCCCCTGCGATGAAGCGTTCGACTTCGTTGAAGTCGAGGCGTTGCGTCACAGTGACGACGCTGTGGACACGCCGTGTTTCAAGAACCTCGCCTGTCGCTTCGTCAATCGTCAGCAGGATGCTGTGCGCAAGGCGTTTTTCGCCTTCTCGGAGGCTGCAGAGATTCGTCGAAAGAATGGGCGGCAGCATTGGAAGCGTCCTGCCAGGCAAATAGGATGTGAAGCCGCGTTCGAGGGCTTTTTTGTCCAACGGCGAATCAGCCGTGACGTAGCAGGCGACATCTGCGATATGGACGCCGACGACCGCGACGCCCGGCCTCGGGCCGGGTTCGTACGAAAGGGCGTCGTCATAGTCCTTCGCATCGACGGGATCGATGGTCACGAGTGTCTGCTGTGTGAAATCCTCCCGTGGAAGTTCCAGCGGGACAATGTCTTCCAACCGCTTGTCATCCGTGGTCGTGTAGTTTTTCGGGAGGCCGTATTCTTTCACGATGGCATTAAGATCGCTTACGACGGAGCCGCTTTTGGAAATGCGTTTGATGATTTCCGCCTGCAAAGGGGAACGTGGCGTCCGGCCGCTGATGAAGTGGGCTAGCACCCAATCGCCTTCGCGGGCGCCTTTGCGGGCGTCAACGTCATCGTTGTTCCAAAGCAATGGAATGCGCGACGGCAGTTCGCGGCGAAGTGGACGGACTTCAAAGCCTTCGTCGCCAAGCCGTAGACAACCGATGAAATCTTCATGGGCGCGTTCGAGAATCTTCCGGACGATGCCAACCGGCCCGCGCGAATCATCGCGATTGGTGATTTCGATGAGAACGGAATCATCCGAAATAGCGCCGTTCAAGCCGTTTGGCGGGATGAAAACATCACCGGATGTCGAACTGTTCTCCGGCGTCACGAATCCGAAGCCCTTGGCGTTGACACGGATGGAGCCACGGACTAGCGAAAGCGCCTCCCGTGTGACGAAACGGCCGCCGTTCCTTTTCACGATGGAGCCGTCGGCCACAAGGGATTTGAAGGCCTCCTTGAAGAAAGCCTCGTCCTGGTTGCCGAGACAACGCCTCACATCCGTCCGCCTGAAGCCTGCTTCAGGTGACGATGAAATGACCCCGAGGATTTCCCTGCGAAGTCTGGCGAGTCCGTTTTGTTGTATCGTGCTTGTTTTCATTGGTACCTCCCTTCTCTCTTGAAATGATTTTATCGCAAACTAATTAATTTACGCCTTTTGTCAATTTTTTCAATTTAGGAGGAGGGTGGGCATGGTCATAAAAAAGCAAAAAAAGAACGGCGGTTGCATGACATGCAATCCGCCGTCTGGATGGGAATGAAAACGCTGTTGCGTAGATTATGCGTCGATGGAGAAGACGCCGTTTTCGTCCTTTCCGATGATGCCTTCTTTCGTCTCGATATGGATGATGATACCGGCTTCCGTGACTTCGATGGTGTCGAGGAAGTTGCGCGCGGCTTCCAACGTGTCCGTCTTGTATTTGAAGACGCGGTTGAATTCGCCGTTTTCGCCTGCGATATCTTCGAAGCCGAGACTTTCGATATGGAGGTTCTGCTGCTCGGAAAGCTGTTCCAGATTGGGCAGTTCAAGCAGGACTTTCGGTTCGGTGGAGACTTTGAAATAGGAGGCGTTCGGCAGTTCAGGCAGGACCACGGAGGCCTCTTTCCACAAAGCGTAGGTGAATTTCGTGCCACCGACGAAGCAGACGGCACCGTCGAGATGCGGATAAGCACCGTAGCGGAGGTCTCTTACGCATTTCAGATCGCCACCGGGGCCGATGTTGAAATAGGAGAGCTTGCCGAGAGCGGCCGTCGCTTCCTTCAGGTCGGGGAACATGTAGGCGACATATTTGAAATTGTCCGGATCGGCGGATGCGGCAGCCCAGAAGTCCTTCTGTAGCTGGCCTTTGCCTTCGAAGTATTTCTTGAACGGGTCTTTCTTCTGGGTCTTGTGCCACACCATGATGCTGGCGATGACGATAATGAAGATCAGGAAGACGCAGACGGCGATGACCAGCCGCATGATGCTCTTCATCTGCATTTTTTTCAGCTCTTCATTACGGGCCATTTCATGAGCCATGACGTTGAGCTTTTCGTTGTCCTTCTGGCGTTTCTCCGCTTCAAGCGCGGCCTGTTCGTCCGCAAGCTTCTTGGCTTCTGCGAGTTCCTTTTCCTTTTCGGCCTGACGCGCCTTTTCCTCTGCTGCAAGTTGTTTTGCCTTGGCTTCCTCGGCGGCCTTCCGCTTTTGTTCGAGAGCCTCCTCGCGGGCCTTGCGGGCGGCTTCCTGTTTGGCGATGAGGCTGGCGGGATTGATGCGTTCGCCCTGCGGCAAAATGGTCGCGTTCAAGGCGATGGATTCGATTTGTTCGTCCAAAATGTCACGCTGTGCGGCGAGTTGCTTCTGTTCTTTCGCCTTGGCCGCACTCTGAATCTTCTGTTTGGCACGGGCGACAGCATGCTGCAGGACTTGGTCCACCGTCATCCATTCGCCGCGCAGGTAGGTATAGCCGGCCGCTTCATTGGCATCCACGGTGTCGTCGATGAGCTGGATGGTGGAGACACCGCGCTGTTCTTTGAGGAACGCCGCGCGTTTGTCGTTGAGCTCCGCCTTTTTGTCACGGATGTATTCGCGCCGTTTGGCCTCCGTGGCCTGCGGATCGAACTTCAGGATTTCAGCTTCGTTGCCTTCGACTTCACGCATGTCCTGAATGCGAATCGGGAAGCTGTTGATTTTGATATAAGGGCCAGCCGTCCCGCGATAGTATCCTTCGTACATGTTCGGGATATCCTTGTTGGGGCTTTTGTAGGTGACCTTCACCTTTTCGCCTGGCTTGTAGAGCGGGAATTTGGCTTCCGCCTCTGCCTGCAATTCCTCTGCGGTAGGAATCGGAATGGCGCGTTCCATCCTCTCTTCCAAGAACTTATCCTTATCCTTCAAGGCGACGTCCAGATTGACGGCCGGAACTTTTGGGACGAGGGGGAGATTCTTGCATTTCTTGAGAAACGCGTCACGGATGGCTTGGACGGCCGCCGCGTCCGCCGTGTCAACGGAATGATTTTGGAAGTAGGCGGCCGCCAGCTCATTGGCGGTGGCGATACGATCTGGCGAGAGCTTCGCTTCCTCCGCATTTTGAGCGTGGACGTTGACAATCAGCATCATACCAGCGAGGACGCATGGGATTAACAGTCGTTTTAGCATGGAAGGATGACCTTATGTTGGAAAGGGGTGGTTCGCCGTCAGGCGCGATGTTCAATGGAAAACACTAGGATTAACGCAATTTAGTACAAATATATATTTTAGCACATGAAGTTATTCAAGGCAAATTTGCGTGATGCATTTGTTGAAATCTTCTTGGCCTTTTAGTATTTTTATTTCGATTCTGAGGAAATAGAAAGGGAGGCTTTCATCTTTCAGCTTGGGAATACGGACGGCGTCCTTCTCCGTAGTAACTAGATATTCAGCGCCCTTCTGAAAGGCGTTTTTGTAGAAATCCTCCAATTCTTCCTCTTTGAAGCGATGATGGTCCACAAAATGTTTGTTATAGACAATGTCGCCACCGAAACGGCGGATATAGTTGAGAAAGCTTTCCGGAACGGCGATGGCGCTGAGAGCGGCGACTTTTTTCCCTTTGAGAGCGTCAAGCGGCAATATGTCTCGTGTGTCCAGATGCTGAAGGTTCTTTGGCTCGTGGTTGCATTCGATGATGGCGGCGGACGGATTGTGGCGGTGGAGGAAGTCGTGCAGATGACGGAGTCGAGGATGCCCGTCCGATTTCGTGATGAAAATGACGTTCGCGCGGCGGAGATTCTTGATGGGCTCCCGCAACAGGCCAGCCGGCAGCATTTCATGATTGTTGAACGGGTTGGTGGAATCGACGAGCAGGATGTTGTGGAGAGGGCGCAGACGGAGATATTGGAAACCGTCGTCCAGAATCAGCGTGTCCGCCTGAAGACGCGTGATGGCGTAATTGCCGCCTTTGACGCGGTCTTTGTCCACAACGACGGCCACGCCAGGGCGGTTCGGCGTCTCTAAGAGATTGGAAGCAAGCATGAACGGTTCATCGCCCGCATTCTGTGAATCCAGCAAAACCTCCCTGCTGTTCGACACGACCTTCGGCGGAAATTCGTCCAGATTGCGCGACCATTTGGCCTTCAGCCGCTTGAAGAACGGAAGCGGTTTGCTGCGATAGCCGCGCGAGAGAATGGCGACATGCCGTCCTTTCGCGGCAAGCGTTTTGGCAAGGAGCTCGACGACAGGCGTCTTGCCTGTTCCGCCGGTCGTCAAATTGCCGACGCTGATGACGGTGCAACCGAGTTCATGTTGTTTGATAAGGGAGTTATCATATAATGTCAGACGAAGCTGCGTGATATTCCGATACAGCCTGGACAGGACGAACAGGAAATGCCTGAACATCGTGTCAAAGCTGTTGACATGCCGTCCATTGATGATATCGACGACATATTGTTCGGTTTTTTCGCAGAAATCGTGCAGGGACATTATATGAAAGGATTTTGGGCCATGGTTGTATTTCCTTATAATGTAGTATAAAGGGCCCTTCTGGCAACTGAAATGGTCATTTTTTCTGTTTTGACATGATTCATACTCTGTTTGGATCTGATGGATGTCCCGTTGTAACGACGGCATCTCGCCGTCGGGTGTAACGTCGGCGTCCCGCCGTCGGAGGTGTGCCGTTGGCATCCCACCGTCGGGTGTAACAACGGCGTCTCGCCGTTGGGTGTAACGACGGCGTCTCGCCGTTGGGTGTAACGACGGCGTCTCGCCGTTGACGTGAATGTGAATTGTGATTTTTTATTCATCTTTGCCACTGACCAGAAAAAAATCAAAAAATTCTGAAAAAATCAAAAAATTGCTTGCATACCATGAAAAACGATGTATTGTTATTGATGATACCTCAAGTTCCTATATATAAATGATCAGTCAAACAAAAAAATGGAGGCAAAAAAATGTCAACAAACAACGAATTGATTCGCGGGTCGGTGGAAATCGTGATCCTGAAACTGCTGTCGGAGAACGACATGTACGGCTACCAGATGATCAAGCAGGTGAACGAACGGAGCAACGGATTCTTCGAATGGCGGGAAGGCTCCCTGTATCCGTGCCTTCACAAACTGGTGGCAGAGAAATTGGTCACGTCATACACACAGGAGGCCGGCGGCCGGCTGCGCCGTTATTATTCTCTGACGAAACAGGGCCGCGAAGTGGCGGCGGAGCGCACGGAGGCGTCGCGCGAATTCTGTAAGGCATTGACGCTTCTTCTTCAACCCGTAGAGGCATGATTCTTCTTGTAAAGAAACATCCAATGGAGGATATGTCTATGGAAAAACAAGAAGAAATGAAAGCGTTCGCGGGAATGTGCTCGCAGGCCTTGTCTGACGACGTGGAGCTTCGACAGGAGGTTGAGCTGGAACTGCTCGACCATCTTGAAGATGCCTATGAAGAGGAGCGTCAAGACGCAACGGAAGAGGAGGCATTGAAGAACGCGTTCAAGCGGTTTGGAAATCCAGAAGAGATTTCGAGCCAATTGGTTAAAAACAACGCCGCGCGTCTTTCACGGAACGCACGGATCCGCCGCGCCGCAAAATGGCTGCTGCTGCCGTTGCTTATCATCGGCGTGTTGCTTTGCATCGATGTCAGGGGGATTAAGGCCAGTTCATTTGTCTTGAGACCCTTCTTGGTGAAAAAACTCGTATTAGAAGAACAGGGAAATGAAGATTACTATGACTACAGCGACGGCGTGAAGACGAGAAAACTCACGGCAGATGAACAGTTGCTGTTCGACTTATATTATAATAAAGAAAGACGCGGTAAGATAGTGGACGAAAGGGCGGAAAGGCTTTACAAATCAAACACCGACGATCAGATATACTGCGCGACATGCGCGTTGGAATGGGCGTCTTCTGGCATAACCACGCAAGAACAACGGTCGAAACTGATGGCGGTTCTGGACAATGGCAGACGAATCGATGGAACCAATCCATTGTATGATTTCATTGAGGCGTATATGCTGATGACCAGTGCCTGTAATTTGTCCGCATTTGATGGCAAAGAGCTAAATGGCGACGCCATAACAGATTGCAATGCATTTGAAAAGGCGGTGGTCATCTATAAAAGGGCTTTGACGATGGGGCCCGTCAAGACATACGGGAAGGAATTGCAGGAGAAAGTCCGCGACATGCTTGTCACACGACGTGACTTGCTCGGCGGCATGCAACTTCTTGATTTTGAAATGCGTGAACGTCTTACGTATATAAGCGTCGGGAGAGAAATTTCAAAGAGGATTCCGCTCTATTGCGAAAAACTTCATGCGGATGGCAAGAAGAAGGAGGCCCTTGAACTTCTTGGTACATGGCGGAGATTTTTATTGCAGTTTCTGGAAGGAAACCATGGTCATTATCTGGATTTGCTAGCCAGTGTCAAGTATGCAGAACGCTTTCTGCAATCTGCAAAGAAACTTGAGGCAAAAGACGATATCGCGGCGCTACAGGCAGTCGTTGATTGGTTAAAGGCTAGACGAGACAACGTTTCCCAATCAACTGATGATTTTCGTATGATTCGTATAAGTGGTTTGCTGGGAGGCGCTTTAACCTTGCCTGAGTTCAAGGGGGATGAATCTGCCAGAAGAATCGAGCGGAAATTGGAAGCGGCGACATTTGACGTCATAGGCTTGGGATTTGCGTGCGTCATCATTCTTTTGATAATCATCGGTTACGGCGTCGCAACGCTTGTCATACGAATGAACGGACGGCATCCTTTCCTTTTCGTCATGTCCCAAGATAGCTATAAGTCACTGTTTTTCAAGGGGATTCTGCTTCCTGCAATCATCTATCTGCTCATGTGCTGGATTGTCGCCGGAATTGGCGGTGTATCGGGGGTATTCTGGCAATTGCTGCCATGTGTGTTTCTGTGTTTGATTTGGCCAATAGGCTATGGCGTGTTTTGCCGCAGGGCCATCAATGAGAGGATACACGGCCTTGGCGCAATGGAAAATCATGATTTCAAAGCGTCTCGTTCACTCAACATGATGTGTCTGTATGTCGTTCTGCTGGTGGTTATTGGCGGTATTATTCGTCCTGTTCAGACATGGCGGCAGCATCACTATGCCCGTCAGGACACCCTGCTGTTTCCATGGCACGGCGTAGAGACAGCTGAAGCCAAAAGTATCCGAGAAGGATATCAACAGTTGATGAAATTGCTGAATACCGAACATAATAAATGAACGCATGGTACAGCACCGACGGTGCGTCGGGGGACAGCGGGACGGTGCACGTATCATCTCCTTGTTGTCATCCTGCGTCCGATGGCAAACTGGCGGGAACACCATTATGCCAGTATGGAAACATTGGTCATCCCAAGAGATAGCGTGGAGATTCGTGAAAAAAGGGCCACTCATGAATGGCAGGAACGATTTTTGGAAAAAATAATTTTGTCAAACAGAAATTGAAAGCTGAAAGTAATATTAATCAAAGGAGTAAAGATGAAAACCACAATTCGTTTTGTGTTAATACTTATCATTATCTTTGCTTTATTTCTGATCTATAAGAAATATGCAAATAATAAAGAAGAAAATACAATAAGACAAGCCTCTTTTCAAGTTGCAGAACAATATATGAGAGATGGCGATTATGATAAAGCATTTAAAGAAATTGATGCTTATTATAAATATTGCCTTGCAAGTGACTATGGTGCTTCTCTTGGTGTTCGAGGTTCATTTGCCCTGAAAAGTTTGCAAAAAATAATAGAGAATTACCCTGAAGGCAGAAAGAAACTGGATCAAGAATGTGTTGATCTTGAATCTGCAATCAAAAATGGAAATATTAATCGTTATAAATTTGATGAACAATATCTACAAAGTAAGAATCCACAAAGGAAAGAAGAAATAGACAAAGAAATAAAAATCGGCATGCTCTTTGAAACTCTTGTTTTTTTCAACAAAGCAAGAAAAATGGAACAACAGACAATCTCAATTTTTGAAAAATTAGAGAATGCCAATTCCGCAGTCGCTCAAAAAGAATGGAATATGATGAAGGAGATTGTATTCCGAGAAAAACGTTATGATATTGCTTCTCACTATATTAAGGATTTGGATAAAACATATCGTCAATTGATGGTTAATAGATCAAAAATGATAAAAGAAAATCCTATATTTCAGAAAGATAAGACGTTTATGGTTCAATCCATAAAAGATCTACTGGATTTTGGGCTTGCGACAAATCAGAAGACAACCGTAAAGAAGCTTGTTAAAGATCTACTAAAACAAGATGATATTAATCCAGATCATTTTAAACAATATATGAATTTGACAACAAAAAAACAGAATGATGCTGAATAAAAGAGGCAAAAGCAATTGTTGCACTATGCATGGAACGTAAGATGAACTGATTGCATTTTTGCGCAATCAGTCACGCTAGAACGCGACCTTCCCACCTTAGCCTTGTCTTCTCGCCCAACAGCAGAATGACATTAAAATAATCATGATAATCATTTCAATTATAATGATTATCATGATTATTTAATTCATAAAACAATATTATATCATACTTGTATTCAATATATTACAATTTATCATAAGATTGCTTTGATAAATTATGCATTATGAATTTAAAACTTCTTGCGTCATTGCATAGAATCTCAAACATAATACTCTTTCAGATAGGCGGACGCCTCGCTCTGCGTCAGATGGTAGCATTCCATCAGCTGCCGGCAAGCCATTTCCAAAGACGCCCCCAAACGGCGGCAGGTTGCTATCAGATTGCAAATGCCATTCTTACGCTCTTCATCAAGAGCCTTCGAGGATTTTTCACGCTCCTCCTCAAGGGCCATTGAAGACTTCTCACGCTCTTCTTCAAGAGCCTTGTTAAGAGCCTTCGAAGACTTCTCACGCTCCTCCTCAAGGGCCTTCAGAGACTTCATCCGCTCCTCACGGCGGCCTTTTTCCTTCATCTTCTCGATTGCAAGACACATGTCGTTATGCTCCTTCTGTCTTGGGACCGTCAGACCGGCCCCCGTCAATTGATTGAACGCACGGTACAGCACCGACGGCGCGTCGCGGAACAGCGGGTCCTCGCGCGCCCTCCTCAGCATCTCCGTGTCGTCGTCCTGCGTCCGCAGAAGCCACGACATCGGCCGGAGATGCGATCTCATGCCCCAGACTTCATCCTCCCTCAGATCGACGAGCGACACGACGTTCGTCGGGCAGTCCGCCATGAACGCGCGCAGATCCGGGTTCCTCACATCGACCATGTCCTGGAGACGCATCGGGCCGTCCCACGGCTCCTTTCCTAGATACAGCGCCATCACGACGACCGGCGGCAGCAGCTCGCCATGGCGGAGCCCCGAAAGGAACTCCGCGCTGTCCTCCAGCCTTTTCCCCGCCAGGTTCCCCTCCTCCTGCCTCTCCCTGCACACCTCCCACCGGCCCCCTGCGGAAAGCAGGTTCCTCAACGGCATGTCCAGCGCCGTCTCCGACTGGTTCTCGAGGCACATCAGCACGCAGTCGGTGTTCCCCAGGCGGCGCACGATCCCCTCGTTGACGATATCGTTCGCGCGGGCCATCCACCCGCTCCGCCGCCAGCCCCCCGGAACGACCGTCTCCGGGTTCCTCTCAACCAGGCTCCGCGCGTCCACGGAGAACCCCGCCCGCCGGAACAGCGTGTTGAACGCGTCCGCGAACTCCTCGTCGCGCCTCATCAGCGCCTTCGCCGCCATGTCTTTTCTGCCCATGAATCCACCGACTGTTTATAGTATAGCCCATTTTTCATGAATAACAAACGAATCAATTGACAAAAACAGACTATAGCATGTCTGAATGAATATTCAAGAAATTCTTTTCACTATCATAGAGAATCATATATTATCATAAAGAATCACAGAAAGTCATAAAGGTCATTTTCATCCATGTCCATTATTTCCAGAATCTTAAGGAAAACGGGGCAGAACGGAATTTACGGAGATATCGGCATAAGTATCTGGGCGGAAAGCACTTCCTAAAGTTTTCCTGAAAATTGATTAACGTGGTTGTACTAACGTCTAATGTCAGGAAAAGTTTTGGCGCGAGTGCGGGACCTCCCTCCCCGCAGGCGGGACACACGCGGGACCTCATTGGCGGGGACGCCGACGACACACCGTCCGACGGCGGAGACGCCGACGACACACCGATCCGACGGCGGGGACGCCGACGACACACCGATCCGACGGCGGGGACGCCGACGACACACCGATCCGACGGCGGGGACGCCGTCGTTACAATGAATTTTCTATAATTGTGGATTTGTAAACGTGCCGTCATGTTGGATATTAAAGGATGACGACATTGACAATGAAACCTTCAAAGGACCATGCAGGTAATCGAATCAAGTTCGACGGACGCGGCGCGGAACGCCGCGATTGAAGAGAGCGTGTTTCGCAGGCCGGAGATATCCGAGCCGGTTCTGATGCTCTATCGGAACAGCGAAACGGTTCTTTTCGGCCGGAATCAGAACCCGTGGGCGGAATGCGACGTCGCCCATTGCCTGGAGGAAGGCGTGGTCTTGCTCCGCCGTCTGAGCGGCGGCGGGACGGTTTATCAAGACGCGGGCAACTTGAATTATAGTTTTTTCCTGCCGCGGGCGGAGCATGATCCAAGCCGTGTGCTGTCGTTGCTTCAGGAGGTGCTACGCGGCATTGGCGTGCCGGAAGTGGGGCTACAGGACGGGACGAGCGTCTGTTCAGGCGGACGGAAGCTTTCGGGCACGGCATTCGCGCTGAACGGACGTGTGGCGATGCTGCATGGTTGCATCTTGGCGGAGACGGATTTGGGCCGTCTCCATGTGATGCTTTCCCGACAGCCGGGAAAGACGGTTGTCGGCTCGTTCGTCAAGTCGAACCGCGTGCCAGTGACAAGCCTGAAGGAGCTTGGTGTGCGAGTTGGCTGCGATGAGTTGGCGGAACGGCTGATTTCAGCTGCGGAGAAAGAGTTCGGTGTGGCGCACCATGTCGTGGAACCGCAAGGCGACGACGTGGAGGCGCTGCGTGAGAAATACGCAAGCGTGGCTTGGACGTTTGGGCGTTCAAGCGATTTTGAAATTCACCAGCTGACGGGCGGCGGACTGCTATGCCTGCGGGTGTCGCAAGGCATTGTAACATCCGCTCAGCTCGATGGTTGCGACGTGAAAGAGTTTGTTGACATGCCTTTGCATGAAATCATGTGAAGGCGATTTCATAAAGCCATGGAAACATGGGAAAGTCCAAAAAAAGGAGAACCTGACGATGATGATTGGTGTGAGTTCGTACAGCTACAGCCGTTTGGTCAATTCCGGCGCCATGAAGCAGATCGACGTGATTGCGAAGGCGAAGGAAATGGGCTTTGACTGCATCGAGTTTTCGACGATTGCCGTTCCGGAAGGCAAGACACTGCCGGAATTCGCCGCTGAATTGAAGGCCGAAGCGGATCGTGTCGGCATTCCGATCATGAACTACACGATCGGCGCGGATCTGCTGGCTGGCTCCAATGGTGATCTGGACGCTGAAGTCGAGAGGTTGAAGAAGGAAGTCGATATTGCGGAGATTCTGGGCGCCCCCGGTATGCGCCATGACTGCTCCGGCGGCCGCTTCCCGGCGGACTGGAAAGGTGCGAAGACCTTTGACGCCGCGTTGCCGAAAATCGCCCAAGGTTGCCGCGCCGTGACGGAATACGCTGCGACGAAAGGCATCAAAACCATGATGGAAAACCATGGTTTCTTCAGCCAGGAGGCTCTGCGTGTGGAACGTCTGGTGACGGCTGTCAATCATGAGAATTTCGGTCTGCTGATCGACATGGGCAACTTCACCTGCGCGGATGACAAGCCGGAGGAATCCATCGGCCGTCTTGCTCCGTTTGCGTTCCATTGCCATGCGAAAGACTTCCACATCAAGAGCGGCATGGGCCCGAATCCGGGCAGGGGCTGGTTCCAGTCTCGCGCCGGCAACTATCTGCGCGGTGCCATTATCGGCCACGGCAATGTTCCGGTCGCGCAGTGCGTCCGCAATCTGATCCAGAAGGGGTACGACGGTGTCCTGTCGATTGAGTTCGAAGGCATGGAAGACGTGCTGACGGGTATCGCCATCGGCCAGGAGAACCTGCGCCGCTTCGTGGCGATGGCGAAGGCCTGAGCCTTTTGAGAAATGCGGGGCGTGTCTGTCCAGCAATGGATCGGACGCGCCCCGTCCGTCGTCTTATCGTCTTGTCAAGAGGCAGATACAGAGAAGCAAGTCACAATGTCTATTCAACGTTGCATGAACATCATCACCCCCGTCTTATTTCTATTGCTAATTGGCTATGGAATATGGGTTTACAAACGTCTTCCCAAGAAGAATCCGCCGCCGCCCGGAAGGCGCAGCTGTGTGATTGAAGCGGCGAAGGAATACCGTTTCCAGCTGGAGCAGATACGGGATCATGAAAGTTGGAGGGCGGCTCATCTGACAGGGCTTGCGCAGCAACGGGCCAGCTGGCTGGAGGCGAAAGTCGATTATGTCTTGCGTCGCGTCGGCAACAAGCTGGATGATGCGAATAACCGCAACCAGTTGGAAGACACGTATTTGATGATCATGCGCGCACGTCATCAGGCTCTTCAGGGCTCGGAGGACATGCTAGAGGAATGGGGCGGACGGCTGCGGACGTATGTGTCGCCAATCGACGGAACCGTCCAGACGTATTCTGTCAGCATTCCAGGAGCGTATGATCCGGCCATCAAATGGCCGTTGATCGTCTCGATGCACGGTCATGGCTGGTATGGAAAATACCAAGGGCATCCCGCTCCGTACTATGGCGGTGCGATCAGCCTCGCTCCGGATGGACGCGGCTCCAGTGACTACAAGAATCTTGGCGAAGAGGACGTTTTGGCGACAATCGAGCTCGTGAAGAAGGAATTCAACGTTGATGACGACCGCGTCTATCTGACGGGAAGCTCAATGGGCGGTACGGGCAGCTATCATCTTGGCGTGCACTACGCGGATCAATTCGCGGGCATTTTCCCTGTCGTCGGCAACGCGGACAATCTGGCGTGGAGCGAACGTTGGGGATGGAATCGCGAATTTCCAGGGCGCAACAATGAAATGCGACTGCTGATACAGGAATCGCATACGGCGCGGGCGTTCGTGGGCAATCTTTTCAATCTGCCGACATATATTTTGGCCGGTTCGGCTGACGAAGTCGTCCCGCCTGCACATTCCCGCAACATGGTTGCGGAAATGCGTCGTTTAGGGCTGAACATGGAATATCGTGAGTATCCGGGCATAGGCCATGGCGGTTTTCCGGGCGACGCCATGCAGAGCGGTTTGGCGTGGATATGCGGCTGGAAACGCAATCCATATCCGAAAACCATCCATTGGAAAGCAGATCTGCTGAAGCATGGAAAAGCGTATTGGACGCGCATCGACCAATTCGACAAACCGCTGATTTCAGGCGAAATCCACGCAGAGACAAAGAGCCGTATGGTTTTGGAAATCCATACCGTAAATCTGCTGGGGGTCTCCTTCCAACGTCCGCCAGCCTTGTTCGAGCCTGGTCGTCCGCTGACGCTGATCATCGATGGTGCGACGCTTACGTTGCCGCCTGCGGAAAATGTAATGGCGTGGACGTCATTGCACAAGGATCCGAATCATGGCTGGAGGCTGACGTCGGATCTGCCGCTTGAACCGCGCATCAAGAAAGTCGGTTGCGAAGGTCCTGTTGCGGAAGCACTGATGAATCCGTTTGTATTAGTCGTCGGCACCCAGAATCCGGCCATGAACGACGCTTGGCGGCGCGAGGCTGAATACTTCGCACGTGAATGGAAGACCCGCTACCACGCGTTCCCGCGCATCGTCAATGACAGCGACGTGGATGATGAGATGGAGCAGGAGTACAATCTCATCCTTTTCGGTGGCACGAATGACAATTCGGTCAGCGAACGGCAGATACCTGTCATTCCCTATGACGATATACATGCGTTGTTGGCCAGCACGCAATATGAAGAAAAGCCTGGCGTCAATCTGACGGAGGAGATCAGCAATATCATGGATCGCGACGATGTCGGAACGATTACCGTTTATCCGAGCGTCGGCAATCCTGATCGATTGTCGGTTGTGTGGACGGCGAACAGTCCAGCCGCGGCCTACCAGGGGTGGTGGCGTTTCGGCAACTGGTTCAATTGGGGGGTGTTCGACTCGAAAAAGTACTTTGATTATGCTATTTACGACGCGCGTTCATGCAATCCGGAGACAATGCTTCTTGTCGGTTGGTTCGGTTCGGACTGGCAGGTGACGAGCGGTCGGTATTATTTTGCGAACGAGACGGTCCGTCGCGAATCGGCGGATCAGCTTTATCCTGAATATGATAAAGTGCCAGATTTGGAAAAGTTACCGTTGATTTCCTTGCGGCCGAAGAAGATACAGCAAATGCGCGGAGCGATTGGATTCGGACGGACGTTCTTTGGCGAGCCATTGGAGAATAGCATCGGCATGAGGGCTCCCGCCATCATCGAATATAATCTGGACGGAAAATTTGCGAATTTCAAGAGCGATGTCACGGTGTTGAATCCGCGTGAAAGCTGGATGTGCATGATGCGCGAAAAGGGCGAATCCGTGAAATTCAAAGTTTTCGGTGACGGAAAGCTTCTGAAGGAAGTGAAAGTCGATTGGAAGAAGCCGAAAGACGTTTTGGAAACGAAGATCGCCGGTGTGAAAGTGCTTAAGCTAGAAGCATATCCGGATGGCGGCCCGTCGTGGTTGCACATGGGTTCGGCATGGCTGAATCCAACTGTTAGTCGATAGCCGCCGAAGGCGGCTGAGGCTTTGTCGTGGAAAGTCAGAAGATGGCATCGAAAAAAATGGACACGTCGGCGGTTGTCCGTCATATTGCGGAGCTTCTGAAGGCGGCGGGAGGGCGTGCGCTGCTGGTGGGCGGTTGTGTCCGTGATGCCCTTTTGGGCTTGAATTGCAAGGACTTCGATATGGAAGTCTATGGCCTTTCCATGGAGACGATCCGCGATATTCTCAGTAAAGAATACAAGTTGGATTTTGTGGGAATGGCCTTTGGCGTACTGAAGGTTCTGCATTACGACATCGACATTGCGTTGCCGCGTGTGGAGAATAAGACCAACAGCGGCCACAAAGGCTTTGACGTGATGTTCGTTCCGAATTTGAGCTATGCGGACGCGGCGAGCCGCCGTGACTTCACCGTCAACGCCATCATGCGAGATCCCCTAAGTGGCGAATTGATTGATCCTTGGAATGGTGCGAAGGATTTGCGTGACGGCATTTTGCGGCATGTTTCCGTTCATTTTGTGGAAGATCCGTTGCGCGTTTTGCGGGCGATGCAATTTGCGGCGCGGTTTGATTTCCATGTGGCGGAAGAGACGATCAAGCTGTGTTCGACACTATCGCAGGATGAACTGCCATCGGAACGGATTGCGGCGGAATGGGAGAAATTGCTTTTGAAGGGGCGGAAACCGTCGAAAGGATTGTCGTTTCTACGGGACTGCAGTTGGATCGACTACTATCCGGAGCTCAAGGCGTTGATTGGCTGTAAACAGGAGCCGGAATGGCATCCGGAAGGCGATGTGTGGGAGCATACATTGCGTGTCGTTGATGCGGCGGCCACCATGCGCCATTATGTTGAAACGGAGAATCTTGTGCTGATGTTGGCTGCACTTTGCCATGATTTCGGCAAACCTTCGACGACGACTGTCGATGGTCGCGGACGGATTATCAGCCACGCCCATGACGAGGCTGGCGTAGCGCCTGCGGCGGCGTTCATCCGGCGGATTTGGAACAAGAAGGAATTGGACGATGTCATGCCGCTTGTGAAACGTCACATGCTGCCGACGATGTTCATTCAGAATGACGCTCCCGATCGCGCATACAGGCGTTTGTCGTTGGAAGTCAGAAGCATGGAACTTCTGGCGGATGTGGCCGAATGCGATTTGCGCGGCGTGGAGATGCCGGAGGATTTGCTGAAAGCAAAAATTGGGCGGATTGATTTGTTCAGGGAGCGGGCCAACGCGTTGAATGTGATGGTGGAAAGTCCGAAACCAATCGTTTTGGGGCGTCATCTGATGGAGCGCGGCATCAAGCCTGGCCCGCAGATGAAACCGATTTTGGACAAATGCTTCGACGCGCAGTTGAACGGTGAATTCAACGACTTGCCGAAGGCGTTGGAATATCTGGACTCACTTCTGAAAGAGAGACAAAACCAAACAATATAATAAAAGGAAAAAGAGCATGAAGAGAATTTTTTACGCATGTTTGCTGATGGCGATTGGTTGCATGGCGTTGGAAACCATGTCGTTGGATAAATTGGACAAACCAGCCAGATGGAAGGTGGTCGGCGGCGTGACGGTTGAAGCCGCGGAGGGCGTGAACGGTCAGGCAGGCGTGGTCATCAGCCATTTACCGAAAGGCACGGCGCAGTTGCAGTTCGCGTTTGACGACGAGCAGATGGATATTTTCGACCAATATCAAGGCGTGTCCTTTTATGTAAAAGGCGACGGCTCAGACTGTTGGGAGACGATCGGTTTGATGCATAATTACAATTATACCTATCTTTATTTTGTGCCGTTGAAGAGCACGGAATGGGTCAAATACACGGTGGCATGGCGTGATTTCATTCCGGAAGGCCAATGCGGAATGATTCAGCAGTCAGGCGGCATTCCAGCCTGCGGCATCAATACGCTGCGCATCGGCTGCCGTTGGAAAATCTGGTATGACAACGCCCAGATTCCCGAACATTCATTGATGATTTCGGACGTGAAATTGGAGCCTGTCGTGAATCGCCCCGCGAACACATGGAAGCCTGCGCCGTTTGAAGGCGTGTTGGCCAAACTGCGCAACAAAGAGCCGTTGACGATTCAGTTCCAAGGAGATTCGATCACGGCGGGAACGAGTCTGGCCAACAAAGTCGCGGAACGGTATTCCATCAAGACGGAGGAACTGCTTCGGAAATGGCTGAAAAACGACAAAATCAACTGCGTGAATCGCGCCGTCGGCGGGGCTCGAACGAATGACGAACGCGCATGGCTGCAGCGTGATTTCAGTGGCGACGTTCCGGATTTGGTGACGCTGTGGATTGGCTACAATGACAAATCTGGTTGCAATACAGTCGGTTACTACAAGCAAACGATCGCGGATTATATCGACCGCGTGGCGGAAATCACGAAAGGCAAATCTGCTTTTCTGCTGTTCACGCCCGGCCCTGGAAAAGGGCCGCGTTTCACGATGATGGACGACTATGCGCAGGCCATCCGCGAACTCGCTGCCGAACGTGGCCTCCCATGCTTTGATGTGAGCAAATTATTTAAAGCCTTCGGCAAGAAGGAGTTCTCTGATACGTATATGGCGGATACGGCGCATCCGAACGCAAAAGGGCATCAAGTTGTGGCGGATGCCTTGTGTGAGTTTTTGGTGAAAGCCGCCGGCATCACGGAGCCAAAGCCATTGCCTCCACCGGAGCCTGTTGTTGAAAATCATACGTCGTTGACGTGGGATTTCGAAGGCCCGATGGACAATTGGATTCTGGAACTGAACGCTGGACCGACGGATGAAAAAGCCAAAGACGGAAAACGTTGCATGAAACTGCTTTGCGCTAAAGGTGAAAAGGACCATACGCGGGCTTGGTCTCAGCCGATTCCCGTGAAGGCATGGCAGAAATTCACGGTGTCCGGCGATTTGTTGGCTGAATTGGATCACGACGAAGGAATCGGTGTATATGTCGTGGAATATGAAGACGATGCGGCGAAAGGGCCGTTCCGCAATCCGCTGGTCTGCATGGGGCGGAAGTCGCTGCCGAATTGGTCACATTTCTCTTCCGAATACAAAGTTCCGGAAGGTGTGAAAGCCATTCGACTGCTCTTCTGGTCATTCAAGACAAACGTGGGCAGCGTTTATCTGGATAATCTCTCCCTGCAACCGAGATGAATCATGCCCCACTGTGTTTTTGGCAGTGGGGCTGGATTTGCTGGATTTACTGGATTGTCTGGATTTGTTTCTTCTCTAGAGAACTTCCAGAATATCCAGAACTTCCAGAAAAACATATGCAAGCAGAGGTTGTTACTTCAGCCGTTTGATTTCTTCTATAAGTTCTGCGCGCAAAGCGCGGAGCTGTGCATTGGAAACACTGAAATTCAAGCAGTTCCAACTGATGAAATCCATCGTCTTCTGGATGCGTTCACGGCTTTGGGCGGCGATGGCGGCTTTGTCCGCTGTCGCCGCCGCTTTTTTGCAGAGATCATCCCACAGGCGGATGTAGCGGTAGTCATAGACGCCTTCGCGGATGGCCTCCCACTGGAGCGTGTCGATGAGGCCGTTGCCTTGAGGTTGCGGATAGCAGATGCAGGCATCCTTCGCCTCGCGTTTGTCGTTGCCGTCGAAGTCGTTATAAGGGTTTCCATTGACGCGGAGGAACGTCCATGTCCAGGTGCCTGTCGCGCCGCTACGCCAGTTGAAGATGCCGAGTATATGGCGGTTGGTGTAGATGTTGCAGTCCTGCTGGAGGCCGCCGTTCGTGTAGCAGCCGGAGCCGTACCACCAGAAGGCGTCGCCGTCGTCCAGCGACTCCTTTCGAAGGGTGTCGTTGGCTTCTTTCGTGCGGCAGGACATGTAAGCGATGTTGTTGTAACAGCGATAGTCTAGCCATGGGGCGAGATGTTCACGGACAAAATCGCCGTAGCATGTGTTAAACGTCTTGAATCCAGCCTCTTTCACAAGTTTGAGCGTGCGGATCGCTTCATCGCCGCCGCGCCCTTTGTTTGGTTCATCGACGGTGTGGATGCAGTAGTCGGGCCAACCGTCCTCCTTAGCCATCGTGCGGATCGTCTCCAGAAGTTCATGGAAGCCTCTGACGAATTCTGGCGTGTGGTCGGCTGTTTCGACATTCAGCGCGCGCATCAGATAGCCGTTGACGGCTTGAAAGGAAATGACGGCGACGCCCGGGAAGCCAACTTGGCAGTAGAGCTTCATCAGGTGGCGGAAACGCGACATGTCGATATGGAAGTCCTTTCCGTCGTAAGTGACTTTCGCACCGTAGAATGGATACATCATGAGGGCGTTCATGCCGTGTTCGCGGAACATGCGCATTTCGCGGAGGATTTCATCGTCGGTGAAATTCTGATAGACCCAGCGTTGCCCGTCCGCATAGAGGCCGAACGTCATGTCATGGTATTCGGGAAGGGTGAAATCATCGACTGTCAGGACATATGTGGCGACAGGCTTGCCATCCAGAAGGATAGGGGCGGAATAGACGCCTGGCTTGGCATCCTGCGGAACGCTTGTGCGAATGCAAAATTCTACGGGATAGTCTTTTGTGAATTTTTTAGTCTTGCCGTCAACTGGTAAAAGACGTTCGGGGGCGGTGATGAACGTGGTGGCATTCCAATCCGTCCGTTGCGATGAAATTTCCGCCCATAGAAGTTTGACGAAATCTTTTGAAATAGCGGAAGGGCCTGCCAAATCGCCAATTGTGACGACACCTGTCATGTCCTTCAACGGCATGACAGCGAAAAATTCGCAGGAAACGAGGCCCGGCGATGTCTCGCCTTTGATTTCCGAACGGATTTCATCGGCGGCGGGACGGCTGTTCGGGCGGACAAAGCCAGGCTCCTCCCGTTGGAACAACTGGAAGCCGCAGGCGATGTCTTCAACGGTCGGTTTGACGGCAGGCTGCGGATCCTTCCATGGGATTTCCGTAAACGTCTTGCCTTCGCAAGTCACAGTTTTCCAAGATAGTTCCGCAAACGGCTTCTTGTTGGTATCGTATGCGGTGAAGCGGATGTTTCCTGCAAGAAAATCACTTTTCGCATAACGGAGGCCGACGAGATGTGAGAGCTTCGTATCGTTTGGGTCTGTAACAATCGCGGCTTCTGGTTTTCCAAAAGGACAAACAGCGGTCCATGTTTCACCGACATTGAACAGCGTTGGATTGGTCGTGCCATCGGCCAAAAATTCAAATTCAGCGGAATAGCCTTTCTGGCTGTCCAGCCATGGGGAGACGGCGACTCCCAAAAAGCAGTCGTCGTTTTCCAGAATTCTGTTTTCCTTGTGGAAGAGCGGCAGAATCAACTGGTTGGGAGCTAAGGCAACCACGGGGATGGCGCCTTCCATAATGTGAAGTTTCATGTCTTCGAAGCCTTGGTTCGGGACACGGCTGAACTGAATGGACCAAATGCGGCCCGCCTGATTGTCCGCAATCGGAACATCGGCGAAAACCGTCATCTCCTTGTTACCGACGCTGTTGCCTTCGAAAACAACTTGCCCATCCGCATCGCAGATTGTGATGGCGACATGTTCAATCGGCTTGTCTCCAATGGCTTCGACTTTCAGTCTGCCGCCGTTGACCATGAAGAACATCTTCGGGCGGCCATTAATTAGGTTAAGTGATTCGCCCGAAGACGCTTCGACGGCGCAACGGCCTGCGTTGACGTTGAGAAACGTGGAGTTTTGATTGGAATCAACGGTCAACTTCAGAACTTCCTGCGGCAGACCTGTCAATTCGATGACGCGTTGCTCCTTGACGGCGATAGTACCTTCCTGCAACATCTTGCCATTCATGTCGTTAAGCGAATAACGGAGGACGTCCATATATCGTCCGATAAGGCCGCAGCCAAGCGTCAGCAACAGTTTGCCAGTGGCGTCCGGAACGAGATATGCCGTCTTCCGTTTGCGAAGTTGAAAGACATTGTTCGCCGGAACAGACAAATTGGATTGGGTGTCCGGCAGGACGAAGCCGCCTTGCAGGAGATCATCCGCCCTGACGATGATTGAAAGGCTTAAAATGGCGAACAGTAGATATTTACATTTCATGAAAGGCTCCTTTTGGAAATACTTTCTTTGCTTTGGTTTTCACTTACTTCCATATTTTTCCAAGATTGCTTGATACTCTCCGCTGTAAATGAAACTCTTGCCGTTCTTGTTTTCTCCAATGCGTTGCAAGCCAAGATATTCCAAAATATTCTGTGCCTTCTGGTTCATTTTGTTCGCGCAGGCGGCCACATGTTGGGTATCTTGTGGAATGATGGTTATTATATATTGGTAAAGCCTTCTGAAAAGGCCTGAACCTTGGTAAGGCTTGGCAAATTGGATTTCGTCCATGCGCAACGTGTTGTCCTGCAAACGGTATTGGAAGTATCCCGCCAATTGGCCGTCGTCTAAGATCAGAATAACATGTTCAAACGCGGGAACAGCCTCCACCAGCCAGATTCTGCGGTCATCTTCATAACTGTCGCCAGTTGGAGCGATGATCCGCATATTTCCTGCCAGTATGTCAAACATTCGTGGAATTTGTTCTTTCGGAATGTCTTTGAAATGGTGTTCGAAGATAATCTTCATGTCGTGTTTCCAATAACTTAGAACATCATGAAATAATCTGGCTTGTCCGTGCGGAAGGGGATGGCGGGGAAGCCGTCGCTGTTGACGAGATTGACGGTGCAGAAGCCTGTGAAGGCGTAACGGACACGTTGCGGGAGGGAGACCATGGGCGACGACAGGATGACTCTATCGTATTCGATTCGTGCATCCGCCTTGTAGAGAGTGCCGTTTTCACCGCCGATGGCGAAGGCTTTCGGCGGCTTGCCGTCCGTTGTCTTCAGGCCTTTGCCGACGTTGTCAAACTGAATGACGACTTCTCTGCCGTTGATGGACATGTTTCTGAATACTGGGCCGTCGCAGTTGCGGCTGATCCAATGGAGCATGTCTTCAGCCTTGAGGGCGAGGCGGAGGCCGAGCGTCTGTTTATCACGCGGATGGATGTCCGACGGATCGCCGCAGTCGAAGGCGGTGATCATGCCGACATTTTCCATGTCTTTCGGCAATTCCGCCTGGATTTCGCGTGTGAGCGCGTATGCGGAAAACTCTGGAAATGGAAGGGCGTCAATATCTTCCGCTTTAACTGGATGATCTGGTGTATGTTGATGGAAGGCGGCCAGCTGGACTAGGAGGAACGGCATGTCGGCATCATGCCAGTTGTCGCGCAGATCTTCGATAAACAGTTTATGGAGAGGATAATAGGTGAATTGCCCGGCGTTCGTGCAGCCTTGATACCAAATGACGCCGCGGACGGCGTAGCGGAACCATGGGTTGAGCAGGGCGTTGAACAGCGTCGATGGATAGTTGGGCGATGTGGGCGACGACATGTCATTGCCCATCTGCGGCGGATTCGGGCGAACCGGGAAGTCGTTCGGAACGGCGAAGAGGAGTTTGTAGCGAAGCCCCGTGATGCCTTTAACCGTTGCCTTTCTGCAAGTTATGGCGAAATCCATGTAATTGGCGCCGCCTACCATAAAATGGTTGTCCGCCACAACAGCGACGACGTTGTCTCCCGCATGCGTCACGCCGGCGGGAATCGTATAGCGGCGCATGTTCGCCCAATAGGTTTCCGTATCGCATCCTGTTGATCCGACGAGTTTTCCGTTGACGTATGTCTGGTCAACATCATTGATGATGCCTAAATTCATTACGAGTTCCTTTCCCGCAATGGAGACTGGAAGTTTGAAATGGAAGCGAGTGACATAACGGCCGATGGTGTCCAACAAGACAAAACCCGCAGGTGTCTCGGTCCAACTGGAGTCGTCGAAATCTTCTGCCAACCATTTGGCGGGAACTTTTCCGATCTTGTCAAATTGGACAAGCCAGTCTCGCAACGGCTTGCAGTCAGGGCTGTTATAGAGTTCCGCCCATGTTTTGTCGCTGTTTGGATCCTGTTTTTCGAGCTCCCATCCATTATAATAAAGTGCTTCGTCTGAGATCCATGCTTCGATGCGGGTGCCGCCCCATGCGGTGTTGATGAGGCCGATGGGAATGTTCAAATCGTCGTTGAGCTTGCGGCCGAAGAAATAGCCGCAGGCGGAGAAATCCGCGACGGTCTTCGCGTTACAGGCAACCCAGCCTTTGTTGTCCGGATTTTCATCTTCAAGAGGACCTTCCGGAGCGAGCCGCCGCGTCAGGAAAGAGTTGAAAAGACGGATGTTAGGATATTTCGCCTTCTTCAATTCCTGTTTGGCGTTAAGTGTCTGCCAGAACGGATTTTCCGTGTAGACTGGCATTTCCATGTTGGACTGGCCTGTGCACATCCAGACCTCCCCGATGAGAATGTCGTCGAACTTGACGGACGGTTTGGCGCCGTCATAACCTGCGGAAAGCGAATACGGGCCACCGGCGTTCATGAACGGGAAGGTGATGGACCATTCGCCGTCTTTGTCAACGGTTCCTTTTTTGGTCTTATCGGCGAATGTGACGGTGAATTTCTTGCCAGGCTCGCCTTTGCCAGAGAAGACGATCGGCCGTTCGCGTTGCAGAACCATGTGGGAGGAAAAGACGTGGTAGAAGCTGAATGATTTCATGGTGTCTCCGTTTGTATTAATACTTATAGTATGGATATGTCTTACATTACATTTTCAAACGGAAAGGTCAAGCAAAAAAAGACCCATGCCGAAAATTCGACATGGGCCTTTGTGGCGATCAAATCAGAAATAACCGATGAAGGCGATTATTACTGCAGGGAGAAATTCCACCACTTTTCTGGATGATAGAGATGATACTTGATGCTGCTGACGTGTCCGTCGATCCAGCAGACATTGCCGACTCCATTGTGGCGGAAGTACTCCCCGACGTAGATAGGGTTACTGTTCCATTGTCTCATGCCATTGTAGGGCATGTCGTCGCCGTCAAAGCGCTGCTCGAAGGCATCTTCGGTGAAGACGGTCTCGGACGCAATCTTGATCTTAGAAATCCGCGTTCCGTCTTCGAAGAATTTGCCTGGATAGCCGAAGGCGGAGTATTGGTTGTAGTTGCTCTGACCTGTGATGAGGCCATTGATGGAACCGCTCGGGTAATCGTCCACGTAGGTGGCAGCGGCGCAACCGAAAGTCTTCTTGTCGCCGGTATAGTGATAAATGGTAAGAGCTCCCCAGTAAAGCTGCTCGTTCGAGAAATTGGCTTGGGAGAACGTCGAGAAGTCCACAGGCCAGGCGGCGCCGTTCTGGTTGACACCGGGGATTTTACCGTCCGGCATGCGAGCGTCGTTGTCGTTCGTGTACATGAACAGGGCCGTTCCAAGCTGCTTGAGGTTGCTCACGCAGGAGGCTGAGCGGGCCTTGTCACGGGCCTTCTCGAGGGCAGGGAGTAGCATGGCGGCAAGAATTGCGATGATTGCGATGACGACCAGCAATTCAATCAAGGTAAAGTTGATGATTCGTTTCATTTTGTCGTCTCCTTGTTTGTGGTTTTCAATTGGGACGGATGCATTTCTGAATGGACATAAATCCACTCTTCATTTTAATTTAATACAAAAAATATAATTCAACTACACATTTAACGCTATTTTTGAAAAAATTTTATTGAAATGGAAAAATTGGAAACTTTTTTTGAGGAGACAACAAAAAATTCTGTCATCGCATGCGGTAGCAAAAAAAATTGGCTCATGTCGAATTTTTCGACATGAGCCATAAAAGCAATCAAAACAGAAACAATAGATCGTGATTATTGGTTCTGCTTGGAGAAGTCCCACCATTGACGGGGATGGTTGAGGTAGTTCTTGATGCCGCTTCAGTTTATTTATGGCAGTCACCAAGAAAATGCATGGTGTTGTTGCAAGTGATGCCAAAAAAGTCATGCAAAGTCATGAATTGTCTATAGATGTCATGGTATTTTCTGGTATTTTCAATGACTGGCTTGTAGGAAACCGTCGCTTTCGCCCCCATGGCGCGGATGGCGGAGAAGACATCGTGATGGCCGCTGCGGCGACTATCTGCGGCGGCGGCGAAAATAGCGGCACCAAGGGCGGCGGTTTGTGTGCAGGCGGTCGTCTTGATTTCCATGCCGAGAACGTCTGCGTAAATCTGCATGAGAAAAGGATTTTTGAGGGAGATGCCGCCGCAGGCGACAATGTCGTGAACAGGAAGGCCGTGCTGATTGAAGTTGTCGATGATTTTTCGTGCGCCGAAAGCGGTGGCTTCAATGAGAGCGCGGTAGATGTGCTCCGGCCGTGTGGCGAGCGTCATGCCGACGATGAGTCCAGACAGCCGCATATCGTTGATGCATGACTTGTTGCCGTTCCACCAGTCGAGTGCGATAAGTCCCGTATCGCCAGGCGAATAGACAGCGGCGAGTTCGGAAAGATAGGCGTGGATGGATATGCCGCGCCGCCGTGCTTCCTGTGCGTAATTTTCTGGAACACAATTGTCGATGAACCATTTGAACATGTCTCCAACACATGCTTGACCTGCCGCGTAGTTTGTGAAATTTGGCAGATTGGCGTCCTCCATGGCGGCGCAAATGCCTGGAATATCCTTCCATTCGCGGCCGAGAACCATATCCGCCGTGGAAGTGCCGATCATCATCATGAGCGTCCCTTCATCGGAGATTCCAACACCCGACAGGGCGGCATAGCCGTCCATCTGCCCTGCTGTGACGATGGTTTTCTCAGATAGTCCAAGTGATTGTGCCATCGATGGATGCAATGTTCCAACGAATGCGCCTGGAGCCGCAATAATGGGATGGACGCCGTCGTGGAAAGCAAGCTTTGACGTGATGGCATCGAATGGCTGGCCTTTCGGATAGCCGTCCTGTGGCGTCCATAGCGATTTACATGTAAGCAACGGCGTGCTACGGACTTCGTGTTTTGTCAACAGGCTGACGATCCAGTCGCAGAGTTCGAAGAATGAAACGGTGTTTGCGAATACTTCCGAATCTTCATGAAAGATTTGCAAGACTTTGGGCATCAACGACTCGCAACCGATCGCCCCACCGGATTTCCTGACGACGGGAAGCTTTTGGGCGATAGCAACCGCTGTGATTTCAGCCGCTTCAGTCGCCGCCGCATGATGTTTCCACATCTTCGGCCAGGCATGCGGGCGGTTGCGGAAGGAAGGCTGTTCACATAACGGCACAAGGCCTTCTGTCACAGGAATGACGGTGCTGGCAGTGGAATCAATGCCAATCGCAATGACTTGCGATGGTTGGACTTGCGAAATTCTCAAAAGATTCGGTATGATATGGTATAGGGCCTGACGAAAGTCGTCCGGATCCTGCAACGCCCATTGCGGTGGCAACGGCGTATCATCGGGCAGTTCATGATCGATGACGGCATGTGGATAGACGAATTCGTCTTCCGCCAAAATCATTCCGTGCGTCGTGGAGACGAGAATCCCGCGGCAGGAAAGCGAACCGTAATCAAGTCCAATGGTGTAGGTCATATTCATTTAGGAGAATTATTTGGATGAATCGCATCAAACTATCAAGAAATCGCTGTTTTACATGAATTTTTGACAGTTTGATTGGTGCCTTTTGTCATGGCTTGTCAGGTTTTAGTAAGATATAGTCCAGTCCTGCGAAGTAGTTGGAGGATTGGTCGTTCTTGCCGATGATTTCGAATTTAATGACATGGGTGCCCGGTTCGAGATGGATAATACCATACGGAATAGGGCCGCTGGCGATGACGTTTGGGGAGTAGGCGTCAATTTCCGGCCCGATCTGTTTTCCGTCGAGCCAAAGCTGCAGATTGGCGTAGTCGCGAGCCTTTGTGATTTGAATTTCAAGGCTATAATCATCGCTTTTCTCAATGGGAACGGCGAATTCGAGATAGTCGTCTGGCTTGCCGTCCCGCCAGAGGATCTGCGCAAGGCCGCTCCATGAATAGGTTGGTTTGCTTCCGTCGGCGGGCATGAATCCACTCATTTCCTGCCGCCCATGGCGTCCGCCTGTGCAGGAGAGGACGCGAAGGTTTTCACATTCGAAAGCGCCTTTGACCCAAACGTCCGGCAGGGGGTAGTCAGGAAGCTGCGCTATTGGTTCATAGGTATCTATGCCATCGGTACTTAGATACCAATAGGCAATGGCCCAATAGCGGGTGGGGCGGTTGTTTGGGAAGTACTTCTCGATGTCGGCTTCGATACCGTTTTGGAACGGAATTTGATCGGAGATGTGAAAGCGATTGACACTCACATGGCCGGCGTTGTTTTCGGAGATGCTCTGTGCGTGATAAGGCTTTGTGAAGAGGCTCGGATTGCACCACGCATAGCCAAAATAATCTTCCGAACCCGTACCGAACGTGGAGGGGAATTTTTCGCCGTCGATGTAGATTTTTTCATCGCCTTCGCCCCACCATGCGCCGAGCGGATTCCAGACGTGAAGCATCATGCCGCACCAACGGCCACGGCCGCTGGTGTGCAGGACACGCCAGTCGATGGCCTGTCGTTCAGGTTCGGGTAGCGGTTCAGGATCATCGCCATGCCATTTGGCGTGGAAACGACCATAGGCTTCGATAGGGCGCTGCAATGGAGCAACTTGAACGGCTGAAGCGACTTCAACCGTTTCGTTGCCGCGGTTGAGCAATGTGACGCGGGCGGATTGGAACGGCATGAACCAACGGCACCAGAATGTTCCATCTTCCTCAACGCCAGTTGGATAGGTGGTAAATGGATTGACGCCTGGTTGTGTGCCGAAGAAAGCGTCCAGCGGCGTCCAGACGGCTGGCTTGTCTGAACCGTCCCAATTCATCTGGACGACAAGATTCATGAGCAGATTGCGGCGGGCTTCCACATCGTCGGGCAGTTTCAGCTTCAACGTCCATCCCGTAATGGCGGCGGGAGAATGCTGTTCGAAAAGCGTAACAGACTGGGCTGGAGCAATTTTGAAAGCTGTTGGATTGGCGGGAGATGTCCATTTTGCTCCCAATTGATCGTTGGCGGCCTTCAGCAACGCGATGTCTTGTGGCGGCATGGGCAGCGTGAAGGAAGGGACTGATGTGCCTTGCGGATAGGTGGCGTAATTGAAATGGAAATAGCTGCCCCAACCAGGCTCTGCCGTGATTTTACAGGATTTCTGATACGGAATCGGCACATAGGAGTTCCATCCACGCGACGCGACGTAAGTCAGATTCGGAAAATTGAAACCATTGACACTGCCGTTGAAGAGGTTCTGAAAACGGTCATGGAAAATTTCACGACCGTCAATGACAATACGGATTTTGCCTTGTCCCGTCGGATTGGCCGACCATATCCGCCAAATAAAGCCTGGACCGTTCATTTCGGCGAAGACTTCTTCGCCGTTTTCCATGCGGATGTAGCCGCGACCGTCGTCATTGGCGTCCCATTGGAGGTATTTGCCAGTTTTCTCGTCGTATTTGCTTCGGCGGTCATAGCTGGAGAATTGCGCCATCGTCTCGCCTTTTGCGGGAAGTGTGGCAAGAAATTCCATATCTGTCAAACGATTGACAAGATCTTGGTATGTAATAGGTTCCGCATAGGCTTGAAGGGCGAGAAAGGCCAAAGAACTCAATCCGTATCTGAAGATTTGCTTGAACATGGCGATTGCTTTTGGGAATGGATTTTGGACGACGATATGACTTATCACAATATCTGATAAATCCATAATCTATTCAAAATCCCATGCAAATCAACTTCTTCTTGCCATATTTTTCTTCCTCTTCTTCATATTATGTTTTGTTCTCTTATGACCATTTCTTTGAAAAGATGTTTTTTCGGCCTCATCTGTCAGATGGTCTTCGGCTGAAGAGTCAACTCTCCAGAAAGCAGTTGGCTGAATTGCCGCAACTTCCACATGGAGATGTCCAGCATGGAACAGATGGTGTTATCATCGTATGCGGCGTTTTTCATGTTGGAATATACAGCAAGAAGAGTTTCATCTTTTACCATATCTGTGAAATCACACATTTTTTTCAAGCTCCTCTGTCGCCTTCATGCCAAAGTTGGTTAGACGGTCTTCGGAGTAAGAGTTGTCTCGCCGGAGAGTGTTTTTTTGAATTTCCGTATCTTCTGCAAAGTTATGCCCAAGATGGAGCAGATGGTTTGGTCATCATAAGCGGCGTTCTTCATATTGACATACGCTTTTAATTGGGCTTTTTCTTCACCTTCTCTGCTAATCATTTCCTCAAACGTACACATTTTTTCGACCTCCTCTGTCGCCTTCATGTCAAAGTCTCTTACCAGTATTTTCATCTTCTTGTCGCATGTCATCGTGCGCGTGAAAAGCACGTAGAACAGCCATAGGATCTTTTGGTCCTTCGACGGCGGCATGCCGTCGCGGATGTAGATCTTCCAGATGCCCATCAGCCTGTTCGCTTCGTCCTCCCCGTCGGACAGCGGTGCCGAGCCGACGACGTTTTTTTCCACCAGCCATGTCTGGCGGACATGGTTGGCGAGCCGCCGCGGCGAATTCGGATAGATCCAGATGCCGCACGCCCTGCACAGCCGCGGATAGACGACCTTGCCGCCCGTCAGCCTCCCCGGCTGTGATGATATTAGACGACAATTATAATATACACTTCTTTTGTGCAATGCAAGTCGTTTCTTATATTCATTCTGCAATTCCATATCGATGACGAGCAGCGGGGCGTTCGGCGGGGCGTTCGGCAGCGGGATCTCCGTGCGGAAGTCGAAATAGACCGTTCCATCTGTTTTACTTTTGTCCTCCGTCCCGACAGCGGACTGCCGTGGCGGGACATCCGGCAGGACGGGCTCTGTCCCGATCCGTTTGTCGGCCTTCGCAAGCCATTCATTGACAATATACTGCACATCGATTGTGCTGAATTCCTCCACGCACAATTTGAGAATCCATGCGATGATCTCGTTGATTGAGAAGAGGCGTTTCGCGACCGTATCCTTTTGTGCATCTCCACCCGAAAGCGTCTTCGCTACCTCCGTCGGTTGTCTGGTTTTCTTCATGTCACCTCCTTCATTCCCTTTTGGAATTTATTCATCATTATTATTCATTAATAGGATAGACATTATTATTGCGAATTTTGAATAATATAGCTGATGATTCTGGGGTGTCAAATCTGTATATATTTTAAAATAAATTTATAGTGTATGATGTTTTATCAAATGTAATGATAAAAAACATATGAAATCATAAATAGTCATATAAAGTCATAAGAAGTCATAAAAAAAGGATTTGTCGTGTCATTTTGAACATGCATCAGTTTTGAAGAGAAAATACCGAAATCTGATGGAATGAATGCGCCATTTTTTTATAGGACGGAAAAATAGCGGTTTTCGTCAAACACACAACAAACGTGTTCCACTGAGCCTCACCCTGAAGGGGGAAAATACTGCAAATATCCTCTTCAGGGGAGAGCTTCTTCTTCTTTGAAAATAGCGTCAGCAAGCGATGGTCAGATTCTTGATGGAGGCGTAACGACGCACAACTCGCATCTCTGCAACTGAAGGCATGCCGTTGCAAGTTTCGCGGATTTGCACGATTTTGCGGGACAGGTTGTTGATTTCGATAGTCAGATGTTCTTTGCCTTGGCAGTTTTGCATGGAGACAATGGAAGTGTGGCCGGTAGCGCAATTGTGGCGGTAGGAGAAAACGCAGTTGTGTTGTGCCTCTCCTTCTGCGAACAATTCCATGCCGGTGGTCAGTTCCTGGAAAAAGAATGGGGGCTCCGCATAACTGTAGTCGTGTTCGTCCCATTTCATTTTCTTGCCATACTTCAATGTATACGACAGCTGTCGTTGGTGATGCCATTGCTGCATGAGCTGTTCCATGCCGGAGAGTGAGCGTCCTTTGAAGGAGAAGAGCGGATTGTTTCTGAGGTCACTGCGGAAGATAAAGTCCAGCAGGTCATGGAGTTTGTCGGCTGGGGGAATAAGTGCGAGGGTATTGAGCCACTCTGCCAGATTGCGGAGAAAGTCACGATCCCTGCTGATATTTACGTTACACAGGTCGGGCACTTGGTTTGCCAATGCCATGGTGACGGAGTGCGGGCAGTGGTGCGTATTAGCGATGGAGGCGACGATGGCTTGCGATTCATTTTGGATATAGGAAGGGAGGTGGTAGATTGCACGAGCCTCGTTTTTGGTGAGACCAAAAGTGTCGCGGGCCGATGTATAGCCAAGAGACCAATTGAAGATGCGTGTGACCTCGTCTCGATTCTGTTGAGAATCAGTCAGGAAACCAATTACCCAGTGAGGGAAGTCGCTAGGGCGGCGTCCTGTCAGCCAGATGCAACATTGTTCAAAAGCATTATGGAACTTCAGGTAATTGTGTTCATAAGATGCCAAGCCTTCGTGGGTCTTGGATGTAGAATGGTAAAGGCTGAAATTTTTCAGGAGATTCAAACAAGCCTTATTCTTGCGGGTGATGCCTTTGACACGGTCTGCGATTGCGGCCTGGCAGAGAGTTTCGAAGGGGGTCGGCGGCTGGCTTGTGGAAGGGCGCTTTTTCGGGACAAGCAACTCTTCCGGCAACGGCTGCATTGCAAGGCCATTGTCAAATCTGTGGCGGTTGCGGCGGTTGCGTTCTGCAATGGCTTCCTGCGCCGTGAGACGCTCTCTTTTGTGTTTCTGTTGCTCCTTGCGACAGCGATATTTTCTCCCAGCGTATTTTTCCCCAGGGCTTGTTTTTTTATGGGGAGCGGCGGGAATTTGCTTTACAAGCGTGACTTCGCAATAGCCGTTGCCGAGATTGTCCGATATAGTGCAGACGCTTTCATCTTCTAATCTTTTCAGAACATGATAGAGGAGATCATCGTTATGACAATTGAAAATGCAGGTGCCTTTTTGATGAAGGCATTCCATGACCCATTTGCGGTTGTGATCTATATAAAGGTTGGAGTGCCACATGGAAGCATAGTCGGAAAGATACTCGAAGATAGGAACTTCGTGCTTTTCCCACTGGTGACGGCACTTAGTGTGGCTCTTCCAGCTGCGGCGATTGACCCCCCAGATGCGATCACGGTGGAAATCATAATCCATCATAGTGTCGTGAAGACGTGCAAGACGGTGCGCGTATTTCATGTCGGCGCATTCCGGATCGTTGTCGATTTCACGCATAGCGCGCCACCAGCCGTTCGAGTGGGTGCTTTTGACTTTCTGTGATTGTATTGCCTTGTAACGCATAGTTGTGATAAAGTTGGTAAAAAGATAATGCTACGAAGGTTTGACGAAGCGGTCAGCCGTCCGCTTCTGCCGACATTGCTATTGCCGTTAAAACATTTTGGTTATAATATACTTATGTAATATTTACTTTTTTCCTTGGATGATTTTCTTCGGGAGCCGAGCCATGAATGTGGTTAATTTGTTTCTTAAGTGTTACTTCACGATATCCTTGTCCGAGATCGTGTACGGTGCAGACACCAGCCTCGAAGAGTTTATCCAAGGCGAATTCAAGGGGAGCATCGTTGTGGCAGTTGAAAATGCAGGTTGTTTTTTGACGGAGACATTCCATAATCCATTTGCGGTTGTGGTCGAGAAGTGGCGAAAAAGCGACTCCATATAAATATTCACAGGCTGGTTCATGCACGGGTAATTCGTGTCTTTCCCATTGATGGGGACATTTGCTATGTCTTTTCCAACTGCGGAGTTTGCCTCCAAACATACGACCTGTGTGGCAATCATCATAATCAAACAACTTGTAGTGGATACGGGCAGTGCGCCGTGCCAAACGATGCGTGAATTTCATTCTGGCATACTCCTGACCGTCGTTGGCTTCACGCAGTATGCGAAACCAGCCATTGTTGTGATTGCTGCATTTTTTGTACTGGATTTTTTTGTAGTGGATCGTCATGGTGAAAGAAGAAGGAATTTGCCCTGTTTTTCAATGCATGATCTGTTGAACCGTTTTCTCTGATATTGCTATATGCCGTTTTAAACCGGGAAAATTAAGTATTTTTTGATGCTTTTTCACTTTTTCGGGCGGCCATGTTCATGCAACATCTTCAGGAGGCAGCAGTGTCTTGCAATGAATCGGTGAGAAGGTGTTCATGTCCGCTTCTCAAGTTGGTTGCAAGACAATTGGGTGCGATATCAAGAGCGTTGACACGAGGTCGAAAGGTGGAGACAGCCAATATTCCGTGGACGGAAATTCATTGTCCAAAATATCGGAAGACTTGACAGAATCTTGTATTTCCGTCTTAGTAATGCAATGCAAAGACGATACTTACGTATATTGGCTTTGTCTTGGGGATAGTCGGCTCCATCCCGTTTGTCAAAAAAATCATTCCCTGACAACCATTCAATACGGCACATAATACACTCCCTTTACTCCATTCCTCAAAATATCCCCGATCCATGCAAAAAAATGCTCAATGATTCTGGCAATCTTTCTGCAAAAACAACAATATACAATAAATCAATGAAAGATGGAAGTCAAGTCTGATTGAAAAAAAGGTCATGCTCCTGCTAACAATTGTACAGAAACATGACCTTTGTTGTTTCCCAATGGCGGGACGCCGTCGCTACCATTCCGCCACGACGCCGTCTTCCGTACGCCAGACGGGATTCTTCCACGAATGGCCAACTTTCGCGGCTTCGCGGAGCTTCTCTTCGTTGACGGTCACGCCGAGGCCGGGCAGGCGGCTGCGGAAAACACTGCCGTCCTTGTAGTTAAAGACGGTTTTATCCTGCAGATAGTCGAGCATGTCCGCGCCTTGGTTGTAGTGGATGCCGAGGCTCTGCTCTTGGATGACGGCGTTCGGCGTGCAGTAGTCGAGCTGGAGGCAGGCCGCGAGAGCGACGGGGCCGAGCGGGCAGTGCGGCGCGACGGCGATGTCGAAGCATTCCGCCATGGCGGCGATTTTGCGGACTTCCGCGATACCGCCCGCATGGCAGAGGTCGGGCTGGATGATATCGGCTATCCCTTTAGTAATGATGTCTTTGAAGCCCCAGCGGGTGAAGTTTCGCTCGCCTGTGGCGATGGGTGTCGTTGTGTGGCGGCGAAGCTCCGCAAATGCTTCGATGTTTTCGATAAGAACAGGCTCTTCGATGAACATAAGATGATATGGCTCAAGCTCTTTCATGAGAACGCGGGCCATCGCCTGATGGACGCGGCCATGGAAATCGACGGCGATGCCGAAATCAGGCCCAAGTGCGTCACGGATGGCGGCGACGCGATTGACGGCGGCAGTGACTTTGCTCCAGTTGTCGATGTAGTCGAGTTCGGCGGTGCCGTTCATTTTGATGGCCTTATAGCCTTGCTTCGACTTTTCGACAGCCGCCGCGGCGGTATCGGCAGGGCGGTCGCCGCCAATCCAGCAATAGACTTGGATCTTTTCGCGGACGGAGCCGCCGAGCAAGTCGTAAATCGGCAGTCCGAGGAGCTTTCCGCGAATATCCCACAGGGAGATTTCGATGCCGGAGATGGCGCTCATGAGGACTGGGCCGCCGCGGTAGAAACCGCCGCGATAGAGCGTCTGGAAGATGTCTTCGATCTGCGCGGGATCGCGTCCGATCACGTATGGTTCAAGCTCTTTCACACAAGCGGCGACAGTGTCCGCGCGGCCTTCGATGAGCGGTTCGCCCCAACCGCAAATGCCTTCGTCCGTTGATGTTTTGAGGAAGAGCCAGCGAGGCGCGACTTTGAAGAGTTCCAGAGATGTGATTTTCATGGTGTTATTCCTTTTATTAAGAACCACTAATGGACACGAATGGACACGAAAAAATGCCTCGCAGACGTCGGCCAATAGCCGCTGACGGCGGTGCTTATGGCTAATGGCTAATAGCTTATGGTTTAATGCGATAGACTTTTTAGCCATAAGCAATGAGCCATAAGCGAGCGAAGCTTGGGATGGCCTCCGTCTGCTCGGCGGTTTTCATCCGCTTCGCGGGGCATTCATGTTGTTATTTTTCCTTTTTTGTGTTGAGGCAACGGATGGCCATGTTGCGGAAAATGGCGCGGGAATCGGTGGAGAAATCCTGCAGGCGTTTAGTTCCAAGTTCGCCGCCGCAACGGTGGAGGGCGTCCGCCAGCATGATTTCAAGATAGGTCATTTGGAAGTACGGATTTTCGCCCCACGGTTCATGCATGATGTTGCCGCCAACATACTTCTGTTGTAGCAGACGTTCCAAGGCGGGGATGGCGCGGGGCGTGGGACGGTTGCGGAAGAAGACCGCCAACGCCCAGAGGCGTTCATGGAAATACGTAACGGAACAATCGCGGCGGGCGATGGCGTATGGCGTCGTGCCTGTGCGCAGCGTGTCAGAGCCTGCCCATGCTCTTTCCAACAGTGGGAGAACGAGTTCCAGCGTTTCCGGCGTGTCAATGTGCGACATCGTCGTGATCATGCGGTTGAGGACACCGAAGGCACGACCAGGCAGGAATTTTCCTACTTGCGGGTAGCCGTAGTTGGTTCGTTCGTTTCCTTCAAATGTCTTTCCGTTGACGTCGGTTATGATGTAACCATCGGGGCCTTTGTCTTCCAATTTCGCCATGTCCTGTTTCGCGTGGACGTTGAATTTGCGGATGAGACGGGCCTGTCCGTCTGCGCAGCCAAACCATGCGAGAAGCAAGGCGGTCTGATCGGGCTCGGGAGCACCATCCGCCAGACGTTTTTTCAAGATAGGAATGATTTGTTCGGGCGGCATGAAAAGGGCGGGCAGATGGCCGCCAGGCGAATCAAGCCGTTTAGCGGCGAAATCAATGGTCCATTCAGGCTCGGGTGGCGTGAAAGCCCAGTCTGGCAGAACATCTATTTCCTTCATTTCCAGACGAATACGATCTAAATCAACGTCATCGGTTTTCGTAAGATTTCGTTCGATGAACTGCGAAGCGACCGTGCCGACGGCGTAGCCTGCGTTCGTGATGTCTGGATTCATGCGGCAAAGCGATGTGGCGTCCCGTTCACCGGAAATAGCCTTCGCAGCGACAAGCAGATTGGTCATTCCCGCGGGAACGAACGTTCCAAGCGGTAGCAGAACGTGGATTTCCTTATCCGCATGATAGGCATCCGCAGATACATAGCGTTTGATCAATTCGCTGGAGAGACGGCCATGGCTGTCAAACAGGCAGGAGGCGACGGCGATGGCATCCGTCCGGAATTTGCGCGTCAAGATGTCGTTGAGCGTCAGATAGTAATTGCCGATGATACGGCGTGATTCACGCTGCGTGTAAATTGGCGCGAGATGATAGTCGCCGTTTTTGCGATGAGCGAGCATAAGGCCACGGATCGTGTCGGCGTAATCTGTTGGATCGACGACATCAATGTCGTTGCCATAATGGTTCTGCTGGTAGTTGCCGCCTATGGTCCAATCATCAATTCCCCAGCAACTGGAGCTTTGGATCCATCCATTTTCATCGCCAAATAACGTTTTGACAGAGGCTTGCGCACAAAGGTCGGCATCGCCTGTGGCATCAATGTAAAGCTTTGCGTTAATGGCACGGAAGCCATTTGCGGAATAGACGAGAGCAGATGTGATTTTGTGGTCCTGTTGTGTCGCACCGCAAACGACGGCTTGCCCAAGGAACTGCTGTTTCGTCTCTTGCGACAACAGCATTTTGTCCCACAAGCGGACGCTTGCGCAGAAACGCGACAAATGCTCTTCGCGTCCAAGCTGGTCGCGATTTTTGCAGTAGGTGGCGTATGCGCCTTTTTGATAACCGTGCCATGCTCCTGAAACTCCGCCGCCCGTGGTTGTTCCGCCGAGGAACGGCAGGATATCGACCGTGAGCGCAGGCGTTTTATGCTGTGCAAGGGCCGTCATGACGGCGGAACCGCCTGTTCCGCCGCCTGCCACAAGAACATCAATATCAGTTGATTCCGTTGGCGTTACGGCGATTGGTTGAAGCAGTTTGGATGTATCGGCGGGAGACGACGGCGAGAAAGCGAGTTCTTTGCCAAGGGAAAGCAACTTCGGTTGGTTTTCAGCCGCGGCAGGCTTCCATTGTTTGCAGAAATCGTCTGCAAGTTTGGCGGCGGCGGCTTCCAGTTTGCGCAAATCCTGCGTGGTGGCTTCCAATGGAAGTTGTGAAGGAATGCGCAGAAGTCCTTCTATTATAGGAAGTTCGCGTTCCTGTGTAATGATGCGCAGTTCGCCGAAACGGTTGAGCTGAACGTCCTGCATATTAATGATATGCTTTCTGATCTGGGCCGTCAGTTGGACGGCCCATTGGCGCATTTCGATTTCAAGACGGGAGGCGCCCAACCAGTCTGACGCATTGCATTCCACGGACTTATGGGCGGAGATGCAGAGAACGCCGTCTTTGATGGTACGGTGGGCGGTGACAACGCCGTCCGGCAGATTGAGCTTGTTTGATGTAAAACCGTGGGCATTGTTCAGCTCGAAATTGATTTCGGCGGTCTGCGTCCATGTCTGCGGCAGGCCGAGAAGATGTCTTGCGGCGATTTGCTCTTCGGAGGCGTCGATGATAGCGTCTGCCTGCATGATGAACGTGCCGAATTTACTGGCAATGGCGACGCCTTGGACGCGGTTCTCCGTAATGAGCAGTCCTGCACAATGGGATAATAATAAAGGATAAGCGCCTGCATCCATGACGCGAGCGAACAATTCTTTTTTGATGGTGCCTTCAGGCCGTGGAACGGATTCACCCGTGGAACCGTTGAGGAGCCATGTATGGTTGGAGGCCGCCATCATGCCTGCGACATGGTTGCGTGGATCGACGATAATTGCCTGCCAACCATTGGCTTGCGCCGTTTCAGCGGCGGAAACGGCGGCCGCCCCGCCGCCGATGATGACGACGCGTTTGGAATCAACGGGGCAGGGGAAATCCGTGAAGGTTTGGGCTTGGACGGAAATCGCGGTGGCAAGGCAGATGAGCATGGATGTCTTCATGGTCGTTCCCTATAGGACAAGTGTCTTGACGATATTGAGATGCGATAAATAGTGGTTGATGTTCCATTCCGTCAGCCACCAACCGTTTTGGTCTGGCAGATACAGGATGCTGCTGACGGAGGCGTTCGTCGGCATGGGAATGCGGTTGTTGGGCGAGACCAGCCCCGCCGCCATGCGGAAAATCCGCCCCATCGTGCCGCCATGCGTGATGACAAGAAACGTCTTGCCCGGATTTTCGCGGGCGGTTGTGTAAAAGAAATTGTCAATGCGCTTTTGGAAGACTTCGCGTGTCTCGCCGTTCTGCATGTTGGGGACAATATATTCATCTGCAAATGTCTGAATGACTTCAGGATGCTCCTTTTTGATTTCCGTTTGGCGATGGCCTTCGAAGACGCCGCAGTTCCATTCGCGGAGGTCGTGGACATGATGGATGGGCGTGTCCGGATGATACTTCGCGGCGATTTCCGCCGTCTGGATGGCGCGTTGCAAATCACTGCAATAGATGGCGTCAATATGTCTGTCCTTCAGATATTCGGCGGCGCATTCGACCTGCCGGATGCCGTTTTCATCCAGCGAACTTTCATACCAGCCTTGGAGGATGCCGGCCTTGTTTGCTTCCGTTTCTCCATGTCGCAGAAGGATAAAACATGTAGGTTCCATATTGATTTTGTCGTATATCATTAAGTAAATGGGTGAAAAAACAACAGAATAACCTATCATATGGAAAAAAAAGCGCAATGTTTTGCAGTGTTTATTTTGCCGTTGGCGGACATGGGATAGATTAATGGTATGTTTTTTGATTTTGATGGATAAAGGAACGGAAATGGACAATCTTTTGAAGACAATCTGTTTGTCATGCCTTTGCCTGGCAGTTGCGCATGGCGAAGTCAACTTGTTTTCGACGGATCATGTGGAGCTTCAGAAGCGGATCGAAGTTCCGCTACCAGAAGGCGCTGTGCGCGAAAAAGACTACGCCAATGGAAAATTGATTGTGTCCATGACTGTTGATGCGCCATGGACGATGGAAGGGCGAGACGAAAATGCCATTCGTCTGAAAGGCGCGTCAGGCGAATATATTACGACGACGAAAGCGCCATGGCATGATTATGGCGAACTGCGCGCGAACAAAGTTTTCCAATTGGAATTTCCTCTGCCAGAGAAGCCGGAGCCGTTGACGTTTATTATTCCGGATGGTATCAAACAGTGGAGCAAGACGCGTCCGGAGGTCGTGGCCATTTGGACAGGGCCAAAACTGGAAGGCCATGCATTCGTCGATAACATGAATCGCAACTGCATCGTGGCGTTGGCGGATTTGGGCGAAGAGGCTGAATCCTATGAATTTACGTTCCCCGGCAGGACTGTGAAAGGAAAATCCTCCACGGCGCGATTTCGTCTAAAAGGGCGGAAGGAACCGTTCCAAGTTGTCTGCAAGGCGTTTCTGACGGATGGTATGATTTTGGAACGGACGTTTGATGTCGTTCCGCATGAAACGATTATGGCGCCGCCGTTGAAAGACGATGAGCTACTTGTCGGGCTGTGCGTCTATAGGGCGAGCAGGTATAAGGAGAAGCGTGTGAAGGAGAATCCGGAAGGGTGGAAACGGTATTTGCGGTCGCAGGATGAAGAAATCAGTGGCTTGATTGAAGAGGGCGGCGTCAATCTAATCGTGCCGTGGTTCAATCCGCCTGTCGAAAGCGTGGCGGCCGCCGCGGAGAAAGGCATCTACACGATGACTATCTACCAATATCTGGACGCGGAAAAATGCGGCGCCTACCGCGCTGCAGGAAAGAATCGCTATTGGCTGAACAACAACATCGGCGAATACGCTAGTTACTTGTATCAGAACGAACAATGCCTTCCGAAAGGCGTGAACCAGCACGGTGATTTGGAATTCTGCCGCGAACATTTCATCAACAACTACATCCGTAGCGGTGTTGAGCGCTACCATCGCGGCTATCCTTACATTTTCTCCACGTCTGGATCGACCGTCTCCAACTACGAAATGGCTGGCGGCGTCGAATTCATGCTGTGTGAACTGTATGCTTTGGGCGCGATGAATCTGGCGTGGGCCTCTGCCGAAATGCGTGGCGCTTCGCGTAAATGGCTACCTGAATTTTGGGGCGGCTGGCTGGCGGCGGAATGGCAGAGCCAAAGCATTCCGTATCTTACGCCACAGAAATATGGAATGTTGCGCGTCGGTCTTTATCAGCAGTATCTGACGGGCAGTCATATCATCATTTTGGAATCTGGATCGCAATCGACGCAGGCCGGCGAATACACGGTTCCGTTGAACAAAGACGACGAATTCCCGCATCGCGACTACAACAGCAATGAAGCTCCTGTGCAGAACTACAAAAAGGAAATGGTTGATTTCCATAAATTTGTGAAGGCGAATCCACGTTCGAAAGGAACACCTGAAACGACGATGGCCTCCGTCTTGGGCAATTGCGGCTCATATTGCGGGCTGTATATCGACTGGTTTGCCGCGTTCAGCCAGCATGCGCAGGCGAAGACGAATCCGAACTGGCTGTACGGCGATCCGGAACGGACGGATGTGGCCGTCCAGCAGACGATTTTCCCTGTGCCGCAGGATGCTCTTGCGCCATATACAAATTATTGGATTGGCGGTTCCCCATATGGTCAGTGCGATATAGTCAACATCGACGACGAGACGGATCTGGATGACCTAAAGCGTTATGAATTCCTGTTCTACGGTGGTTGGAACACGATGACGGACACGATCATGCAAACGCTTCGCGCCTATGTGGAAAATGGCGGATCGCTGTTCATCAGCCTGCCGCATTTCTCAACACGGAAAGATCGTGAATTTCGTGCATTCACTGTGGATGATTTGATCAACAAAGGCGATTTGACATCGTTGTGCAATATCCGTGTCAAAGATCGCCGTGTTGTGTCTGGTCAGTTTATCATCAAACGTGAGCTTGATGATCGTGAAAAAGTCGATTTTGACTTGCATGGCGGCGTGAAAGACGAGCCGATGGCGGATGTCGTTTTGGGATCGAATGTTGAAGAAATCGCGACGGTTGGCGATCGTCCGTTGTTGGTTCGGGAGAAAATCGGAAAAGGCGAAATCACTGTCATGCTGAGTTGGGAATATCCTGGAAAGGAAAGTCTTGCGGCGACCTACAAGACGATTCTCGGTTGGCTGGCGGGCAAGCATGGAGGATCCGTTCGCATATACGGTATGAACGAACAGGATAAAACTCCGCAGTATATTTCGTATGCCGTCTGGCCAGAGGCGATTTACTTGCTGAATACGGACTGCATGAGAAGCCGTACATTTGAACTGGAACGAAATGGTCTTCGCAGGAAGATGACATTGCAACCAATGGAATTTAAGATAATGAAATAAATTCTGGAAATTCTGGAAGTTCTGGAAGTTCTGGATACTGTTTTTTGGGCAATTTGAATAAAAACTAATTGGAGCACAAAGGAAAACACATCATGGAATGGAAATCATTGAAAGAATGCTATCGCGCTTGTCTGCCGTTGAATCTGCCTGCTGAGGCTGGTCTCATCTATCGTAGCAGCAACAACATGTGTCCGCAATTCCCTGGTTCGGCGTTTTTCTCGACGAGCGGTTTCGATTGCGACTATTCGAGCCATGACGTGGTTGTGGTCGGCGACGGCCGCAGCAAGCAGTACGTTCTGGCCGGTGCATTGACGGCAAATCGTTCGTTGAGTTATTTCACAGTTCGCCGTCGTAGCGGCCGTCTGGAATCGATTTTCGTGGAACAGCCTGAAATCAAGCCCGGCGAGAAACCAGAGGAAATCATGGTGGCGACGGGTAGCGATTGGCGGCAGTTGTTAAAGGAATACGCCGTCGCCTCTGCCGCGGCCATGGGCGTCAAACCAATCCAGCCGAAAGAGAATCTGATTGGCTATTGCACATGGTACTACTATTACGCGGACGTCAGCGAAGAGAACTTCCTGGAGAATGTGAACGCCTTGGCGGCGCATTCTGAACTTCCTTACAGCCATGCAGTTGCGCAGATTGACGACGGATATCAGACGTTCCAGGGCGACTGGCTCGACCAGCATGAATCATGGCCGACGCCGCTGAAGACCATCGCGAAAGAGACAACGGACAAAGGGCTGATCCCCGGTATTTGGCTCATGCCCATGCTGGCTTCTACGGCAAGCCGTGTCTTCCGCGAACATCCGGATTGGTTCGTGAAAAATGAGCAGGGCGAACCGTTCGCATTCGCTGGTTGGTCGCCCGCTCCCGACAACTATTGGGCGTGCCTGGATGCGACGCTTCCCGACGTGCAGGCTCATCTGACACATGTCTTCAAGACGTTCTGGGACTGGGGCTTCCGCTATTTCAAGATGGACGGTCTCGGCTACGGTCTGCCCGAAGGAAAGCGCCACGATCCGAACGCGACGGCCGTCAGCGCGTTCCGCCTTGCATTGAAGACGATCCGCGAAGCCGTTCCCGAAGCGCATATTCTGGGCTGCTGCCCGCCGTTCATGGCCTGCATGGGCTATGTTGACAGCGCGCGCGTCAGTTGCGACACGGCGGCCACGTGGACGGGCTCACATCCCGGAAAAGACGAATTGTCAATGCCTTATCATGGACCGGATCGCGACAATTGCGACCATAATCCGGGCGCATGTTGCATCAAGGATGCATGGCATGACACGATCGCCAACTGGTGGATGTACGACCGTTGGTTCCGCGCAGATCCGGATGTGCTCATCGCGCGTCAGGACAGGGCGCGTCATTCGCTCGGCGAAGCACGTATTTCCGTGCTGTCGGGCATCATGACAGGCGTCACGATCACAAGCGACAATCTCGGAACAATCGCCCCCGACCGTCTGAAACTGCTGGAACTGGCTGCGAAGACGCGCCTTAAGGATGCAACGCCACGCATCTGGTATCCGTATCGCTGGGCGCAGGTTTGGGAAGGCACGATCGACGGCAAGCATGCCGTCGCGTTCGTCAACGACACGGAAGTGGCGCAGACGTTCAGCCTTCCAAACGACGCGGGCATGGCCGACGGCGGCGTGGAAATCCTGCAAGGCGCAGGCAAGTTGCAGGGCGATGTGACCGTGGAGCCGCATGACGCCATGCTGTTTGTGGAAGAATAGCTCTGATTTTGTAGAAGCTCTAGAAGCACTAGATTTTTTTGATTTTATTTGAATACCATTTATACTAAAATACAATTTAAATTTACATACAGGAGGTCGCGGAGGCAATGCCTCCCTCCGACGGCGGGGACGCCGCCGGCACACCTTATCAAACAAAAAAGGAAAACCACATGTCAAAGATTTTCATCAGTGCAGACATTGAAGGCACCACTGGCATCAACGTATGGCCGGAAACCGAGCCCCCAAACGATTATTTCCGCAAGCAGATGACGCGGGAAGTCTCCGCCGCCGCCAATTCGGCATTCCTCAACGGCGCGACGGACATCGTCATCAAAGACGCCCATGACAGCGCACGCAACTTGATTCCCGACGAACTGCCGCGCAAGATCCGCCTCGTCCGTGGCTGGATGAGCGATCCTGACTGCATGATGCAGGGCCTCGACAAGAGCTTCGACGCGTGCATCTTCACGGGCTATCATTCCCCCGCCGGCAACAACGGCAACCCGCTGTCCCACACGATGACAACGAGCGTCTTCCTCGTCACGATCAACGGCAAGCCAGCCGCAGAATTCCACATCAACGCCCTGATCGCGGCCCGTCTGGGCATTCCCGTCATTTGCGTGACTGGCGACTCCGCCCTGTGCGAACTTGTCCACGAGTTCAATCCGAACATCCAGACGGTCGCCGTCAACCGTGGCAACGGCAACGGCGTGGAATCCATGCATCCGCTGGACGCCTGCGAAGCCATCAAGGAAGCCGTCGCGAAGGCCATGAAGGGCGACATCAAGAAATGCCTGCCGAAGATGCCGAAGAAGTTCGAAATCGCCATCACGTACCGCGAACATCACGCCGCCCGCCGCTACAGCTTCTATCCGGGCGCGGAACAGGTTGATTCCCGCACGATCCTCTACAAGACGGCGGATTACTATGAAGCGATGCGCTTCATGCATTTCTGCCTGTAAACGCAGTTTAGTGGGGGGACGAGAGACATGAGGCATGAGACGTGAGGTGTGCGGAGACATTAGACATGAGACAATAGGTGGAAGATAAAAATCCAGCGTTGTCTTATTGTCTAATCGTCTTGCTGTCTTAGCTCATGTCTCGCGTTTCGCGTCTCATGTCCTCATCCCTGATATGGAGAAAAATTGTAAAACGGCACCATTTCCATGGTGTTTTTTACAATTTTTAGTCATACCGTCAGTGGGAATTTTACAAAAAATGTAAATAAATTGGCCAAATTTTGCCATGTTCAAGCATGAGCCAAAATTTGGCATGTTTTTTGCTTGAACTTTACAATATTTGTTCAACCACCCTATAACAAGAAACAACCAACAAAAGGACAATCGACAAATGAGCAAATACATTGACCGTGTATTGAAAGACGTGCAGCAGAAGAACGCGAACGAGCCTGAATTCCTGCAGGCCGTGGAAGAGGTTCTTTCCACGCTCGCCCCCGTGGTGGACGCGCATCCCGAATATGAGGCGGAAGCCATTCTGGAAAGGATCGTCGAGCCTGAACGCACCATCATCTTCCGCGTTCCATGGGTTGACGACAAAGGCGTCGTCCGTGTCAATCGCGGCTACCGCGTTCAGTTCAATTCGGCGATCGGCCCGTACAAAGGCGGCCTCCGCTTTGATCCGACGGTCAATCTCTCCGTTTTGAAATTCCTCGGCTTCGAGCAGATTTTCAAAAACTCGCTGACGACGCTTCCGATGGGCGGCGGCAAAGGCGGTTCGGACTTCAATCCGAAACAGAGCCCCCACACGCCCGGCCAGCGCTGCAGCGACCGCGAAGTCATGCGTTTCTGCCAGAGCTTCATGACGGAACTCTTCCGCCATATCGGCCCGAACACAGATGTTCCGGCTGGCGACATGAACGTCGGCGGCCGTGAAATCGGTTATCTGTTCGGCCAGTACAAGCGTCTGCGCAATGAATGGAGCGGCGTTCTGACGGGCAAGGCCCTGTCCTACGGTGGTTCGCTGATCCGTCCGGAAGCGACTGGCTACGGCGCGGTTTACTTCGCGGAAAACATGCTCGCGACGAAGAAAGACAATTTCAAAGGCAAGCTCTGCGCGGTGTCCGGTTCCGGCAACGTCGCGTCTTTCGCGGCGCAGAAACTGATCGCACTGGGAGCGAAAGTCATCACGCTGTCCGACCGCTCTGGTTCGATCTATGTTGAGAAAGGATTGTCGCAGAAGGATTTGGAAGCGGTCATGCAGCTGAAGAACGTCGCTCGTGGCGAACTTTCCGACATCGCCGCCAAGATCAAAGGCGCGAAGTTCTTCGCGAAGGCGCGTCCGTGGCAGTTGGCCGACAAGCTGGACTGCGCGTTCCCGTGCGCGTGCCAGAACGAACTCGACGGCAAGGATGCCGCCTACCTGCTGAAGCATGGTTGCAAAGTTGTGACGGAAGGCGCGAACATGCCGTCCACGCCGGAAGCGGTTGCCGCATTCGTCAAGGCGAAGATCCTGTACGCTCCGGGCAAGGCTTCGAACGCCGGCGGCGTCGCGACGTCCGGTCTGGAAATGTCGCAGAACTCCGAGCATCTCTCCTGGACGGCGGAAGATGTTGACAGCAAGCTGCGTGGCATCATGAAGGCCATCCATGACAACGCCGCCGCGGCGGCCGCGAAGTACGGCCATGCCGGCAACTACGTGATGGGCGCGAACATCGCCGGTTTCACGAAGGTCGCCGACGCCATGCTGGCTCAGGGCGTTTGCTGATTCGTCCTGTCTGACGGGAAGCCAATGGGGCGGATTGCTCCGCTCCCTGCGTCGTCCACGTGCGTTTCCATACGCGCGTGGATTTTTCGGCAATATGGTGTGACGGCGGGGACGCCGTCGTTACATCCGACGGCAGGGACGCCGTCGATACATCCGACGGCGGGGACGCCGTCGTTACTTCCCGTCATTTGACAATCGGCCTTTTTCCTTTACATTAAGTAATACACGTTTTTCAAGCATTTTGTCGAACGTCAGGGCCCTGCATCATGTGTCCACCCCCTGGCGTTCGTTGTTTTATCGTTTCAAAGCAGAAAATCATGAACAAAATCATCCATAAACGACAACTGTCCGACAGTGTATTCCGGCTGGACGTCGAAGCTCCGATCATCGCGCGTGAGCGCAAGGCGGGGCAGTTCATCATCCTGATGGTCGATGACAAGCTTGGCGAACGGATTCCGTTGACAATCGGCGACGCGGATCCGGTCGCGGGCACCATCACGCTGATCTTCCAGACAGTAGGCGCGACCACCATGAAGTTGTCGAAACTGAACGAAGGCGACTATATCGCGGCCATCCTCGGACCGTTGGGCAGCCCGACATCCATCCGTGGCGAAAACGGCGAGCCTGCGGGGCATGTCGTGTGCGTAGGCGGCGGCGTTGGTGTCGCGCCGATGCATCCAATCGCGAAGGCTTTGAAGGCGGCCGGCAACAAGGTGACCATCATCATGGGCGCCCGTAACAAGTCGCTGTTTGTCATGGAGGATGAAATGCGCGCCATCGCCGGTGAGAATCTGGTTCTCATCACGGACGACGGCAGTTCTGGCCTGAAAGGCCTTGTCACAGATCCGCTGAAGGAATTGTGCGCAAGCGGCACGGTGGATGAAGTCATCGCCATCGGACCACCCATCATGATGAAATTCTGTTCGTTGACCACCTTGCCGTTCCATGTCAAAACGACCGTTTCGCTGAATCCCATCATGATCGACGGCACGGGCATGTGCGGCGGTTGCCGCATATCCGTCGGCGGCAAGACGAAATTCGTCTGCGTCGATGGTCCTGAATTCGACGGCCATCAGGTTGACTGGGATTTGATGATCCACCGCATGGGCGCCTTCAAGCCGATTGAGGCGAAGGCCCGCGAACACGTCTGCAATCTGTACAAGGGGATTTGAGATATGACAGCGAAAGAGAAAATGGCGATCCCGCCGCAAATCATGCCGGAACAGGATCCGAAGGTGCGGTCGCACAATATGAACGAAGTCGCGTTGGGCTTTCCGAAGGAAGCGGCGATGCTTGAGGCGTCACGCTGCCTGAACTGCGCGAACAAGCCCTGCATGCAAGGTTGCCCTGTGGCGATTGATATACCGGGCTTCCTCGCAAAGGCCGCTGCCGGCGATTTCGTGGGGGCGCTGTCCATTATTAAAGCGACGTCACTTCTGCCAGCCGTCTGCGGACGTGTCTGCCCGCAGGAGAAGCAGTGCCAGAAATACTGCACGATGGGCAAGTTGCTGAAAGATTCCGACAAGGCGGTCGCGATTGGCCGCGTCGAGCGTTTTTGTGCGGACTACGCGCGTGAGAACGGTCTGGAAGAAAAGGTCGAACGCAAGCCTGCGACTGGCAAGCGTGTCGCTGTCATCGGTTCCGGTCCTGCTTCCATTACCTGCGCGGCGGATTGCGCGAAAGCGGGCCATGACGTGACGATGTTCGAGGCCTTCCACAAGTGCGGCGGCGTGTTGGTTTACGGCATTCCGGAATTCCGTCTGCCGAAGGCGATCGTCCAGCATGAAATCGACGGTCTGAAGGCTCTAGGCGTCAAGATTGAAAACAACTTCTGTATCGGCCGTACGCGCAAGCTGGCGGCTCTCGTGAAAGAGGATGGATTTGACGCCGTATTCGTCGGCACAGGCGCGGGCTTGCCGAAATTCATGGACATCGAAGGCGAGAATCTCAACGGCGTTTTCAGTGCGAACGAGTATCTGACGCGTGCGAATCTGATGCGGGCCTATATGGAAAACAAGGCGGACACACCGTTCTGGCATGGCAAGCGGGTCGCCGTATTGGGCGGCGGCAACGTGGCCATGGACGCCAGCCGCATGGCGTTGCGTCTTGGCGCGGAGAAATCGTATCTGATCTATCGCCGTAGCGAGGCGGAGATTCCCGCCCGTGGAGAGGAAATCAACAACGCGCAGGAAGAAGGCGTCGAATTCCTTCTGTTGCAGAACGCCAAGCGGATTTTCGGTGATGAGAACGGAATGGTCTGTGGCATAGAATGCCTCAAATATGAGCTTGGTGAACCGGACGCGTCCGGCCGTCGTTCCCCCGTGGAGATTCCCGGCAGTGAATTCACGCTTGATGTCGATACCGTCGTCGTGGCGATCGGCAATGAATCGAATCCTTTGATTCCGGCCACGACGGAAGGTCTGGAAGTCGATAAACGCGGCCATATCATCGTCAATCCGGAGACGAACATGACGTCGATTCCAGGGGTGTTCGCCGGCGGCGACATTGTGCTCGGCGCCGCAACGGTGATTCTCGCCATGGGCGAAGGCCGCCGCGCCGCGGCAGGCATTAATGCGTGGCTGAAGGCTTAGTGGTTAGTGGTTAGTGATTAGTGGTTAGTTAAGAAACCACAGAACACACAGATTACACAGATTTTTAACCACGAAATACACGAAAGAACACGAAAATTCAGTCCACAGAAAACACAGAACAAACAGAATGCCTCGCAGACGTCGGCCATAGTTCTGAAGAATTTGTTGACAATATGTGATTTTGATCAAGGAAGAATCAGAAAGGCCTCCGTCTGTTCGGCGGTTGTCTGCCGCTTCGCGGGGGGAGGCGCTCCATCATAAGCCATAAGTAAGCGAAGTTTTTTGCAGCCGCCGGAGCCGACCTCTCCCGACTAACCACTAACCACTAATCACTAATCATTACAGGAAGCTTTTGCAAAAGTCGGCTTCGGTTGTGTCTGCTTCAGCTAGCGCGAGGAATTCGTCGCCGCGCTGATTGCCCCAACTGTATGAGCAAATAAGCTTGCCGTTGTAATCGCAGAAGTCCAAATCTGACGCGTTGATATCCACGGCGTTGCGGATGTAATCAAGTTCCGTTTGGTTGAATTGCGCGGCGGGATGGATGATTTTGTCGCGTTCATCAAATGTCATGACGGGATTTTTGTCGCTGATGGTCCAGTTCTTAAGATCCTTTGAATAAGCGACATACATCTCATAGCCGTTTTTGTAGTTGCCATTGAGATAAAAGAAATAGAACATGCCGTCATGGAAACGGATGACCGGAGCCCCTGTGTAGAAATTGCGTCCGAAACAGGCGTCGGGAATCATTTTCCAGTCGCGGAGATCGCGTGATTCGGCGAAGAACATTGTGAACGGCACATTGACCATTTCCTTTGGCGCACCGAGTTCGAAGACAAGAATGTAGCGGTCTCCCGCCTTGCAGACGGATGTGTTGTAGCCCTGCCAGCCGTCGCCCGACAGAATGACGCGCGGCTCCGTCCAATGCTCCATGTCGTTGGATTCCAACTGATAGAATTTGGATTTGCCCCAATTTTCAACGGCTGTCACTATGATGCGGTCGCCTTCGACGAAGGCGTTGCCCATGTGGAGGCCGTGGCCGAACGGCGGTGTGGTCGTCTTCATATCCGTCATGTCGAGAAAACGGAAATAGGACGTGCCCAGCGTGTTGCCGCGGTAATGTTTCTTTTCGCCCATGTAACGGATGTACTGCATGAGCCATGGACGGCCTTTGTAAACGATGGGATTGGCTTCAACGATAAAAATATCAATGGTTCCGAGTTTTTTCATAGTGGTCAGTGGTTAGTGGGTAATTATCTGGATATTCTGGATATTCTGGATATTCTGGATTTATATCATTTCCAGAACTTCTAGAAAATCCAGAACTTCCAGAGCACCAGACCTTGTTGATTTAATCCAAAATGAGTGGTAAAAAAGTGCTGTATTCATGCATTTCCGTGCCCGGGAAGCCGTAGAGCAGCAGCGGCCATGGATCTTTTTTCGTGTAGCGGCGGAAGACGGCGGCCTTTAATGGCTTCGTCATCGGCTCCAACGGGATGGTCAGCATGATCGTCCACGCGTCGTCTTCCAAAACTTCCTGATGCTTCCACGGCAGTTTGATAGGCTTGTTTTCGGATAATGAATGATATGTCCCGCCGACGGGATCCACCAGAAAATGGACGGAATCCGGCTGTCCAGTGGTCGGATTGGCGATTTCGAAGAAGAGATTGAAAGCCTCCTGCTGAACGTATCTTATGTCTGGCCTGAATTTCTTTTTGACGTCTTTTCTTTCGCCGCGCATGGCGGCGTAGAGGTTGACGCCGTCATGAAGCAGTTTGACTGTTGTTTTCGGCGCGTTCGGGAACGGCGGCACGACGGGCGCCGTCGCCCACGGGCCGTTCTCCAGCGTCGCGTCGAACGGCGGCGGTTCCGCGACTTTGCCCGCGTGGAGGACGATGTCACTTGTGACGTTGTGCTCCTTCCATGACTTGCGGAGACGTTCGAGCATGATTTTGCCGTTTGGTTTGTCAGCTTTGCCGATGGCTGAGTCGAGCAGGGCGGCCATCTTGTCGAAGCGTGGCCGATCACGGCGGAGAAGAATCCATAGAGCATTTGGCCGGTCGTTCCAGACGGATTTCTTGCGCGTTGCGTACCAATGCTCTTCGAGCAAATTGTAGAACGCCGTCATGTCATCTGCGGCTTTGCCGAAACAGCGATCGCAGAATTCGCGACGGAGGGCGTGACAGTCTTGTTCCGGATTCCAGACGGCGTTCGTCAGATTCCAAAGGAACGGCGCACCGAGATCCCATACGTCGTCGCCCCGCCAGCGGATGAAATTGCCGAAGTCGCAGACCATTTCGCTGTAGGTGCGTTTGACGCCTTGCGAACGGAGGTAGCGATAGTCTCGGAAGGCGACGGCGTCGATAGGGCGCGGATAGGGGACGTTGAGGCCGTAATATTCTCGCCATGTGACGTTTGGCGTACGGGCCAGCCATTTGGAGAGGCGGTCGAATGTCGTCTTGTTGCGTTCGTCCAGCACATCGGCACGGGAATCTTTGAAGATGGGGCAGAAGGAGATGTCGATGTTGTCTTCGATGGGAATGAGCGGTGCGGGTTCCGTGAAGAAATAGGCAAAGGAAAGGAGGCGTTTGCCTGGATGATGCTCCTTCATGTATTTGGCTAACTCATTGTACCACATGAAGAACTGCGTGTTGCGGTGGGCGAGCCATTCGTCGGAACGCTTTGGTGCGTCGCCTTTCAGGACACGTCCGTCCGGGAGCGTGATGTCTTTCAAACATTCTGGACATTCGCACATGTCGAAGTTGTCTTCGATCATGACGCGATAGACGACGAAGTCCGGATTGGCCTGCACGCGGGCTTCAAGTTCTTCCTTAAACGTCTGGAGCAGAAGGGGATTCGTAAAGCAGAGCTGTGTGCGGGCAGATTTTGTGCGCGGATCGGTCAATTTGCCGCCGAGCTGCGAATAGAATTCGGGATGCGTGTCCCAATATTTCTGTGGTTGGATATAGAGGCCGATGAGATTGTGGCCGCCGCCGTATTCGAGAATGAAGCCGAAGCGCTTTTTGGTTTGGAAAGTCGATGTGGACCAATTGGAGCAGTTACGCATCTGCCAGTCGTCGCAGGCGGCGAATGCTTCCTTCGCGCCTTCATTGCCGCCCGTTTCGATTTGCCAGCCGCGTTGTATAAATGCTGGAACATCAACATAATCGAACTGTGTGAAGGTCAGATTTGGATTCTTTGTGAAGACCGTTCCGAAGTCGCGGTTCGGCCGTGCCCAGATGATATCCGTATTGCGGTAGAGCAGGCGGTGGACGCCGCGTAGCAGGCCGCCCGGAATGTTCGCGAAAAGCGTCAGGCCGTTGGCGGTCGGACGAACGGCATAGCCGTCCGTTTCACCGATGGCCTGCGTATCCTGCGGAAAATCCAACGGCTTCACGGCGAGTTTCAATATGACAGGATACTTGCCTGTTTCCGCTTCGACGATTGGCAGTTCCGCCCCGCTAATTTCGCGGATCCATAACTGAAGCTCCTGCGCCGCCAGTAATGCAGGTTGTTCATTCTGAAGCGATTGAGGCAGGATGATTTCCGCATTCGGGTTGCCGTCGATGGTAATCATCAATGGCGCGGCGACCGCCGTCAATGACGCGCAAAGCATGCTCAACAAGAATGTTTTTTTCATGGCTTTCCTTTTTTATCCGCCAGCTGCATGCCATATAGGCATTTACAAGCGGATACGATTATCTCACCCTTCGGGTGGTGTTTACGGTATTTGTGTTATTAAAACAACCGCCGCAGCCGCCGGAGCCTAGCCGCATTCGCGGAGCTAAAAGCTGAAAGCCGTTCCCGCAGGAGCGGGACCCTCCCATAATTCTATACTGTCATCGGCGGCTATCGGCCCGGCGGCGAGGCATTTTGGTGTGTTTCGTGTGTTTTGTGGGTAAAAATTCGTGTCTATTCGTGTTATTCGTGGTTTTCACTATTACATTATTGTATCACAACAATTTGATTTTTACAGGAGAACGACATGAATAAAAGCATCATCGGCATCGATCATCCCGCTGTGGCCGCCGTGGATCCGACCAAGCTGGCCGATTGGTATGAAGACGTTTTAGGCTATGAGAAATTTCACCATACGGAGAAGAACGTATGGATCATGCGCGCGAAGGACGGCACGTTGCTGGAAATCATGCCGAAGGATGAAACGAACCGTCCAAACCGCACATGCTGGACGCCTGGCTGGTCTCATCTGGCATTGCGTGTCAACGATTTAGAGATGGCGACTGCAGAACTTCGCAAACATGGCGTCCAACTGGAGGATGCCGTGCCCGCCATCGGTGGTGGCATGTTGCGCTCGTTTTACGATCCCGAAGGGAACATGTTGCAGATTGTGCAGAGATAAGCCGCCGATGGCGGCGCTTATGGCTTATGGATAAATGCATAATTCATAATGCATAATGCATAATTATTATAAGGCTTTAAGCTTTAGGCTTTTAGCTTTTAGCTCCGCGAAAGCGGCTGGGCTCCGCGCAACGGCTGCATTTGCTTTCAGCTTTCAGCTTCGCGTAAGCGGCTGGGTTCCGCGAAGCGGCTGTATTTGCTTTCAGCTTTCGGCTTTCGGCTTTTAGCTCCGCGAAAGCGACTGGGCTCCGCGTAAGCGGCTGGGTTCCACCGTAGGCGGTCATTCATGACTTTCTATGACTTTTATCGAAAAAAGTCATAAAAAAGCCAAAATTGGTTTGCAAGGCTCAGTTTTCCAATTAAATTATGTAGGTGGTGAAGTCTATAGGCTTCGCCGAAACCGTTCGAACACGACATGAAAACGATGGGATTTTGAAGCCGAAAAAAGTTTACAACTTTTGAAGTCAAAATCGCATCTAGAAGAAATACAATGACTTACAAGACACTAGCCGCCATCAGCTCAGCTCAGCTCAG
>JAFZIJ010000158.1 GCA_017554445.1 Victivallales bacterium
GACCTCTCCCGTCACTGTGATGCCAGTCTGGCAGAGAGTAGAGACGGATACGATTAATGGATACACATGGACATTTGTGGTTTCGGACAGTGGAAAGGCGACAATCGGAAATGGAAAGAATCTTGGAGTCGATCCTGTACCGACTGGCGACTTGTCGATTCCAGATGAAATCAATGGTTATCCTGTGACGGGGATAGGCAGCCATGCATTTGCAGGATGTGAAGATTTGACGAGCATAATGATTCCCAGCAATGTGACGAGCATTGGTTATGGAGCTTTTGAGGGTTGCTATGGGTTGACGAATGTCATCCTAAAGATGGAATCGATAGATTGCATGATGCCTGGTTTGATTCAGGCAAAGTTTAATACGAGATTCGACACGACATCGACTTTGGACGATTCAGACGATGCGGCAAATGTATCAGGCGTAATTGCGGCATACACGAGGATTGAAAAGACTGGACCTCGAAATTTTTCTGATCCATTGACAGGTGAGGAATTTTCTTGGAATGAATCAAATACAACTTTTGCTTATTTTGGCCAGATGTATATGGAAGCTGGTAAGACGTATGTCTTTGGAGTACATTTTGATGACGATGCGTATGTTAACATAGATGGACAAAGAGTACTACATTTTGTCTGTCCCGAGACGGAACGGAAGATTGGGATTGGAATGTATGAATGTACAAGTTCTGGCTGGTATAAAGTGGAATTCAGACTAGGGGACATAGACGGAGTCAAAGGGTCATGGGCTAACATTTGGAGTGCCGACTTTGGCGCGGGTTACCGCGACGACGGAAGTTCTGACACAACGCAGAGCGGGTGGAGTAGGCTTCTTGATCCTGGCGACGGATCGCTTTTCAGATGCGATGGCACGCGTACGATATTCGCAGGATGCAGCAACATAGTTTCCGTGACGATGCCGTTGCCGCTTGTTTCGCGGATGTCGTCAATGTTTTCGGGTTCATACGACAAGGTGGCGTCCATCACACTGACAGGAGCTGCGACTGCAATTCCCGAGAAGGCATTCGCTGGATGTGCGAACCTGGCTAGTGTAACGCTGCCGCGAGAAACCAAGACGGTGACAGTGGGAGCAAATGCTTTTGATGCGACGACTGCAGTTGGCATAGAGCCTGTCGAAGGGTATTTCTTTGGTGGCTGGACAAATGCCGTGGGCGCGATCGTCGCCGATCCGTTCCACTCTACAGAGACTATTACAGTGTCGCCATGGTGGCGGAAGATAGTGAATGTCGGCTACGATGCAAATGGTGGTCATGGCGAAATGGCGATGCAGACGGTGATAGAAGGGGATTCGCTGTCGCTTTCCGCCAATGCGTTTGCGCGTGACGGATATTCGTTCATGGGGTGGAGTCTTTCAGTGGGAGGCGAGATGGCATATCCGGACATGGCTGAGTTCGCGAAAGTGTCCGCAAGAATGGACGGCGTGGTTTTGTATGCGGTATGGAAACCGCAACCGCCCGTAATTTCACTGGAAGGCGGAGCGGAGTTCCAGAACGCCTCGCGCTTCGTATCGCTTTCATGCGACACCGGCGACGCGCTGATTTTGTTCACGAAGGACGGCGATGATCCAAGAGCGTCTGGACACGTATACAAAGATCCGATATACATATACGGAACATGCACGCTCAGGGCCGTTGCATGTGGCGCTGGACACTATTCCGACGAGGTGTCTGCCACTTTGACCCGCACCGAGGGGCTGAGTGAGGCGGCAAACCTCTACGGATATCTGATGGAAACTGACGAGGATAGTCCATGGACGATAGTGACTGATGTCTCGCGCGACGGCGTCTCAAGCGTGCGAAGCGGAGCGGTTGGCCATGGCGGCACGACGTGGCTTCAGCCGTCCGTGCGCAAGGCGGGCACGATTTCGTTCTGGTGGCGGGCGGCGTGCGAGGACGCAGAGGAGGAAGATGGCGAGACATATTGGTACGACTATGGCACGTTCTCCGTTGACGGCGTGGAGAAGGCAAGAATCGCGGGCAACGACACTGGTTGGCGCAAGGTCGAGGTGGATGTTCCAACCAGCGGCAAGCATGTCTTGCGCTGGGAATACTGCAAGGACGGC
>JAFZIJ010000159.1 GCA_017554445.1 Victivallales bacterium
ATATGAAACGATTGATTCTTGCTGTTGTGTTATGCGTGATCTCCTTGTACGGGAAGGATTTGCGCAACCATATTTTGTGCTCAAATCAGAAGACGCGGGATGTGTTGGTCATGGATGTGAACGGTGACTGGTCGAAGCCGGAAAGCATTCTGTGGAAATGGAATCCGGAAGGCGATCCGAACATACCGCCGGAATCTCTCAAGCGATTCAACCATATTGATGAGACGAAAGTCGTGAATAATGGGAAGCAGATATTGGTTACATCGTCCCATGGCGGCATGGCGTTGGTGGATGTCGCGACGAAGCAGAGCGTCTTCACGGGTTATCCGGGCGGCAGCACGCATTCGGCGGATTTGCTTCCTGATGGAACAATCATTACAGCATCCAGCACAGGCAATTTTCTGATGGTTTTCACGAGAAAGGACGATGAGAAGACAGCCCACAAGACGTTCAAGCTGACGTTCGCTGATGCGCATGGCGTTGTTTGGGACCAAGTGCATGGTCTCGTATGGGCTGTTGGCAGGGAAGCGCTTATTTGCTGTCGCTACAATTTTGATGTTGAAAATCCGCAACTAACGATTGTGGAATCATTTCCGTTGACGCCCAAACCTTATGGAGGGCATGATCTGTCGTTGTTGAAAAAGGAGAACAAGCTGATTTTGACAGGGCGTAACGTGCAGGAATTCGATACGATGACAGGCCAAACCCGCCTGTTTTTGAATCGAAAGAACGTCAAAAGCGTCAGCATCCATCCGGAAACGGGTAGTCAGTTGATGCAACTTCCAAAGGAGAAATGGTGGAGCGACACGCTGACGGAGATGAATGGCGAAAAACGCACATGGACGATTCCGAATTCCGTCATTTACAAAGGAAGATGGTTCGTTTATTAATGATTAATGATTAATGATTAATGACGAATGTTATTGACTAATGGAGATAGAATGAAACGGTTTGTCGGATTTGAAAAAGGCATGGGAATCGGCGGGTGGTTGACGAACTACAAGCGGTTCAACGTCCTGCCAATGGAATGGCGCTTTCCTATTACGGTTGGCGACATGGAGCATTTCGAATCGTATATCACACGACGGGATGTCGATTACATCAAATCATTGGGATTGGATCATATACGCATGGGTTTCGACCAAGTGGTCGTGGAAGAATCGGCGGGCGTCTATCGTGAACGGATTTTCGAAATCATCGAACGGTTTATCGGTTGGTGTCGCGATGCAGGGCTGAATCTTGTCTTGAACATGCATAAGGCGATCGGTAATTACTGCGACATCAAGGAGGATGTGCAGTTGCTTGATTCAGAGGAACTTCAGGATCGGTTTATCGCCGTCTGGCTGGAGTTCGAAAAACGTTTCCATGGTTATCCGGAAGTGGCGTTTGAATTGTTGAACGAAGTGCGGAACGTCGATCCGGAAAAATGGAACGTTTTGGCGAAGAAGGCGATCGCGGAAATCCGCAAGTTGAATCCAAACCGTTTAATCATAATCGGCTCGATCTGCTGGAATAACTCGCATAATATCAAGGATTTGACGGGATACGATGACGATATCGTATTCACGTGGCACAACTACGCGCCAAACGAATTCACGCATCAACGTGGTGTGCTGCAGGCACCGCAATTGTATTACAATCGAGACATGCCGTATCCGTGCGACGATATCGAACGCTATCGTGATTTCCAACGTGTCGTACATGGCGCGAAAGATCCCTATCCGAACTATACGCGCATGGACATTCAGTTTTTGAAGGATTATCTCGCGCCGGTCTTCCAATATCAGGCGGAGCATCCCGAACGGATCGTGTGGTGCGGTGAATTCGGAACCATCCGCCATGCGAAAATCGAATGGCGCGAAGCCTATATGGCGGACATGATCCGCCTGCTCATCGAGCATGAGACGCCGTATTGCGTGTGGAATTATCTCTCCACGCCGAACGACGGCAACCGCTTCAGCCTCGTCGATGACGACCGTCGTGAAATCCTTTCCAAACGGCTTGCCGAGATCATCGTCGGCAAAGTCTGATATGACGTAGGTAACGATATGATACCAGTTTACAGAACAGAAAAAATCATTCAGCATCATGAATGCGGCGCTGGCGGCATTTTGAAGATGAAAGACATGCTGGATTATCTGCAGGATGTCGCGGGACATCATGCGGATGAATTAGGCGTCGGTCTTAACAGCTTCGGGCACAAGATGTTCTGGGTGCTGTCCCGCCTGCGTGTGGCGGTGGATGCCGACTTGGCGGTCGATACGCCATTTACGCTTGAAACATATCCGACGGGCACGAATCTGCTGTTCGCCGTACGTCAATACGCGATGAAACGCGACGATAAGACGCTGTTGCGCGGCACAAGTTACTGGCTTATGCTGGATGCGGAATCCTTCCGGCCGCTGAAGCCGTTGGACCATCTGCCGCCGTTGATTCGCGACACGCAGGATGGCGAGCAGTTTTTCCGTGATTTAGGCAAGATCCAGAAAACAGACGTGGCGGAACGGCGGCCCTATAGAATCAGTTGGAGCGACATTGATGAAGTCGGTCATTTGAACAACGCCGTCTATGGCCGTTTCATCTATGATGCGGTGGGGGAGATCACGGGCGGTGCGCCGCAGATTCGTGAGTTCCAAATCAATTACAACCATCAAGTCTTGAACGGCGAGACGGTGTTTTGCGGCGGTGCAAGACGCGATGACGGATGGATTTATGTCGATGGCCTTTCGGAAGACGGCAAGACATGCAGCTTCCAGGCCATTGTGAAGACGGAGTGATTTTTGATAACATATTAGAAACAGGAAACAACCATGAAAATCAATGTTCCGCAGATTAGTTCCGTTGACATGCTGCTGGTCGGTGGTTCGCTGAAAGGCGTGCTTCTGGCGTTGGCGGCGAAACAGCATGGCCACACTGTGCAGTGCATCACGGCCGCGCCGTATTTCGCGGAGGAATATGCGTCCCACTTTGATTTGCAAGGACATAGCGATGCGGCGTGGAAAACCGTCTTCCCTGAAGACAAGCTGCTGACGCCGATGGATGTGAAACGGCGCATCGAACAGCTGTTCATGGACAACGGCATTGATTTCCTGTATCAAATCAATCCGATCTGCCCTGTCTATGACGATGGCGGCGACGTGGCGGGGCTGATTGTCGCGGATCGTTCCGGCTTCCAGGCCATTCAGGCGAAAGTCATCGTCGATGCAACGGAAACCAGTTTGGTTGCAAGATGTTGCGGCGTTCCGATGACACCGTTCAAAGCGGGTGTCCATAATGTGACGCGTTTCCAACTGAACGCCGCCAACGGCGCGAATGTCGAGAAACTACCGTTGGAATATTCGTTGGAAGGCAAGTCTGTGCCCGTCTATAAAATCACGGAATCGATTGAAATCAAAGATGATACGCCAGCTGGTCTGGCGCAGGCGGAAGTGGAGGCGCGTCTGCGGACATGGCATCCGGACATGACATACGGCTCCGATGTGTCCGTCATCGACGGATTGCCGAAAGTTGTCGATGACTACAAGCCGAGCTGCCGTTTGCCGTTGTATCTGGCGGATCGTCTGGACGACGTCGAATTGCTGTCGGCATTGGCCAAACAGCCGTATCGCACAATGGCGGCGACGAATCGCAAGGCTTGTGGCTACACGTCTGAACTTGTTCGCAAAGACATCTTCTATCGTTTCAAAGATTGCCCTGTCGTATCGTTGGATTTGGATACGTTCACCGTTGAAAATACGGTGGATGTGCTCGTTGTAGGCGGCGGGACGGGCGGTGCTCCGGCGGCCATTGCGGCTGGCCGCGCAGGCGCGAAGACGATGTGTATTGAGTCGCTGAACGATCTTGGCGGTGTCATGACCGTCGGTCGTATTACCGTTTATTATTTCGGCAATCGCGTTGGTTTCACAACGGAAATCGACAAAGGCATCATCGCCATGGCGGGTGAGAACAAGCATGACATGAAGCGTGGCCTCAGCGATGTCGAAGCCAAAAAGGCGTATTTCCTGCGGGAAGTCCATGCGGCAGGCGTTGATATGCGCTTCGGGACGATGGCCGTCGCCGCTTCCGTTGAAAATGGCGCTGTCAACGGCGTGTTGATGGTTGGACCGTACGGTGTCCAACGTATTGCCGCCAAACGGTTAATTGATGCGACCGGCAATGCTGACGTCGTCGCGGCGGCCGGTGGCGAAACGGTCATGGCATCCGCCGATGAACCATCCATCCAAGGCGCGGGACTTTCGCCAATCCGGCCTGGTTATGTTTGGAACACGGACTTCCAGTTTATCTGCGACCATGATATTCTCGATTGCACACGAAGCTTCGTCATGGGCCGTTCGAAATTCCGCAAGCAGTTCGATGTCATTCAGATACAGAATACGCGCGAACGCCGCCGCATCGTCGGCGACATCGTCTTGCAGCCGTCGGACTTCTATGCAAACCGTAAATACGACGACACGGTCGTGCAGGCCATGAGCAATTTCGACACGCACGGCTTCGTCGTCCATCCGATGTTCATGTTGCAGCCGCCGACGCATGACGGCCATTTCGCGAACGTGCCATTCCGCGCGTTGTTGCCGAAAGGCTTGGAAAATATTGCGGCGACGGGACTTGCCGTCAGTGCCCAACGCGACTGTCTGCCGCTCATCCGCATGCAACCGGACGTGCAGAACCAAGGCTATGCTGTTGGTTACGCGGCCGCCATGGCGGCGCGGGAAGGCAAGACATACCGTGGCATCGACATGCGTGCCGTCCAGAAGCATCTTGTTGAAAAAGAGATACTTCCGGAAAGCATTCTGGCGGAGACCGACGATATTCCGGGCGTTCCCGCCACCGATCCGCACTATGAATTGGCTACGATTTTCATGTCGCCTGACAAGAAGATGTCGGATTTACAGGCCGCCTACGATAAAGATCCGTCCGATGTCAAGACGGCCATGATTTTGGCGTTCCTTGGCGAGAAGCGTGTGAAAGACACGATCGTAAAAGCTTTGAAGTCATCGGCTTGGGACGAAGGCTGGAACTATCGTGGAATGGGTCAGTTCGGCATGTCCGTCAGCATGGTCGATTGCATGCTGTTCGCGTTGACGGCGATTGGCGGCGATGCGGAAGCTGTCCGCGGTAAGCTGGCGGATTTGTGCTCCGACGATGCGTTTTCACATTTCCGTGCCGTTTGCTATGCGCTCATGAAGCATCCTGATCCAGACGCCGCAGGGCTGCTGGAAGAGATGCTACGCACGCCGGGCATGAGCGGCTATGCCATCAAAACGTTGCAGGATACGATTCGCGCGAACCGCCGTGAGGTCAACGAAACGACGTACCGCAACAGCCAGTTGAAGGAATTCTATCTGGCGAAGGCGTTGCAGGCCTGCCGCCCGGGCGATGCGTTGGCGGGCGGAATTCTCGATGGCTACCGCCGTGGCCTCATGGGCTACTTCAGCCTTTATGCATGAAACGCATAAGAAATCGCTCGGTTGAATTGCAAAAAGCGGAAGCCGTGCTATTTTATGATTGTTGCAGACAATATGTGCGACTAGCTCAGTTTGGTTAGAGCGCTACCTTGACACGGTAGAGGTCGGCGATTCGAGTTCGCCGTCGCACACCATATAGAAGAAGCTCCGATTGTTTTCGGGGCTTCTTTTTTTTGTGTTCGTGGAATTGTGAGAGGGGAATGCGTTTGAGGGTGATTACACGAAAATCCTTCCCGTTGAAAACCGAAAATCCTTCCAGTTTTAAATCGAAATCCTTCCAGTTGTAAATCGAAAATCCTTCCCGTTGTAAATCGAAAATCCTTCCAGTTGAAAATCGAAAATCCTTCCAGTTGAAAATCGAAAATCCTTCCAGTTGAAAATCGAAAATCCTTCCAGTTGAAAATCGAAAATCCTTCCAGTTGAAAATCGAAAATCCTTCC
>JAFZIJ010000160.1 GCA_017554445.1 Victivallales bacterium
CCTGATCAAAAGCCTCACGAATGCCACAGTCTTCAAGACTCTGCTTCCCATGCCAAGAAAAGAAATTTTTTAATGTAGTAAAAATAACAGAGAAAATTCAACGTGTCGCTTGAAATCAACATAAAAACCGCTTGCAAGCGACCTTAAGGTCGTGTAGCTGGCGGTAGAACAAAAGGAGCTAACATGGGATTCTACGCTGATTTCTGGAAGAATTTCGTCAATTTCTCAGGCAAGACTGGCTTGAAGGACTATTGGTTGACATTCTTGGTCAATATTGTCATTAGTGCCATTCTTGGAAAAATCAATCCGAATATAGCCTATATTTTTTCCTTGGCCATTTTGATTCCGTTCTTGGCAATCAGCGCGCGTCGTCTGCGTGACGCAGGACTGCATGTCCTACTGGTGCTGACGGTCATCATTTTACCGATCTTGTTGATTCTGTGTGTCTTCCCCAGCAAGCGGTAGGAGTCATCATGAAAGCAGGAATCATCGGCTGCGGCAACATCTGCGCATCCTATCTGAAGAACGCGCGGGCTTTCGAACATCTGCAGATCACGAAATGCACAGACCGCCACCCGGAACGCGCCCAGGCGAAGGCGGACGAGTTCGGAATCCAGGCCGTGCCGCTGGACGATCTTTTCACCGATCCGGACATCGACATCATCCTGAATCTGACAACGCCCAAGTCCCACACGGACATTGAGTTGCGTGCCTTGGAAAACGGCAAGCACGTCTATTCCGAAAAACCTCTCGGGCTGGATCTGGCATCCGGCCTGAAGGTCATGGAGACGGCGAAAAAGAAAGGATTGCATGTCGGTTGCGCTCCGGACACGTTCATGGGCGGCGGCCATCAGTTCGGACGTATGCTGCTGGACGACGGGATGATCGGACGCGTCGTCGCAGGCAACGCTTTCATGCTTAACCACGGCCATGAGCATTGGCATCCCGCGCCCGGCTTCTACTACCAGCAGGGCGGCGGGCCATTGTTCGACATGGGACCGTACTACATCACGGCGCTGATCAACCTACTGGGGCCTGTGAAACGCGTTGTCGGCATGTCCACTCGCTCGTCGGACACCCGTATCGGCCGCGGCGTGAACGCAGGAAAGCGTTTTCCGGTCGAAATCGATACGCACATCACGGCGATTCTCGAATTCGCCTGCGGCTCCGTCATCAATCTGACGACGAGTTTCGACATCTGGCAGCACAGCGATTTGTACTACATTGAACTGTACGGCACGCAGGGCGCGTTGCATTTCCCTGATCCCAACAAGTTTACGGGCGATGTCAGCCTCTGCCAGGCGGGCATCACGAACGGATGGGTCATCAAGGAGAACAGGATTTTCATCTACAACGACAACATGCGCTGCATCGGCCTGGCGGACATGGCGACAGGCATTGAGACGGGACGGCCCTACCGCTGTTCTGGCGAACTAGCGTGCCATGTGCTGGATGTGATGTGCGGCATTACCCGCGCGGCAGAAGAGCATGTTTGTGTCGAGATAACAACGACTTGTGAAAGGCCCGCGCCGATGGGACGCGATCTTCGTTACGGTCAACTGGATTAATGCCTCGCGCTCCATTCGTTTATGTCGCTTTCGTCCTTTATGTCCCTTATTTCTAATAAATTAAGGAATTGTCTTATGAAGAAGAAGATACTGGTGTTTCGCGGTGGATGGGACGGACATGATCCTGTGCAGACTTCCGACCGCGTCGTGGCGCAACTAAAGTCGCTTGGCATTGAATCGGACATTTTCAACAATCAGGAATGCCTTCTGCAAGAATGTCTTGCGGATAAATATGCGGCCATCATCCCTGTGTGGACGATGGGCAAGCTGGAGGCCGAGCCCGGCAAGGCGCTTTTGGAAGCCGTGCGCGGCGGTGTCGGCATCGGCGGCTGGCATGGCGGCATGTGCGATGCGTTCCGCGACAATACCGAATACCAGTTCATGTGTGGCGGCCAATGGGTCGCCCATCCCGGAAACGCCATCGACTACATGGTGAACTTCAAATCGGACGATCCGATCGTGAAGGGCATCGCGGACTTTGACATGCACAGCGAACAGTACTACATGCATGTCGATCCAGGCAACGAAGTGCTTGCGACGACGACATTTGACGGCCATGTCTGCCCATGGATCGACGGGACGGTCATGCCGGTCATCTGGAAACGTCACTACGGCAAAGGACGTGTCTTCTACTGCTCGCTCGGCCATAACGAAGCGGATTTCATCCGCCGTCCGCAGATTGCGGAAATCATCGCCCGCGGCGTCGCCTGGGCGGCTTGCGCGGAAGGCTGAAAGGACGATAAAAACATCACTGCCAAAAATTTTTTTGACGACCAAACATTGAGGCTGACGGAAAAGCATCCGTTAGCCTCTTTGCTTTGTTATGAAAAATCCATGTTGTAAAAAACATGATATCCTATTGGTTCATAACATGTTGTGAGCAAAACCAAAAAACAAGTCTACTGAATATGCATTATGACTTCTTATGACTTTTTATAATCTTTTAACATATTTGATATAAATATATTATAGATTTGAAATCTGTAATATTTGTATCATATTATAGGCCAAGCGGATAATCATTGTCTTCAAGGAGCGGATCCCCATGGCCGAACATTTTGACAACCATGACATATTGAGCCAAAACACCACGCAGGACAACGTCATCAAGATGTTGTTCACGCATAAGCAGATCGTAGCCATAATATTACGAGAATGTTTGCCGGAATTCAACGGAGTTCCATTGAATTTCATCACGGAGAAATGTCTGGACGGATTGGAGGATGCAGATTATCTGATTGGTGACAAGACACATGGCAATGCCGGAACGGACATGGATATCTGCTTACATGCCCGTCTTCCGAAGGATCTAGATTCACAGGTGGGCATCATAATTAATATAGAAGTTCAACAAAATTTCCATCCAGGTTATGATATTATCAAAAGAGGTATATATTATGGTTGTAGTTTAATCGCGATGGAAAAAGAGACCGTGTTCGCCGACAGCAACTACGATGGCATGAAGAAGGTTTATTCAATATGGATATGCCTTGATGTGCCTTTGGATAAAGCGAATACAATCATTCGATATGGAATGGCTGAGTTATCTCCAACTGATGTGACACATGGTGTCCATCGGATAGGCGCGCCATATGATCTTCTAGAAGTGATGATGGTTTGCCTGAACGACAAAACCGAAGAAGGCGGAGAGGTGGTCATTGATATGTTGAGGACGTTGTTTTCGCAGAGGTTGTCCAGAGAAGAAAAACAGAAGTTATTGAAAGAGAAATATTCAATCACATTTACTCAGGAGAAGCAGATGAAATTCAATTACTATGAATACGTCAAGGAAACCAATCTGAAGATAGGGGAAGAAAAAGGGAGAGTGGAAGGAAGAGAGGAGGGGTTTCAGCAAGGCGCGATTCAGACCAGAAAAACTGTTGTCACGAACATGTTGCTTCAAGGCAAGAGCGAAAAGGATATTCAAGCTACACTTGGCATTACCGCTAGCCAAGTCAAAGAACTGATTCATGAAGTCCAGTCAAATGCTCAGGGGGGAGCAACGGGACATTTGTGAAATGATTGATGGTATGGGAAACGTGTTCAATAGGTGAAAATATCAGGAGAAGCAGATGAAGTTCAATTACTATGAATACGTCAAGGAAACCAATCTGAAGATAGGGAGAGAAGAAGGGAGAGAGGAGGGTTTTCAGCAAGGCGCGATTCAGACCAGAAAAACGGTTGTCACGAACATGTTGCTTCAAGGCAAGAGTGAAAAGGATATTCAAGCTACGCTTGGTCTTACCGCCAGCCAAGTCAGAGAGTTGATTCGTGAAGTCCAGTCAAATGCTTAGGGGGAAGCAACAGGGCATTTGTGAAATGATTGATGGTAGGGGAAACGTGTTCAATAGGTGACAATATCAGGAGAAGTAGATGAA
>JAFZIJ010000161.1 GCA_017554445.1 Victivallales bacterium
CACCGGCCCGACGGCGGGGACGCCGACGGCACACCATCATAAGGAGTAATCATGCAGAATTTGCTGTCATTAGGACTTGTCATCGCGCTTGCGGGCACGTTTCCAAGCGGAAACAAACTTCCGGATCTGGAAGCCATCTATCCGCGTTCCATCCTCAACCAAGGCGATTTAGGACGATTGGAACATGTCTTCGAACGTGCTCTGAAAGGCGAACCAATCTCCGTCGCCGTCATCGGCGGCAGCATCACGGAAGGCGCCCATGCGGAAAAAGTCGAAAACCGTTGGGGCAACCAAATGGCCAACTGGTGGAAGGTCAATTTCCCCAACGCGACCATCACTTATCACAACGCGGGCATCGGCGCTACGGGTTCCGACATCGGCGTCCACCGTGCGGCAAAACATCTTCTCGTCCATAAACCGGACGTCGTCGGCATCGAATTTTCCGTCAACGACGGCGGTGCGCCAATCGCCACGGAATGGATGGAAGGTCTTGTGCGGCAGATTCTTCGGCAACCGAATGCACCCGCCGTCTTCCTGCTTTCCATGATGAGCGAAAGCGGCGGCAACGTCCAATCCTTCCATCTGCCCGTCTCCAAATACTACAGCCTCCCGCACATCAGTTATCGCGACGCCCTCTTTCCTGAAATGCAGGCTAAGACCATCGTTTGGAAGGACATCTCGCCGGACAACATCCATCCGAACGCCATCGGCCACACCTACGCCGCCGCGCTCGTCAATCGCTTCCTTTCTGAAAAGTTAGAAGCGTTCAAGGCGGCGAAACGTCCCGCCGCGGACATTCCGCCCATGCCGGAAAAACCGCTTGTCGGCACGACGTTCGACCATGGCGACCTGCTCGACATGAACACCGTCAAAATATTGGAAAACAACGGCTTCAAGCCGTCGAAAGACCATTATTGGAAAGATGGATTCACGGGCGAAAAGCCTGGAGACAAGATCACGTTTGAAATCGACGCGCCCACCATCGGCATCATTTTCAAACGCAGCAACCAGCCCATGGGGCACGCCCGTGTTATAGTCGACGGTAAACAAACCGCCGTACTGGAAGCGTGGTTCAACCAGACATGGCGCTACACGCCCCATCATCAAATCATCCGCAACCAGCCCGGCAAGCATGTCATCACGATCGAAATCATGGATGAAAAGAACGCCGGCAGCGAAGGAAACGCGTTCGAAATCTGCACATTAACCATTGCCAAGTAACGTCTTACAACTATGTCACTCTTTGCCTTTCTTTTGATTCTCACCTCCACCGTACTCCACGCCACGTGGAATCTCATCGCCAAGAAAAACCACATGACCGTCGTCTTCTACGCATGCCTTTGCGTGACGTGCGCGATCGTGTGGGCCCATGTCGTCTTCTGGACGCCGATTCCGATCTTCCAGATGCCGCAGAAATTCTGGATTTTCCTTTTCGCAAGTATCGCCGCCGACGCATGTTATTGTTTCGGTCTCATGTGGACGTACCGTCATTTTGACATGTCCACATCCTATCCCATCCAGCGCTCCCTGCCCATCCTGCTCATCATGCTCGTCACCAACCTATTCGGCTGGGGTGAACCGCTGACGCCGACGGCCATCATCGGCATGTTCACCGTTTTCGTCGGTTGCCTCTGCATGCCGTTGAACAAGTTCTCGGACTTCCGCATCCAGAACTACTTGCGGAAGGAGATGTTGTTCATCCTGCTTGTCGCCTGCGGCACAACGGGTTACACGGTCTTTGACAGTCAGGCCCAGAAAGTCATTGCGGAATTCGTCCCGCAAGTCAAGCCGTACATCCGCTCCATGACGATCTACTCCGTCCGCTGCATTGTTCTGACGGTCTTCCTCTGGACCATCATCGCGTTCACGCCGTCCTTCCGTGCGAACGCGAGGGAGATCATCGCACAGCGCCAATGGAGCACGGCCGTTGCCAGTGTCATCGTCTCCGTCACTTACATTCTCGTGCTCTACGCGATGAATTTCGTGACGAACGTCTCCTACGTGCAAGTCTTCCGCCAGCTTGGCCTGCCCATCGGCATGGCGCTCGGCATCATCGTCCTGAAAGAGAAAAGCGCGACGCCAAAGTATGTTGGCGTCGCACTCATCTTGATCGGACTCGCTCTCACAGTCATCAAGCTATGAAGAACCAAAAAGCTCCAAGCCAACGACTTGGAGCTTTCTGAGAATATTTGGAGCGGGTGAAGGGAATCGAACCCTCCTAGCCAGCTTGGGAAGCTGGAGCATTACCACTATGCTACACCCGCATGGTTACATACTATTAAAATAATGCGGCTTTTCGTTTCCGCAAGCCACCACAAGCGCTTTTCAGAAAATAATTGTCCCTTTCGTCCCTTTTGTCCCTTTAGTCCCTCTTTAACCACCATGATTCCAAACATCTTCCAATTCCTTGACAAAAGCCCTTCTGCCTTCCACGCTACCGCCACCGCCATCCAAATGCTCCAGGATGCTGGCTACCAGCAACTTGACGAAGCAAGCCACTGGCAACTAAAGCCCGGCAAAGGCTATTTCGTGACACGCAACCAGTCATCCGTCATCGCCTTCCAATACCATGGGAAGACGACGGGCGGTTTCCGCCTTGTCACAGGCCACACGGACAGCCCCGCGCCGAAGCTGAAACTCGCAGGTGCTTCTTTCTCAAATGGTTCCGTCCGCGTTCCAATTCAGCTCTACGGTGGTGACATCCATACGTCATGGCTGGATCGTCCGCTCGGCGTGGCCGGCCGCATCGCATTTCTGGACGCGAAAAAACAGCCGAAAACCGCTCTTGTCAACATCAACCGCCCCGTCGCCGTCATCCCGAATCTCGCCATCCATATGAACCACGGCGTCAACAACGGCCTCGCACTCAATCCGCAATCGCAGATGGCGGCGCTTTTCGGCGGCAAGTCCATTGAAGATTTGATCAACGAATTCGCCAAAGCCGCCAAACAAAAAATTGATACTATTTTGGACGCAGAGCTCTTCCTTTACGAGATCCAGTCCGCAACCATTGTCGGCCTGGACAATTCGCTCATCAGCTCCCCCCGTCTGGACAATCTAACCTCCTGCCACGCCGCGATCTGCGGTTTGATCGACGCCAAGCCGGCCAAAGGCATCACGCCAATCATCTTCTTGGCGGACAACGAAGAGATCGGCAGCCGCACGCCACAAGGCGCCATGTCCACCTATCTCCACACAGTCATGGACCGTATCACACTCGCCGCAAAAGGCACGCAGGAAGACACTTACCGCGCCATGGCGACATCCGCCCTGCTCTCCATCGACTCCGCCCATGCCATCCATCCAAACTATCCGGAAAAGCATGATTCCGCTTATGCTCCGAAGATGAACCAAGGCATCGTTGTCAAACATAATGCGGACTTCAAATACACGACGACGTCCGAAACAGCCACACGTTTCCGCGCTCTCTGCCTAAAACACAGCATCAAATTGCAGGACTTTGTCAACCGCTCCGACATGCCCTGCGGCTCCACCATCGGCCCGACCTGCGCCGCCGAACTCGGCGTGCCTGGCATCGATATTGGCTCCGCCCTGTGGGCCATGCACAGTTGCCGCGAAATCGGTGGTCTGAAAGATCACGAAGATCTTATCAAAGCCGCACAGGTTTTCCTTTCGGAATAGTTGTTAGTGGCTAGTGATTAGTGGCTAGTGATTAGTGATTTGTGGTTAGTTATTGCCATTAAACAAAAAGCCCCAGTCGATACTCTCGACTGGGGCAAAACAAACTCAATTAAGCACTAAGCATTCAGCATTTACATCGCGGTTGGCGTCGTCACCAACAAGCGGAGTTCATCGTCAATCGCGAGCAACAGCTTCTGGCTGGACTCCTTGTCGCCCATGGAGCCGATACGGATCTTCATGCGAACGCCGCCTTCCTTCAGTTCGACGATCGTGACTTTCACTTCCACGCCATCGACATCCTGATATTTATAGAAGCTCAGGTTGCCGCTGAAGGTCTGTTCACGCTTCACGAGGCGGGCGCGCGCGCAGGCATTGCGGACGGCTTTATCCAGCAGGAACATCGTCGAATCAAAATCCGCGCGGTAAGTTCCCCAGCTGTACTGCTCGTTTGTGACATTCGCACTGGTCGGCTGTTCGTTGCGCGCACAGGAGGCACCGAACAGGCACAAACCAATCATTGCGGCCAAAACCAACATGTTTCTCATCATTTTCATGGTTTCATTCCTTCTCGAGATTTATGTGATAGTTATCCAAATTGAATCCAATCCTATAAAATTAGCGCATATTCCGAAAAAAACAAACTATTCGCAAGATTCAGATGAAATTTACACAGATATTTTCCGCCATGCTAGACATCGCCGAAAGGCGGATTAGTTTATAGAAGTGTTAAGCAATGCGGTCGGCAAGCCCCGCATCTCCTGCAGTACATACCATCCAATAAATGAAAACAGACAGCCCATGACACAGCCTGAAACTTGGACAGAAAATATCGAATTGGCACGGAAGCTCTCCGAAAAGCGCACGGAAATCAACTATTTCGAAGACAAAGTCCCGTCATACGAACTGCCGCCGCTCCTGAAGGATGATAACGGTCAGTCCATCACGACAACGGCCCAATGGGCCGCAAGACGCGCCAAACTTCTGGATCTGTTCCGCAACGAACTCTACGGATACTCGCCGGAACGCCCGAACGACGAATGGTTTGAGGTCGTTAAAATCGACCGACAGGCCATGGACGGCGCCGCCACGCTCAAACTCGTCAATATCCATCTCGGAACCAGGCCGGAAGCCCCCGTCATCCATCTTAACCTCTTCATTCCCAACAATCGGACAAAGCCCGCCCCCGCCTTCCTGCTCATCTGCAACCGCGGCCGCGAAAACATCGATCCGACACGTAAGATCAAATCCGACTTCTGGCCTGCGGAACAGATTGTCACCCGCGGCTACGCCGCTGCGTCGTTCTTCAATGGAGACGTCGCTCCAGACAAATACGACGGCTTCACGACAGGCATCCACGCATATCTGCAGAATCCCGCCGCGCGCAAATTCAACTCATGGGGCACCATCGCCGCATGGGCATGGGGAGGCTCCCGCGTCATGGATTATTTCGAAACCGATCCGGACATTGATGAAAAGCACTGCGCCGTAACCGGCCATTCGCGCGGCGGCAAAACCGCCCTCTGGTGCGGCGCACAGGACGAACGATGGGCGCTCACGATTTCCAATTGCTCCGGCTGTTCGGGAGCCGCCATCGCCAGACGCCGCTTCGGCGAATCGCTGAAAGTCATCCAAAACGCCTTCAAGCATTGGTTCTGCGGCAATTATAGAAAATATATTGATCGCGAAGACGATCTTCCGTTCGATCAGCATGAACTCGTCGCGCTCGTCGCGCCGCGAGCCGTCTATGTCACAAGCGCGGACGAAGACCTATGGGCGGACCAACGTGGCGAATGGCTCGCTGTCCATGAAGCTGCTCCAGTTTGGAAACTCTTTGGACGCCAAGGACTTCCGTCAGACATCATGCCGCCGTTGGACAAGCCGCTCATCGGCGACGGCATGGGCTATCACATCCGCACAGGCGAACACAACTACAAGGTCTTCGACTGGAATGCGCACATGGATCTTGCAGACCGCGAATTCAACCGCTAATACCTATCATCACGTCATAAAAAACTACACCAATGACACACTTCCATTTTGACGACAATACTCTCAGCGACGCGGAAAAATTCCAGGAGCTTTTGATTTTCGCCAACGGCTGCTCAAAGCTTCTCCATTCGGATGCGCAAAAGCTCCAAAGCTACCATGACCTCCTTGAAGACGAAGTCGAAGACCTCCCTTCGGCATCAGATTTTCTTGGAAAAAGCACCACCGCTCTCGCAACTCTCGTGAAATCAATCGATTATCTTGGCGGACAGACATCCGTCAAAATCGATCAGGAGGACATCAATCTCGTCGCCACGCTCAAAGGCGTCGTCGAACGCTGCCGGAAGATTCTGGAGGACGGACGGACCATCACGTTTGCCCCGCAAAGCCAATTCACCCTCCACGGCAACGTCTATCAACTGCAAAACGCCTTTCTGGACGCCATCCAATCCATTGTCCAAGCCTCCGCCCCCAACACAGCCACCTATGTTGAACTGGAGCAGAAGCACTTCGAACTGAACGAACTCCGCAAGCTCAACATATCGTTGCCGGCGGACGATTACATTATGGTCACCATCCATGCCGAGACGGCGTCATCCAATGAAACCGCCCTGCCGTTCGACACGCAGGTCTATGTCGGCGGCGTCGCAAGACTGCATGACGGAGATGCCGTGATCGACGCAAACGGCGCAATTCGCCTTTTCTTCCCTGTGCAAACCGTCAAAAGCACTTCGCAAACGCCGCAGGAGAGCTGGAAAGGCACGGAGACTATCCTTCTTGTCGATGACGAAGACATGATCTGGGATGTCATTTCCAGCATGCTCATTGAACTTGGATACACGGTCATTCTCGCCGAAAACGGCCGCGATGCCGTCGAAATCTACGAAGGCAACCCGCACGCCATTGATCTCGTTCTGATGGACATGGTCATGCCGGAGATGAACGCACGCGAAGCGTTCCATCTTCTCAAGAAAATCGATCCGGATGTCAAAGTGCTCCTTTCTTCCGGCTACGTCTCGGAAGAAGACGCGAAAGACGTTTTGGACGCCGGCGCCTTGGGCTTCCTCCGCAAGCCGTATCGCATGTCCGATTTGGCGAAAGCCATTCGCAACATATTCGACGTCAACAACTAGTCATTAAATTTCATGAAAAAGACGCTTCTGTTCACATTCGCCGCCATGGCGGCCATGATCGTGGCCGCCGCACCAAAGCCTGAGCTGAAAAGCCAAATCGAAGCCATCCAGACGAAAGGCGCGGATTATCTGCTTAAGACGCAGATGCCTAATGGTTCATGGATGCTCCATCCCGCCATCACGGGTCTGGCCTGCATCGGCATCGCGGACACGCCGTCCGCCGCACTGCCCGAAACGAAGGCAAAAATCGAAAAGGCGCTCGATTATATCGTCAGTTGCGCAAAGGACAACGGTGTCATCGACGCGTCCATGGGACGCCGCAGCTATCCTGTCTATTCCACTTCCATCAGCCTTGTCTGTCTCGCTAAATTCAACCGTCCCAAAGACTTGGACATCATGAAAAAGGCCCGCGCCTATCTGCTCAGCCCGGATGTCTATCCGGAAGGCAATCCTGAACACGATCCAAATGCCGCCGGAACTGGTTATGGCCGCAACCGCCGTTCAGATCTTTCCAATACGGCATGGGCCATGGAGGCTCTCCATGTCACGGAACATCTGGACAAGGAGCCGCTCAACAATGATCCACAATGGGCGGTGGCGGCAAAACTCGCTTGGGACAAAGCACTTACATTCATCACCCACTGCCAGAATCTGCAGGAGACCAATCAATCGGCATGGGTCAAATCCGCTCCTGCGGACGATAAAGGCGGCTTCATCTACAGTCCGGCGGACGCCATGCGGCCAGCGAACGAAGCCGCTCCGCCACGCGGCGGCCGTCCGCCTCAAGACCGTGCCCAGATGCTCCGCTCCTATGGCTCCATGACCTATTCCGGCCTCAAATGCCTCATCTACGCAAAAGTCAACAAAGACGACGTTCGCATGAAATCCGCCTTCGACTGGGTGAAACGATACTACACGGTCGAAGAGAACCCTGGCGTCGGCGAAGCGGGCTATTATTATTATTTGCACACATTTAGCAAGACGCTCGCCCTCTTCAACCAGCCGACCATCACGGATGCCAAAGGCATTGATCACGACTGGCAGGCCGAAATGGTCGCCGCCGTCGCCAAACGTCAGAAGGACGACGGCTCATGGGTCAACGACAATGGCCGTTGGATGGAATCGCTGCCCGCCCTCTCCACATCCTACGTCCTCATGGCCTTGGGCAACATCTCACGACAATAACACTTTATAATACAGGGACTAAAGAGACAAAAAGGACGAAAGAGACTTATCAAATCGTCCCTTCTGTCCCTTTCCTCCTGTTACTTCAGCATTCGTTCAACAATGGCGACATCTTCTTCGACGATGTTGTCATTGTCCGCACGATTCATGCCGACGTTGATGACATCGCCTGGTTTGATATTGCGCAACGCATAGTCGAAGCCCATGGTCGCGTCAAGACGGCCCGCGCCGAGAATCTTATAGGCGATGCAGGGCTTCTTGACAGCTTGGATGAATTCCACCGCTTTCGGCGGATCTTCCAATTGGAACCGTTCGCCACCCAGTTTTGAATGGACGCTGCCGCAGTTGAAGAACGGAACCACATGGAAATCAACGATATCAAATGAATCCACCCAACGATGCGTCTCTACTGAATGGCCGGCAGTGCCAACGGGAACGCCTTTCGCCTTGCCGTATTCCACCCACTTCCGCAACTGCGCTTCGTCGCGATTGTTGTACAACTCATCAACCAATCCGCCATGGAAAAAGAGCGCCTTGCAGCCCGCCGCCACGGCATCGTCAATGGCCCATTCCATGCTCGGCAGCGTCCGCCAGGAAAGCTGCCCGATCCAGTTCATTTTGCATTCGGGCGACTTCAGATACAGCTTCGTCGTTTCAATCACATGCTTCGTTTCGTTGTTGGTCACGAACGTGTTGATACCGGCCTTCCATGCACGATTCCACGTCTCGATGATCCGTTCAGGCGTGTGGTAACTGCGCATCTGCTCGTCGCGCTCTTTGTTCTGGTGGCTGAATCCACCGAAAGGATTCGCGCCGATGAGCATTTTCGTCATCTCGACTCCGCAGAAATTGACTGTTGGCAGCATATCTCTTTCTCCTGTTTTCTATTCCCCTTGCATTCCCGCCGCACAGGATGCCCTATACGGCGGGAAGACGTTGATTTTCAGGCCTTCACGATGAAATTCGTCAGAAGTTCCGCGTATTTTTCAATACCGGACAGGCTCTGCCATTCGTTGGGGCCATGCGCGTCGCCGCCAGGCAGGCCGATGATTCCCAACGGAATGCCGAGCTTCACCAAATGACGGGCATCTGTCGCGCCGTTCATGCGGCTTGTTCCGATCTTATGATCTGGGAACGCCACCCGCATCTCATCCATCAGCTTCTGAATCAACGGGTTGTTCTCATCCGTGTACATTGGCTGGCAATGATGCGGCGTCGTTTCAACATCAAGCCCCGTCACTTCTTTCGCCTTCTCAATGATCTTTGCGTAGTCCTCTTCCGTCGTGTAGCGGATATTCAGCGTCATCTCCGCCACATTCGGAATCTGGTTCGTGGATTCCGGATTGCCGCCGTTGATAACGGTCGCGGCCATCGTGTTGTGCCACTGGTCGGCTTCCGTCACAGCAGGCCAAATCGCACGGAATTTCAGATAGCCGTCGATCAGGCGGTCGATGGCATTCTGGCAGTTCCATGGGCGGGACGAATGGCCGGAGACGCCATGAGCGCGCAAATGCAACGTGATGATGCCCTTTTGCGCAACCGCCACGCCGTAGGCCGGTCCATCGATGATCAGACCGATCTTGCGGCCTTTGTAGCCACGGTCAACCATGCCGCCCGTCGTCCTGCCACCATGCTCTTCATCCGCCGTGAAAATCGTGCCGACACTGGCGCGGCCTTTCAAAGCGGCCATGACCTTCAACGCGCAAACGGCCGGCCCCTGGTCGTCCGAAACGCCGCGGCCTTTGATGATGTCGCCATCGACTTTCGGCGTGAACATCTCATCCGACGGGACGACCACCACGTCCAGATGCGTATTCAAAAGGAAGTCCACTTCCTTGCCCGGAACCGTTGCGACGAACATCGCATGGCGGCCGTTGAAGTCCTCAACCGTCGTGTAAAGGCCTTCCGCCTCCGCATATCCTTTCATGACCTCCATGGCCTTGTTCACGCCTTCGACATTCGACGTCATCGCATGGCAGGACATCAGCCCCGTCAGCATTTCCACTGTGCTTTTCATCTTGTTCTCCTTTTGACGATATTACAAAACATCCCGCAATTCTCTTTCGAAAATTGCGGGATGCCAATTCATTCAATTCATGACTGGGACGAGCCCATGTTCAGATTAATAGTTCTTGTGGAAGGCAGGACGATTGACTTTCCAGTTCGGACCAAGCTTTTTCTGGACGACGTATTCCGGCTCGATGATCGGGCTCCAACCGAACGGGAACGAAACGAGTTCCACGACACCGACGACTTCGCGGCAGGCAAAGCGCCACAAGCCAAGGCCGACGCCTTTGCTGATGCCGGGCAGATCGCCTTCTTCATTCGTCAGGCGGATGATGTTGAACGGAATTTCAAGAGCGCCGAACAGAACGTTGCAGACACCACGGCCGAACTGGTCGGCGGGCTGGCGGCGGGCGAGTTCTTCGTCATCGCATTCCTGATCGTCTTTCTTCGGGTCGAGACCGACAATACCCGCGAAGAAGTCAGCGACTTCCAGCGTGCGGATGTTCAAATACGGATGAATCAGCAACGCGTCAAGCTGGAGACGCAAATCCCACGGGGACGTGGTGTTTGCCCAGATGACGGGCTCGGACTTCTCGCCGCGCGGGAAGTACAGCGTCGGCTTCGTATCCAGAATCTGCTTGCGCCAAGGGCCGAGGGACGCCGTCGCATAGTAGCCTTCATGGAAATTGAACACGGAGCGGCGGCCATAGTAGTCAATGAGCCACAGCGGCGGGAGGAAATGCGGGAAATCAACGCCACGCTCATAGCTGACGTAGGCACCCAATTTACCGTAATCCGTCAACGCGACTTCAAAACCAATGCCCGGGCCGCCAGCAATACCGCCGCGGAAGATGTCCAGGAAATCCGTGATACGATTCCATACATACATCTCACTGCGGACGATCAGCGCGTTCAGATCAAACTCTTCTTCGTACGCCTTCGCTTCAAACATGCACAACGCCAAAACGACGACTGCACAACGAAGACCTTTACCAAAACCGTTTCTCATCAACTTCATGGCTTTTCCTTGTTGCTTTGTGGATCCAATTATCTTTTATTTTTTAATTTTCATTCAACCTAAACAAGTAAACAGAATAATATACCCACTCTTTTGCATAAATAGCAAGCAATCAGATGAACTTTTTTTGACTTATTTCATTTTTTTTTGACATTTTTTGAAAATTTTCCCTTCCAAGACCCATTTTTCACTGTTTTGAAGGCGGTTCTCCACAGTCTGGGACATCCATCGCCTCTCCGTCCTTCAACGCCGACTGATGGGCCAGAAGTCCGGGAATCGTCCATCGAGCCGCCCGCCAGGCGTTCACCGGCGGAAGGCTTCCGAAAAACACCGCCGTGCAGAAATCGTCCACCAGCAGCTGATGGGATGCCATATGTCCGTTCACAGAGGCGTTTTGTTTGAAACTCTCCGGTAGGCGGTCCATTTCCGACTTCTGGACAGGTGAGAACATGTTCCACTGCCATGTGTGGTTCGCCACTTTCTGCTTGAAATCCGGATCGTCTTTATGGCGTGTCATTTCGACAGGATTCACGTCATCCGAAACATCCTGCAAATCAACGCCTTTCTCCGTCAGTTTCGTCAGGATGTGCTGCGCATTGCTGAACTGGTAGGCGCCTTTTGTCCCGTAGAATGACGAGACATACGACGATGGCGCCTTGTAGCCGATGCGGCGGCATTCATTGATTCGAGCCGTCCCGCCGTTCGCCAGCTTCATCAGCGAATAAGAATTGGAGAAGACGTTGTCCCACTGATTTACGCCTTTCTCAAAAATGCCGTCGCCTTCCTTGTCTTCATAGCCGAACGCCACGACGCGCGTGCAATAGCTATTGGCTGCGGCCAGCAGCATCGCCGTCGAATGCGTCGGATAGAAAAACGGCGGCACGCCTGCCGACCGTTTGTCCGCGCGGAAGTTCGCAGGAAAATGGCTGATGTCGTGATGGTACTGCGCTTCGCCATAGACGAACTTCCCGAAGAAGCCCTCCTGATTCTTGTAGCGGCACATCATCGAGCTCGGATAGTAGTAGCACGTCTCCCCCATCATATAGGTAAGTCCTGTCTCCGCGACTTTTTCCACAATCTGTTGGCATTCTTCGACTTCACTCGCCATTGGCACGGCTGAATAGACATGTTTGCCAGCCGAAAGAGCCCGCAGAACCAGCGGACCATGCAAATGCCGCTGTGCGAAAATGGCCACGGCGTTGATGTCACGCCGTTTCAGAACCTCTTCGAAACTCGCGACAATTTCCACCGAATACTTTTTCGAATACTCCTCCGCCCGCTCGGCGATCAAGTCGCAGACATAGACTTTTTCGACCAGAGGATGCAGTTTGAACAACGGCACGAAGTTCTTCGCAAAATCGCCGCAGCCAATGAACGCGATGTTCAGTTTTCCACCCATGCTATACCTTATTATATATAATGCTACTCGCGAATGACCTTCACGTCTTTGAACATATATGGATTGGGGCTCAGGCCGACCTCCTTGCCGCTGGCCGTCGTCACCTTCCGCAGGATGACCTCCTCCGTCTTGATGTACGGATACTTCTCGACGTATTCCGCGCTCGTGTTCTTTCGGTTGAAGTCGCCGAAAATCACGGGGCCATCATAGACGTCAGGATGGTTCGAGTCTTCGATCCGCACGTTTTCAAACAATATCCTGCGCGGCATGTAGCACTGGTAGCCGAAATCATGCTGGCCGGAATACGAGCCGTTGACAAGAAATGCCTTGACTTTGCGCCCCGCAGACGGAACGAACACGCAGTTGCGGAAGATGAACTCGCCTTCCCATGTGCTGCCGTAATCGCTCCGCAGGTTCACCATCGAGCCGCCGTAGATGGTCGTGTTCTCCACGAGAAGCGTGCCGAAGCCGATGGCGTTGATGCCCATGTGCCCCATGACAGAATTTTTGATCGTCGCGTTCGCGACGCCCATGTGCGCATCGAACCGAGAGAAGACACATCCATCATAAGTCAAGTTCTTGCAGTAATTTGATCCAAGAATCCCCCAATAACGGCGGTCTTTGATGTCGTTCGTCTGCTTGCAGTCTTTGAACGTCACGTTGATGGCCGTGTTGATGGAGATGTCGTACGAGCCCATGTTGACGGGAACCTTCGCGGAACCGATGGTGCCGTACATCTTCCGCCCCGTCAGGACCGTGTTGCGCACCAAGACGTTGGCGCATTGGCTGATGGTCAGGAAACCGCTGTACGGCGCGCCGTGGTCCAACTCCCCTTCCACTTCATGCCGCATGTCTTCCACAATCACGCGTGAACGGCGGATAATGAAGCCGCGATTATAATAGGTGTATTTCGATTCCGCCTGATTGGCGATGGTCTTGAAGATGCCGCCTTTCAACGTCAACGTCTTGTCGTCCATCGGATATGCTTCAAACGATGTGATTTCATCAAAATCCCACACGATCGGCGCTTTCGGATCGACGTTGCCGTCGCGATCCGCAATGAACACTTCCGTCTGGGCTTGACCATTGTTTTGGTTTGCCCCGTAACGGATATAGCGTTTGACTTTCGCATTCATGGCGCGAATGATGCAGTCGTACGGCAGCTTGACACCAATGTTTGTCTGGCCACGTTTCAATGTCGTAACACCTTCTACTTTAATATTATTGATGCTTGGCGACACATGGAATACGCCAACGCCACGATTCTCCACCTTGCGGTCGTCGATGATGAAATGCGCCTTGCCAAAATCCGTGTCCGTCTTGATGATGATTGGATTCTTGCCACCGCCGATGTAATATGTCTTGTCATCGGCGACCTTCACAGGAAGCCCTTTTTCATTTGCATAGGCGTGCGCTTTGACGATGGCCGCCTGGTCGTCCGTTTTGCCGTCGCCGACAGCGCCGAATTTTTCATAAGAAACAAACGTCTCCTCCTGTGCAACAGCCGCGCCGCCAGCCAATATCGCCAAAAATCCCACGCCGCAAATGCGAGTCAGCCTTGAATGCATGTTCATGTTTCGCTCCTCAATTGCTTTTGGAAAACGTGTTGACTCCACGAAAACGTCGCAGGACCACGCCACGCGGCCCCGCTAGTCATCAGACATTTTTCGCGACCAGCTCCGGACAGACACGCTGCAGGAAACGCTTGCATTCCTCCTGCACCTCCTGGGCGCTTCCGCAACGTAGCGAATAATTCACAAGATCCTCCGCCTCATGCATTTTGATACTGCGAATGACCATGCGGACAGATGGCAACGACACAGGGCTCATACTCAATTCATGGATGCCAAGCCCCAAAATCAACGGCGTGTAAAGGCATTCACCGCCCATTTCACCACAGACGCTCACCCATTTGTCGTTCGACAGCGCCACATCCACGACGTTTTTCATCATGCGGATGATGGACGGATGGGCGGGCTGGTAGAGATAGCCGATGTGCGGATTCGAGCGGTCCACAGCCAGCGAATACTGCACCAAGTCGTTCGTACCCAAGCTGAAGAACGTCAGATGCTTCAGCAGTTTCTCCGCTAGCATCGCCGCCGCAGGGACTTCAATCATGCAACCGACATCCATCTGGTCGTTGAATTCGATATGGTCGCGCTTCAATTCGGCCTTCACTTCGTCCAGAATGCGCAACGCCTTCTCCAACTCCTCCAACGTGCTGATCATAGGGAACATGACACGGACTTTTCCAAACGCGCTCGCCCGCAGAATCGCCCGCAGCTGCGTCTTGAAAATGTTCGGTTGGCTCAAAGAGAAGCGGATGGCACGCATGCCCATGAAAGGATTCAACTCATGCGGCATCTTCAACTGGCTGAGGAACTTGTCGCCGCCGATATCCAACGTGCGGAAGATCACGGAGTACGGCTTCACGGCTTCCACCGTGCTCTTGTACGCCTTGAACTGCTCCTCTTCGTCCAGAAGATTCATCCCGTTGATGAACAAAAATTCCGTACGGAACAAACCGATACCCACATTATGGCGTTGACGGACATTCAGCGCCTCGCTCGGCAACTCCACGTTCGCCACCAGACACGCCTGATAGCCGTCAAGCGTCTCCACAGGATAATTGCTCTCGGCTTTGTAATGGTTCAGCAATACCTCCTGCGCTTCGCGGCGTTCATCAAAAATCCGCAGAACTTGTTCATCCGGATGAACATAGACTTCACCAGCCGTGCCGTCCAACGCCAGCAATGTCCCGTCTTCAATCGCATCCAAGCTCTGTTTGTTGACCGCTACCACGGCGGGAATGCCGAGGGCTCGCGCCAAAATCGCCGTATGGCTCGTACGGCTGCCGGTGCTCGTCAAAAACGCCGCCACGCGATCTGGATTCATGCGGGCGGCCGCGCTCGGCGACAAATCGTCCGCAATCACGATCCAATGCTCCGGCTCCACGCCATCAGACGGCGGAAGCAACGGCGCATCAACGACTTCGCCAATCAAATTCCGTAAAATCCGTTCGCCGACGTCCCGAATATCCGCCGAACGCTCGCGCAGATACTCGTCTTCCAGCTTGTCCATCTCCTTGCAGAACGAATCAATGGCCGCCGAAAACGCCTTCTCGACGCAGCACAGCTCCTTCTCCATGATCTTCCGCGCGAGATTGAACAGCGAAGGATCCTCCACGATCATCATGTAGCCGTCGAAAATCTCCGCATGATCCGCTCCAAGCGTCTGGGCAAGATTCTGACGGACTTCCTCCAATTGCTTTTTCGACATCTCCATGGCGCGGCGTAACTTATCCAACTCCGCACCGATTTCCGACGTCTGAATACGGCGGTCCGGCATGACGTAGGAACCATGATCCACACGGAACGCATTGCCGACAACCAGACCTTCCGACACGCCCGTGCCCTGCAGCCGCTCGCAGCCCGCCTTCTTCTGCACTGGTTCCGACAAGACGCTCACAATCTTAACTCTCCTTGCCAGACTGCGTAAAATATGCGCAAACGGCGGAGACAGCCTCCGCCGCGTCATTTCCCTGCGCCGTCAGCTGCAGATGGCTGCCTCTCACGGCCGCCAGCGTAATCAGCCCAAGCATGCTCTTCATATCCGCCGTCCGTTTGCCGTTCGTCAACTGCATGGCGGAAGAAAAACCACATGCAAGTCTCGCCAGTTCGCTTGCGCTACGCAAATGCAAGCCGCGGCGATCCTGCACGATTATTTCTGCACTATATGTCTTCTCTGCGGTCTCTTGTGTCATCCTGACCTCTCCGGCCTGAAGCCAATGCATCAGGCGCCCTTTCGGGCGGTGGCATCACAATATCCGCACCATCCTCTCTGCTTAAACATTAATTTAATGTTTGAATGCTCTTTTTCAAGGTAAGACGACCTTTCATCCGCTTTCCACGCATGCATGACGCAACATCGTCTCCGCCTAACTTGATTTTCTCCGTCAAATATTTACATTAAATAATTTTACTTGTACACGGCATGACGCCGCGACCGTATTCCGAAGGGAATCCTTTCCCTTCCGTTTCGAAACAAGCAGGAACAGGACAGCTATGGCCCATACAGTAGAAAAAATCGGCGGCACCTCCATGACACGATTCGGAGAAATTCTCCAGAATGTCATCATCGGCCACCGCCAGCCATCCGAACTTTACAACCGCATCTTCATCGTCTCCGCGTACGGCGGCATCACCAACCTCCTGCTCGAAAACAAAAAGAACGGAGCCCCGGGCGTCTATGGCAAATTCGCCCGCGACGATGACGGCTGGCAGGAAGCCCTCGAAACCGTCCGCGCGGAAATGCTCCGCCTCAACCGTACCTTCACGGATCTCGGACTCGATCTCGACGCGGCGGACAAATTCGTCAATGAACGTCTCGACGGCATCCGCGACTGCCTCCTCGATCTCAAGAAGCTCCGCACATACGGCCAGTTCAACATGGACGGCTATCTGCTGCCGACGCGTGAAATGCTCGCCGCCGTCGGAGAGGCCCATTCCGCCCACAATTCCGTCCTGATTCTGAAAAAACACGGCATCAACGCCATTTTTGTCGATCTGACCGGTTGGATGAAAAAGGAACAGACGACCTTCGACAAGGCGGTCCGCCGCGGCTTCGAAGGCATCGACATCTCCACCTCCATGCCGATCGTCACAGGCTATGTCAAATATGACGAAGGCATCATGACGCGTTTCGACCGCGGCTATTCCGAAATCACGTTCTCGAAGGTCGCCGTCGTCACAGGCGCCCGCGAAGGCATCATCCATAAGGAATACCATCTCTGCACGGCCGATCCGAAAATCATCGGCGAAGACAATGTCAAAGTCATCGGCCACACCAACTTCGACATCGCGGACCAGCTCTCCGATCTCGACATGGAGGCCATCCACTCCAAGGCGGCGAAAGAAATGGAGCACATGAACATTCCGATCCGTGTCAAGAACGCCTTCGATCCGGACCATCCCGGAACGCTCATCTCCCGCGACTACGTCTCCCCCACGCCGCACGTCGAAATGATCTGCGGACGAAAGGACATCGAAGCCATCGAAGTCATGGATCCGGAAATGGTTGGAAAGGTCGGTTACGACTACGCCCTCATGAAGGCCATGCTCGACACGCGGATTAGCTACATCGCCAAAACCACCAACGCCAATACGATCACCATCTTCGTCCCGCAGAAGAACCCGCGTCTGGCGGAATGCCTCGAAATCCTCCATGACTCCTTCCCGAACGCGCAAATCCGCACGTTCGAAACCGCCATCGTTTCCGTCATCGGAACGAACATGAGCATCCCCGGCTTCCTGTCGCGCGCCGCGAACGCCCTCCACACCGCGAACATCAACGTTCTGGCGCTCGTTCAATCGACACGGCAGGTCAACATGCAGTTTGTCGTTGATCGCGAAGACTTTGAGAAAGCCCAACAGGCCCTCCACAAGGCCTTCGTCGAAGATCTCCAAAAGTGAACGGGAGGGTTGCGCTCCTGCGCGACCGCCATAACGGGAGGGTTGCGCTCCTGCGCGACCGCCATAACGGGAGGGTTGCGCTCCTGCGCGACCGCCGCGCCACAGCGCGGTAATCCTATAAACCATAAGCCATAAGCGCCGCCTTCGACGGCTTCCCATGGAAATTGTTTACATAGACAACCACCTGCTCGCAGCAGACAAGCCGCACAATCTCCTGACGCAACCGTCAGGAACGGAGCACGACAGTCTGGAAGCGCAGGCCAAGTTGTTCATCAAAAACGAGTTCCATAAGCCAGGCAACGTCTTCCTAGAAGCCGTCCATCGCATCGACAAGCAAGCCTGCGGCATCGTCCTCTTTGCGAGAACCTCCAAGGCGCTGTCGCGCCTTACGGAGCAGATCCGCAACGGCTCCTGCCGCAAAATCTACCGGGCGCTCGTCACAGGACGGATGCCCAAAGACGAAGGCGTTCTCGAAGACTGGCTGATTCATGACGATTTCAAGGCGGTCGTCGCCTCCCCCGGAAGCGACGGCGCCAAACGCGCGACGCTCCGCTACCGTCTGCTCGAAACGCGTCCGAACGGCCATTCGTTGCTTGAAATACAGCTTGAAACAGGCCGTTACCACCAGATTCGCGCACAGCTCGCCCACGCGGGCTGCCCGATCGTCGGAGACGAACGCTATGGCTCGCGCGAACCATACAAAAACGGCGCTGTCGCCCTCCAGCATGCAAGTCTAACTATCTTGCATCCAATCACAAAAGAACCCATCACGTTCGAAGCGAAACATACACTATAACCTATTATCATAACCACCGGAAATCACCATGACGGAACTCGAACAACAACTTCTCGCCGTTCAGGACCAAGCCCTGGCGGAAATCCAGACCATCAACGACGAACAGTCCTTCGAAACGGTCCGCGCTAAATACATCGGCCGGAAAGGCTCCCTCCCCGCCCTGATGTCCAAACTTGGAACCGTCCCGCCGGAAGAAAAACCTGCCGTCGGCAAGACGCTCAATGCCGTCAAAAACGCCATCCAGAAGGCTTTCGACGACCGCGCCGACCAGCTCAAGCAGAAAAAAGAAGAGCAGAACGCGCTCGACCTCTCACTGCCCGGACGCAAGCCCGAAATCGGCCACAAGCATCCCGTCTTCCTTGTCATGGACGCCGCCGTCGCCATCTTCCGCCGCATGGGTTTCATCGTCGCGGACGGCCCCGATATCGACACCGTATGGGACAACTTCGACGCGTTGAACGCCCCCATGGACCATCCTTCGCGATCCCCCGAAGACCAGTTCTATTTCAATCTGGACAAGTGCGACTATCTCGACAAAAACACGATTCTTCTGCGTTCACAAACGTCTGACGTTCAGATTCGTACGATGATGTCGCAGAAGCCGCCGATCCGTATCATCTGCCCCGGCCGCTGCTATCGCCGCGACACGCCGGATGCGACGCATGGCATGTCCTTCCACCAGATCGAAGGCCTTTACGTCGATGAACATGTCTCTTTGGCGGATCTGAAAGGCGTTCTCGCCTCCTTCGCCCGCGATATGTTCGGCGACAAGACGAAAATCCGTTTCCGCCCGCATCACTTCCCCTTCACCGAACCGTCCGTCGAAGCCGACGCCAGCTGCATGGTCTGCGGCGGCGCGGGCTGCCGCGTCTGCAAAGGCTCCGGCCGGATTGAAATCGGTGGCGCGGGCATTGTGAATCCGGCCGTCTTCCAGAACGTCGGCTATGATCCCGAAGCCGTGTCTGGCTTCGCCTTCGGCCTTGGCATCGAACGCCTTGCGATGATCCGCTACGGCATCAACGACCTCCGTCTCCTCTACAACAACGACGTCCGCTTCCTCCAGCAGTTCTGACAGAAGCACAACGCGAAAACAGCATCAGGCCGCAGACGATCTTTTCGTCTGTGGCCTGTTCCGTTTTATACTAGCCTTTTCACAAATCACCGAACGAAAACTCTACAAATCGCCGAACAAAAACTCCATAAAACGCAGAACAAAAACTCCACAAACCACCGAACAAAAACTCCACAAACCACCGAATTGAGCTTGAAATTTTCTAAATTGGCTGTCTAGTCAAACATTATCCTCTTCTATACAACAATAGAGTTATTTCTGCTTCGTCATGTTCATAGAACAGTCATTAACAACTATTCTCGAACTTGTTCTGTCATAGAACCATTATTTTCATTGTCATTTTTCTTATTAGTTTTACCACTTTTAAGGAAAGTAATTAATAGAATGATAATAATACAAATCACAAAACTAAGTTTGATTCTTTCCCATCTGGTAAAACCTTTGTGTTTTTCTTTATACGCTTTATAACAGTCTTTACAACAAAAAGCCCTGTAAGTATGAAGAAAACCCTTATACCCTCCGTCTTTTGCAATTAATTGTCCGCAATTTGCACAATTTTTCATTTTTCTTTTATCTTGAATCCATCGTTTATCATTATGATCGAGGTACTTACCTTCATGGATTCATTTTGGGCAAGTCAACTTTTTTACTAGAAGGAAGCGTATACAAGCTGTCTTTGTTCCAGCCTTTGCCTCTACGAATAAACTTGATATTTTCTTGTTTAAGGCGTTTCAGCCAAGGTCGGAGATATTTTCGATTTGTCCAGAAAATGCATTTGAGTGGTCTTCCCTCAAATGGATTTTGCCCCACACCTTCCAAATGCTCTTGTTCAAAGGACAGCAGATAATCTCCTGCCGGAATATGCAACGATTTTTCCGCTTTCCAATGATCATGAAAATCAAATACAAATTCCGTACAATCCGAATGGTCTCCTTCCTTAAAACTTTTGTTCGGTACATATTCCTTTCCGTCATCCAGACTCTTCAGGCAGATTTTGCATGAAGCCAACGCTTTTTCGGCCTCCATATCCGACATTGTTTTAACTTCTATAGTAAAAGCCCCCCAGTCATTGTCAGGCATGATGAAAAATAACTCCTTCACATCCAGACAATTGTCAGATATTGTGATATGAAGAACACCTTGGTATCGTTCCAAAATCCAAAACAAGCAATAGCAGGCAATCAAAATTATGATGACAATAAGAATTTTCTTTTTCATGATTCCCTGCTTCAACACAAAAAAACGGTCACGCAAGAGCATGACCGTCCTCATCTTTCTACAAAATACCAACCGCTTTTAGTTTTTGCGCAAATTCCTTCATCTCATCGGCGGTGTAGCGCGCCGCCGGACAAATGGCGGGCCCCATGTCGAAGCCCTGCAACGTCAATGCCGTCTTCACGCCGCGAATTCCGTTGCCATGGCCTATCGCATGCAACGCATGGATGCCGTTATTGATCTTCGCTTGAATGGCGCGAGCCTCGTCTATCTTTCCTGAACGGAAGGACTTGTACAATTCAGCGAACCAACGGGGCATCACGCTGTATGTGCCGCCGATGCCACCATCTGCTCCCATCGTCAAGCCGCAGATCAGCATCTGATCCGGCCCGTTGATGACGTTCACATCGCCGCCATTCAATTGCTTCAACTGCCACATTTTGTAGTAGTTAGCACGGGTATCCTTCGCACCGACGATGTTCGGAACGGCCAACAGCCGTTCGATGATGCCGTTGATGTCCAACGCGACCGTTTTCGGCGTCGCATAGAGCAGCAACGGCAGATCCGTCTCGCCTGCAAGACGCGTATAGTAATCCACGATTTCATCCGCGTCGTATTCGAACATGTAGTTCGGCGGCATGGCGGACACACCGTCCGCTCCTACCGCCGTCGCCTGCCGCGTCAAAGCCATCGCCTCATACGGATCAATCGCTCCGATATGGACGATGACTTTGCCACGCCCCGCATTCGCTTCAATGACGGCGTTCACCATCGTCTCGCGTTTTTTCGCCGACAGCGCGACGCCTTCGCCAGTCGCGCCCGTCACGTAGAAACCGTGAAGACCTTCGTCCAGCGAATGGTCCACCAGCTTCTTCACCGTGGCGACTTTGATTTCGCCATTATCGGTCAACGGCGTCGGCAACGCCGCCATCACACCTTCAAAACGAACTTTGGACATAAACTAATCCTACGGGAGGGCTCCTACGCGGCCGTTCGCGCAAATTACATTACAGAATACCAACCTTCTTCAGCTCTTTCTTGATGTATTTCATCTCATCGTCGGAGCAATGGCCGGCCGGATAGACGGCGGGGCCCATGTCGTAGCCCTGCAGCGTCAGGGCGGCTTTGACGGAGCGGACCGTATTGCCGCGGCCCAGACGGAGCAACGCCTCGATGCCGTAGTTGATCTTCGTCTGGATCGCCCGAGCCTCATCGATCTTGCCTGCGCGGAACGCTTTATACAGTTCGGAGAACCAACGCGGCATCACGTTGTACGTGCTACCGATGCCGCCATCCGCGCCCATCATCAGACCGCAGATCAACGTTTCGTCCGGTCCATTGATGACGTTGACGTCGCCACCGTTCAACTGCTTCAACTGCCACATTTTGTAGTAGTTAGCACGTGTATCCTTCGCACCGATGATGTTCGGCACGGCCAGCAGCCGTTCGATGATGCCGTTCACGTCCAGCGCCACGGTCTTCTGCGTCGCGTACATCAGAAGCGGCAGATCCGTCTCGCCCGCGAGACGCGTGTAGTATTCGCAGATTTCGTCCGCGTCGTATTCGAACATGTAGTTCGGCGGCACGGCGGACACGCCGTCGGCTCCGGCCTTCGTGGCCTGACGCGTCAGCTCCATCGCCTCATAGGGATCGATGGAACCGATATGGATGATCATCTTCCCGCGGCCGGCGTTCGCCTCAATGGCGGCATTCACCATCACTTCGCGCTTTTTGGCGGACAGACAGGCGCCTTCGCCTGTCGCGCCCGTCACATAGAAACCGTAGAGCCCTTCATCCAGAAGATGGTCGATCAGTTTCTTGACGGTTTTGACCTTGATTTCGCCATTGTCTTCCAACGGCGTCGGCAACGCGGCCATCACGCCTTCAAAACAAACTTTGGACTTCAAATTCGACTTAGCCTTGGCCATATTTCATTATCCTCTAATACATGATTAACAATATCATAAACAATTAAGGGAGGAACGCTTTCCTGTGTGTCTGATCACGCGGATGCATCCTCCCTTCTGTATTTTGCTTTAAGCTTTAAGCTTTAGGCTTTCAGCTCCGCCGTAAGACGGCAAACTACCATGTCGCGCAGTCCGCCAAAATCTTCAGCAGGCCTTCCAGCGACAAGTCTTTCGACTTGCTGAACTCGCTGGAAACGATGCCTTTGTAACCCATGGCGTCAATCGCCTTGAAAATCTGCTTGTAGTTCAGTTCGCCAGTTCCGGGCTCGCGACGGCCGGGATTGTCACCGAAATGGAAATGGCCGATTTCGTTCTTGTACGTCGTGAAATTGCGGATGACATCGCCTTCCGTGATCTGCTGATGGTAGATGTCGAAGAGGAACTTCACGTTCGGGCTGTCGATGGCTTTCACCAAATCAGAACCCTGCTTGGAGGTCACCAATGCGTAACCAGCATGGTCAACTTTGATATTCAGCGTTTCATAAACCAACGTGATACCAGCATCTTCCAGCAACGGTGCCACACGGCGGCCAGCGATAGCGACGTTTTCAAGCTGCTGTTCCTGCGTCATGTCATAACGCAGGCCGCCAACCGTCACCAAAACGACCTTCGTGCCGAGCAGTTTTGCGTTGCGGATCGCTTCCTTCACGTCCGATTCGAATTTGTCATGGAAGGCGGGATTCACAGGACCATCACCATTGATGGAACCGCTGCAGCTGATCGCACCGACTTCGACGCCAAGCTCTTCGCACTTCTCACGGACGGCTTCCTTGTCTTCCCATTTACCAGCGCCCAGATTTTCAAACGCATGGAATCCATAGGCGGCAACCTGCTCGACCATTTCCACATGGTTCAATCCGCCGAACCAGCCGCTCATGACGGCCAGCTTGATCTTCATGTTCGCGCCAATTTTCTCAACATCATAATTTACGGGCATTGTCTGTCTCCATGAACAAAGGTGATTGGTTATTACAACAAAAAATGAAAATCCTTTACCTTAATATTATACGTCCAAACACAAAAATCAAGGCTATATAGCGAAGAAATCTACTATCAACGCAGCGGAGCTGCAACGCGCGGAGTGCGAAACCATGCATAACCACAGGCAAGCGCCCGGAACTAACAGACTATGGACTTCAAGCTTCCGCATGACGTTGTTTGCGCTTGCGCGAAGCGTGACGAACCGCTAACCAGAGCTTCGCTCGCTTATGGCTTATTGCTTATGGCTAAAGGGTTAACGCATTAATCCATAAGCAATGAGCCATAAGCCATAAGCGCCGCCTTCGGCGGCTTTTCGTACTACTATCGTTCATTTTCTTGTTTTTTGGCAAAGATTTTTCCATGCGCTTTTCAACCCACCGCAACAGACAGATTATGGACTTCAAGCTTCCGCATGACGTTGTTTGCGCTTGCGCGAAGCGTGACGAACCACCGAGCAGACGGAGGCCTGCCAATCCTTCTTCCTCAAGAGTCTCCGTCTTCCCATAAAACTCTTCAGAACGATGGCCGACGTCTGCGAGGCATTCTGTTTATTCAGTGTCTTCCGTGGACTGCCAAAATTCGTGTGAATTCGTGTCCATTCGTGGTTGATAATCAATGACTTGGCAGTAGCAGCACATATGTCGGAAAACCAATGACCTGATGGCGTTTCATCAACGCCTGCGCATCGACATCCGCTTCATTGTCCCCCTGCACTTTCAGCAGAATCGCCTTGCTTTTTTCAAACCAAGCCATCACATCGTTATCCTTCAGCGTCGTTTTGTCCATCATTACGCAGTTCTTGCAAGACATCCCCCAGAAATCCACCAATACAGGCCGACCTTCCTGCAACGCATCCTGCATGGCCGCCGCGACATCCGTCCGCCAGCCATCTGTTGAAACGCCTTCCGTCTTCCAATTCAACAAGTTCCAGCCGACATGCGCATAATAGACCGCCATCGCGAAAATCAGCACGCCAAAGAGTTTTTTGACCTTTTCCATCCATGCTCCAGGCTTCGGCAGCATCGACAGCCCCGCCCCCAGAAACGGCCACGGCAATCCCATGCCCGCCCCCAGCAAAAAGGGCAGAATCAGCCCGATCTGCTTGCCGTCGGCATACATTTCCGTCGCCATGACCAACACCCAAATCAACACAGGTGCGACGCAGGCACCAGCCAAAACGGCCGTCAGACCGCCCAGCAAAAACGCGCCGACCATCGTGCCACGCCGTTGCATTCCGCCCTGTCCGCGATATCGAGAGAAGTCAATTGAAAAGACATCGAACATCGCAAGTCCAAGAAATACAAATACTAACGCCACAGCGAAATTAAACCACGCTGACGAATTAATCGCCCCGAAACGGCTTCCCGTCAAGACGACGATGACACCAAGCAATCCATACGACAGCGCCATGCCTAACGCATATCCAAGCCCCAAACCGAAGCCGCGACCTTTCTTGCCATCTTTCGCGCCCGCGCCCAGAATCGCCAAATTGATGGGAATCATCGGCAACACGCACGGCGTCAGATTCAGCATCGCTCCAAGCGGTAGCAACAACAACGCCACGAGCCACAATCCATAACGCAACAGAATGCGCTGCAATAAGTTTCCCTCATCATCCGATTTCCCTTCATGAGCCGTTTCCAGCCATTCCAGAAACACTTTCGGCCGCATGTAGCCTTCCGTGACGCCGCCCGTCTTGAAATGGGACAGCAGCTCTTTCATGGAAGACGACGCCTCCGCCGTCGCCTCCTTCACGGCTTCGACAGTTACACCGCCAGACGACGTCAATTTCAATTCACGTTTGTCCGGCGGATAGCAAAGCCCCTTGTCAGAACAGCCAACCATCGTCACATAAACGGCCAATGGCTCCTGCGCATCGCCTTTCACACGATACTCCCGCCGGAAGTCTCTTGTGAAGACCATGTCGCCGTCCAAATCAACCGCCGGATCACCCGCAACCTGCTCCAATTCAAGGCCATCCGCCTCCACTTTCAAATCCGCTTCGTACACATGATGCTCTGGCGGTACTTTGAAGCTCAACGACAAATTCCATGTCTTCTCGCCAGTGGCCGTCAGCACGGCGTTGACATCAAACGGAGACGCGCTCCAGCCACAGAGCCCCATGAACAGCACAAGGCAGAAGACACTGCAACTCCGCATGATACGACCGTCCATCATTTTTTCTCCGCCACTTCAATGACTTTCAGCATCCATTCCAGATTCTGCCGCGCCATCTTGCCGGGTACGTTCAGACAGCCATGTAAATAGCTGCGAATCAACAACCGCATCATGTCCGGCCGTTCAACGACGCCATTCGGCGTCTTGATGTCCATCTGGAAGATCTTGTTCTCATCCAGATGACCGCCGATATCGAACAGTTCGCCATTCAGCGTGATCTGCCGCACGTTTTTCGGCTCTTCATCGCGATGGAACGTCGTGATCTTGCAATCTATCACACGACCGTCACGGCACTTGCATGGGAACGTCGCCTCCGCCAGATGGCCTTCGAAAGTCGTTTTCACGTTGGTCCAATCGATGTCGCCGCAGGCGGAGAGGACTTGCGCCGCGCCAAGCATGTGCGGTGCAAGATCAATCCACGTCCATTTCGCATTTGGCGGACGGTTCCGCGTCGGAGAAATCAGACAACCTTCGAACGACGTAATCCTTTCTCCCGCATGTTCTTCCAGCCACAGGCGGCGGATTTCCTCCGCCGCCATGACATACTGCGTGCAGACGCCTAGCGAAAGCTTCTTCTCGTCCGCCAGTTGCGTCAATTCACGAGCCTGCGCCAACATGTCATCCGGCGTCAAATCATCGTCATACACAAACGGCTTTTCGCAAAGCACATGGCAACCCGCCTCCAACGCCGTCTTCACGGCGTTGTAATGCATCTTCGGCGGCAAGCAGACATCCACGACGTCTGGCTTCTCCGTCGCCAAAAGTTCCTGCAAATCCGTGTAGCCACGCCCTTCAAACGCGAACATGGATTTCAGCGTATCCGTCGTTTTCACAATGCTTTCCGCATTGCTTCCCAAGAACGCGACCACCTGCGCGCCTTCCAGCCGCCACCAATTCGCATGATGCCGCCCTATTCCGCTCGCCCCCAGAACCGCCACCCGCGGATGCGATGGAATCCGTTCGCCACGCTTCACGTCAAATCCTTTCAGCGCTTTCATCACTTGCGCGCTCAATTCATTCCGACGGAATCCCAACACTTTCGTCCCTCTGAAATTGAAATATTTCTCCACGTCCAACGCCGTCAGACAACGGTAGATAGGACAGTCAAACGATGTCAGCAACTCCTGCAGGCTGTTGTACGACAGCTCCTCCGTCACCAACAGAAACGCCAGTTTATGGGCCACCTGCTTCAAACGGTCCCGCCCAACTTCAATGATGCCCGCCTTAATCATAAACGGACTCAGTTTTTCAAAAATTTCCATAAAGCACTCTTTCCTGTTATTCGCTTTTATCGCATTTAACGCTTTCAACGCTTTTTTATTTTTCGCTTGACAACCATGCTTTTTCATCTAACTTAATACATGTTTCGGTATTTTCATCCCATGTCATGAAGAATCTACACACCATTATTCAAGGAAACCCATCATGATCAAAGCCATCAGCTACTGGTCCGTACAAGGCGGCGACGGCTCCTGCTCCGCGCAGGACGCCATTCAACAGGCCAAAAACGCTAATTTCCAAGCACTTGAACTCTGCGTTGGCACATCCGGCCCGCTGACTCCCGAAACATCGGAAGCCGACTGCAAAGCCTACAAGGCCGCCGCCGAAAAGGCCGGCATCAAACTTGAATCCGTCGCCTCCGGCATGAGTTGGGGATGCTGCCCCACGAGTCTGGACGCCGCCGTCCGCAAACAGGCCATCGAACTCCACAAAGGCGCCTTGCAGCGCGTCGCGTGGCTTGGTTGCAAATCGCTCCTCTTCGTTCCGGGCGCCATCGTCATCCCATGGGAACCGTCGTTCAAGCCTGTCCCGTATGAAAAGGCTCTCGAATGGGCCCGCAATGCCGTGACGGAACTCGGCCAGACCGCCAAAGATCTCGGCGTCAAACTCGCCGTCGAAAACGTCTGGAACGGCTTCATGTACTCCCCCGTCGAATTCGCAGCGTTCATCGACAGCATCAACAATCCCGCCGTCGGCGCCTATTTCGATGTCGGCAACGTCCTCAACCACCAGCAGTGGCCGCCCCACTGGATTGAAATCCTCGGCAAACGCATCGACCGCATCCACATCAAAGATTTCAAACTCTCCGTCGGCACGCTCGAAGGCTTCTGCGATCTGCTTGACGGCGACATCCCGTGGAACGACACGATGACCGCCCTCCATCGCATCGGCTACGACAAGACCATCACCGCCGAAATGATGCCGCCGGATCCGACGCTGCTCGACCGCACGTCCAAAGCCATGGACAAGATTCTCGCCATGTAAATCGCTTCATAACGGGAGGGACGAGCTCCAGCTCGTCCGGTCGCGCAAAAGCGCGACCTTCCCAAAAGAAACAGGGCTGTCGCAAACCATGCGGCAGCCCTGTTTTTTCACCCCATAAGCCATAAGCCATTGGCCATAAGCCATAAGCCATAGGCCATAAGCCACCCTTGTAGCCCGCCGCTGTTATAGCGGCGGACAACAAGGGCGATTACTGCTTCCTGTAGATGAAACATCCTTGTCCAGCGGGTAGCGACACCTTTTCATCGTTGATTTCCAAAGCCTGCCAACGGCCTGAAACCCAACGCCATGCGGCCTGTACATTGTCCACTTCAACAGCCTCCTTGCCACTGACGCCGACCAGTTGCCATCCGTTCTTGTCCGTCAATCCGCCCACGACGCTTCCAGCATCTTCATAGACGACGCGGACCGTCTGCTCAGTCTTGCAGAACACCCACAGCGGTTCGCCAGCCGCCAACGGCAGCGACGCTTGACCGTAGGTTCGATGTAGATTGTCAAACGCAAACGCCTGCAATTTTTCAAACCATGTTGCGTTGTAGGCACTTGGGAGATTGCCGGGCGTCGCGATCAGATTCCAGCCAGCACGCAGGGATACATCCACGGCGTCCAGACCGTAGTTCGCCGTCAGCGTGACATCGTTGTCCGGCATGAAGAACACCACGGTGGCATCCTGTTTTTCCTTATCCGTCAATGTGACGCCTTCCGCCGTCCAGCCCGTGAAGACCTTTCCCTCCACGTCGGAAGCCGTGGCGGTCACGGCTGTGTCAAGCTTGTAAACACCGCTTCCCGTGCCGTTCACGACAGTCACCGTGTGAGTCGGCAGCAAGTCGAAGCTCCATGTGGAGGTATTCGACGATACGCCGCCGTTCGTCTTCGTCACATTCCAATAATAGGTTCCGAGCGCAAGGCCGTCAGGCAGCTGCCAGCTGCCAGTCGTCAGCGTATCGGAATTGAATGTCACGGTCGTGGCTTCCGCCGTCGGATCGGGATCGCCCATCCAGTAGTTGACGACGTAAGTCGTTCCGTCTTCGTCTTCTGACGTATCCCACCGTAGCGTCGTCGGATCCGCGACGGGATTCTCTTCCGTCGTGACCCAGTTGAACCATGCGGGAGCCGTCGTGATCGGTTCGTTCATGTCGAAGACGATGGTCGCCTCCGCGTTGATGAACGCGCCTTCCGGCGCGTCGTCGCGCACTTTCACGCGGAACGACACATGGCCTTCGCCGCGATGCGTGCTGTCGTTCGGCGGCAGGAAGCCCGCATAGACGCTTTCCGGCCAGTAGCCGTAGGCCTGCCGCGACTTGTCGTAGCTGCGCAAGTAGAGCGTGAAACCGCCCGTCGTCTCGTCGGTCGCCGCCGTCATCTGAACATGATAATTTGTATCGTTCTGCGGGACGGTCGCCGTTCCGCGCGCCTTGCCCTTCAGTTCAAGCTGGATCTGGTTGTTGAAGGCGATTTCGCCAAGCTCCAATGAACTCCAGTCCAGCCACTTGGACAACTGATGCGTCACGGTGACCTCCTGCGCGGGAACCGCCGCCGTCGATTTGTTTTCGAAATACACCGTGTAGTCCAGCC
>JAFZIJ010000162.1 GCA_017554445.1 Victivallales bacterium
CGCAAACCATCCTTGGCTAAAATGTTTCAAAACGCAATAAACCGCGAAAATATCCTTACTACCCACTCTCCATCATTATCAGCATCCTTACCCGCTAAGTCCATTGTTATGTTGGATGGAGCCAATGGTTATGCTCAAGTAGTCAATGCTGATAACCGAGAAGTTGTCGAACGACTTACTAATGGTCAGTGGACACTTCAACAACAGAATATATTTCTTGCATCAAACAAGGATATCATTCTTGTGGAAGGTAAAACAGATGAAACTTTTCTTTCTAAAGCATTAACTTATTTCAAGCAGACAGGACAGTTCCTTGATCATGATTATGATTTTCTTCCTTGTGGTGGAGCTCCAGGAGTAGTATTGCTCAAAGATCGGTTCATTCCCAAATCTAATCAACACATCTATTGTTTCTTTGATAACGATAAAGCTGGTTGGGAGAGTATCAATAAAATATTCAATCCTCCAGTAAAATTTGACAAACGCAATTTTGGCAAAGCTCGAAAAAATATAAATATTTGGATTGCGCCTTATCCTCATAAAAAAACTACGCCTTCTTGTGATTTCAACATAGAAGATTATTTTAAAAGAAACATTTTTACAAGATATGTTTTAAAATTCCGTTCATTAAATGAAATAATGACAAAAGACCGAATAAAGAATGAAATTAGTGATGATTGTATAAAGGGGCAAATACATGATAAAGACTTTTTACGCTTTTCTGAAGTGTTTGAACTAATAAATGAAATAAAAATTGCAGATGCTAACAGCCAAAACACAGTACCTTAAATCAAAAATCCTCCTCTTCATTTGCCATTCTTCAATTAGATATTATATTATCTAGTGTTCTGTCGGTGTTCCACCGTCGGAAGGCGCAGGCGAGACGCCCGCGCCACTATCGTACTGACTCCAAGGCTACGCGCCAAGGAGGAAGGCATGCGAAATCCATAATGCACAACGAAACCGTATGGGCAGGTTTCTTCGGAGACCTAAACAACGCGGCGACATGATGCAACACACTATTTCAGCACGTCCTGCCTCCTTGCGCAGGACGTGCTTTTTTTGCATCATTATCAAACCAAAAGTCTTATGGAAACCAGAGTCGCATTAATCGGCATCATCGTCGATGAGCCTGATTCCGTCGCGCCGCTCAATGAGCTGCTGCACGAATACAGGCAATACATCATCGGCCGAATGGGCATCCCCTACAAGCCACGGAACATCTCCGTTATCAGCGTGACGCTGGACGCCCCGCAAGACGTCATCAGTTCCCTCTCCGGCAAGCTCGGCATGCTGAAAGGCGTCACATCAAAAGCTTTGATGGCAAAACTGTCATGAACGAAACAGCACGACAACTGATAGACGCTCTGAATGTCGGCAACTGCTTGCAGGAAAACGATTTTCTGCAAATTCTGACGCACGCGGACACAGAAGATGTGGAATACGCACGAAGCCTTGCCAATGACTTGCGCATCAAGCATTTCGGCAATGCGATCTTTTTGCGCGGTCTCGTCGAATTCACCAACCATTGCAAAAACGACTGCCTGTACTGCGGCATCCGTCACAGCAACGCGGATGTCGTCCGCTATCGCTTGTCCAAAGAGCAGATTCTCGACTGTCTGGAGCAAGGCTATGCGACAGGCTTACGCACACTCGTCCTGCAAGGTGGTGAAGACGCATGGTTCAATGACGAGCGGATGTGCGACATCGTCGCCGCCGTCAAGTCAAAGCATTCGGACATCGCCGTAACTCTTTCCCTTGGAGAACGTTCCTACGAAAGCTACCATCGTCTGAAAGAAGCCGGAGCGGATCGCTATCTGCTCCGGCATGAAACGGCTTTAGAATGGCATTACGCGAAGCTCCATCCGTCTTTCCAGAAGTTTTCCAACCGCATGCAATGTTTGCAATGGCTGAAAGAGCTTGGCTATCAAGTCGGCTGCGGCATGATGATCGGTTCGCCGTATCAGACGGCGGAATGCCTCGCCGCAGATTTGGCGTTCATCCAAGACTTTCAGCCGCAGATGGTTGGGCTCGGCCCGTTCATCCCGCATCAGGCGACACCATTCGCAAACGAACCGGCTGGCTCCGTCGAAACAACGCTGTTCATGCTGTCACTTGTCCGCCTGACGCTACCGAAAGTCCTGTTGCCTTCGACAACCGCTCTCGCGACGTTGCATCCGCAAGGCCGTCTGCGCGGCATTCTCGCAGGCGCGAATGTCATCATGCCAAACCTTTCTCCAACCGATGTGAGAGACAATTATTCGCTTTACGACAACAAGGCGAACACTGGCTTGGAAGCCGTGGAAGGCGTCGCCAGGCTTGATAAAGAGCTATCGACCATCGGCTGCCACATCACCGTTGACCGCGGAGACGCACGTTATTGATTTTTCTAACATTAACATAACCAACTACAAACAAGAGAGAACAGCAACATGTTGTACGATCCGAAATCACACAAAGCAGAAGAGTTCATCAACCATGAGGAAGTGCTTGCGTCGCTGGATTATGCGGAAAAAAACAAGCATAACGTCGAACTGATCGATCAGATCATTGCGAAAGCGAAGCTGCGCAAAGGCCTCAGCCATCGCGAAGCGGCCGTCCTGCTCGACTGCGACATTGAAGAGAAGAACCAAGAAATCTACGCTCTGGCGGAGCAGATCAAGAAGGATTTCTACGGCAACCGCATCGTCTTCTTCGCACCGTTGTATCTCTCCAACTACTGTGTGAACGGCTGCGTCTATTGTCCGTATCACCTTAAGAACAAACATATTCCGCGCAAGAAACTCTCACAGGATGAAATCCGCCGCGAAGTCATCGCATTGCAGGACATGGGCCATAAGCGTCTGGCCATCGAATGCGGCGAGCATCCCGTCGAAAATCCGATCGAATACATTCTGGAATCCATCAAGACGATTTACAGCATCAAACACAAGAACGGCGCCATCCGCCGCGTCAACGTGAACATCGCCGCCACGACCGTTGAAAACTACCGCAAGTTAAAAGACGCAGGAATCGGTACTTACATTCTCTTCCAAGAGACGTATCATAAGGAAAGCTACGAAATCCTGCATCCGAGCGGCCCGAAGCACGATTACTGCTACCACACGGAAGCAATGGACCGTGCCATGGAAGGTGGCATTGACGACGTCGGCCTCGGCGTGCTGTTCGGCCTGGAACGCTACCGCTATGAATTCTCCGCGTTGCTCATGCATGCGGAGCATCTGGAAGCGGCATTCGGCGTGGGCCCGCACACAATTTCCGTCCCGCGCATCCGCGCCGCAGATGACATTGATCCCTCCACGTTCAAAAATGGCATCGACGACGACCAGTTCGCGAAAATCGTGGCCTGCATCCGCGTCGCCGTCCCCTACACAGGCATGATCGTCTCCACGCGTGAAAGCCAGAAGACGCGCGAACGTGTTCTCCATCTTGGTATCTCGCAGATCAGCGGCGCTTCCAAAACGAGCGTCGGCGGCTATGCGGACAATACGCCTGAAGCGGAGGAATCCGCGCAGTTCGACGTCAATGACCGCCGCACATTGGACGAAGTCGCCCGCTGGCTCATGGAAATGGGATACATCCCGAGCTTCTGCACGGCCTGCTACCGCGAAGGCCGCACGGGCGACCGTTTCATGGCGCTCTGCAAGTCTCAGCAGATTCTCAACTGCTGCCATCCCAACGCCTTAATGACGTTGAAAGAATATCTTATGGATTATGCGACTCCCGAGACGCGCGCCATTGGCGAAAAGCTCATCGCGTAGGAAATCGAAAAAGTCCCCAACGAAAAGATCCGCGAAATCGCCAAACGCCATCTTCAGGAAATCGAAAACGGCCAACGCGACTTCAGATTCTAGACCACGAATACTCAACAATTCGGAAAAGTCCACAGAATACACGGAAGTAACAGAATGCCTCACAGACGTCGGCCAGTTTGTCAAAACGTTTGAATTTATTTTAAACATTAAGTTCAGAAAAGTGGCTGGCCTCCGTCTGTTCGGCGGTTTCCTTACGCTACGCGTGGAGATTTCTTGATAAGAAAACAAGAAAATGAACGCTAACGATACGTATGAAAAACAATCGTTAGATGATTTTACTCTATACTTTCCATTACGCGAAGCGATTTCACAATCGCCGAGCCGCCGGAGCCGTTAGGTTCATTTACAATTGTTCTTCATAATCTACTCAACAAGTCTCATGGACACTGTCGGCTCGGCGGCGAGGCTTTTCTGTTTATTCTGTGTTTTCAGTGGACTTTAAGACATTGATATTCGTGTTTTTACAACAACTTGAAAGAAAGCAATATGAACAGCACCGCATCATCTGAAAGACTGCACATCGGCTTCTTCGGCAGAAGCAATGTCGGCAAATCCAGCCTCATGAACGCCGTGACTGGGCAGGACATGGCCGTCGTCTCCGATACACGCGGAACGACGACCGATCCCGTCCTGAAGTCCATGGAACTGTTGCCGTTAGGCCCTGTCGTCATGTTCGACACGCCCGGTCTTGACGACGATACGGAACTTGGTGCCCTGCGCATGCGCAAGGCCCGCCAGATGCTGAACAAAACGGATCTGGCCGTCATGGTCATCGACGCAACGGCTGGTGTGACAACGGCGGATAACGAAATCCTCAAGTTGATCAAAGCCAAGGAGATACCCTGCGTCGTCGCCATCAACAAGGCGGATTTGGCCATGCCGCCCGCCATCACGGAAAAGCTGCCGGTGATCGCCGTCAGCGCCGTGACAGGCCAAGGCATCTATGATTTGAAGGAGCTCATGGCGAAAACCGCCCCTAAGGACGACAATTCCAACCGCGTCATCGGCGATTTGCTGTCGCCTGGAGATGTCGTCGTCATGGTGACGCCCATCGACGCGGCCGCACCGAAAGGCCGCCTCATCCTCCCGCAAGTCCAGACATTGCGTGACATATTGGACAGCAACGCCATCGGCGTCGTCACAAAGGAAACAGAACTGCCACAGGCATTGGCGAAACTGTCGTCGCCGCCACGTTTGGTAGTGACGGATAGCCAAGCATTTGTGAAAGTCGCGCAAATCGTGCCACGAGACATTCCCCTGACGTCGTTTTCCATCCTGTTCTCCCGCTACAAAGGCTACTTGACGGGAGCGGTAAAAGGCGTCAAAGCGTTGGACACGTTGCGCGACGGCGACATCGTCTTGATTTCAGAAGGCTGCACGCACCACCGCCAATGCGGCGACATTGGCACGGAAAAGCTTCCGAAACTGATCCGCAAACATTGCGGAAAGGACGTGCAGTTCGAATTCACGAGCGGCACAGGCTTTCCCGACGATTTGTCGCGCTACGCCGTCGTCGTCCATTGCGGCGGTTGCATGCTGACAGAGCGTGAAATGCACTATCGCGCAAAATGCGCGGACGATCAGAACATCCCCTTCACGAACTATGGCATCGCCATCGCCCACATGACCGGCATCCTGCAACGCAGCATCGCACCATTGAATCTGTGATTTTTTGATGAATATCGTTTTTCTGTACCTTTATCTCGCGGCGGCCATCGTCATCGGCTGCCTGTGCATCCGCAAAATCAAAACGGCGGCGGATTACTACGTCGCAGGCCGCAAAGCGAGTCCTGTTCAAATCACAGGCTCCCTGCTGGCGACGATTCTCGGTAGCTCCGCCATTCTTGGCAGCATCGACATGACCGCCCAAAAAGGCTGGGCTGGAGCATGGTTCATGCTGTGCGGCGCATTTGGTTTATTTATCCTTCTCTTTCTCGTCAAACCACTTGCAAAGTTCAAGGGCTACAATCTCCCTGCCTTGCTTGGAAGCTTCTATGGCGACGGCGTAAAAAAACTGTCGGCAGGCGTCATCGCCATTGCCTGGCTGGGCGTCATCGCCGCGCAAATCATTGGCGCGGCGAAAATTACGACAGCCGTCATCAACATTTCCTACACACACGCCGCGTTGGCCATCGGACTGACGCTGACCTTCTACACGGCGATGGGCGGACAACTTTCCATCATCAAGACCGACATCCTGCAAGTCGTTTTGATTATCGCAGGACTCGCCTTCATCACAGCAGCCATTCTCATCGGCGGCAACCAAACCGCCACCAACGCCGCGCCCATGATTTCAGAGAAATTCACGTGGATGGACTTGCTGCTCATGCTGTTCACATATTCAAGCACTTATGTCGTCGGTCCGGACATCTATTCACGGCTGTTCTGCGCAAAGGATGAAAAAGTCGCGCAAAAAGCCATCGTCGCGTCCGTCGCACTGCTCATACCGATCGCCTTCATGCTCGCCTTCATCGGCATCCACGGCGCGAACTATCATTCCGACAACAACGAATCCGTCTTTTTCGTCATCATCAAAAAAGACTTTCCGTTGTTCGTCATCCCGTTGTATTTCTCCATCCTGTCCGCCATCATGTCGTCGGCGGACACGACGTTATTCACTGCGGCTGAACTGCTTTCGCAGTTCTTCCACGATGAATTGGATTCCAAGAAAAGCGTCCGTCTGACAATGGTCTGCACGGCTCTTCTCGGCGTTCTTTCGATTCTAATCGCGCTCAAATTCAATTCGATTCTGAAAGTTCTTCTCATGTCGTTGGGAACATATGCAGGAGCCTTCGTCATCCCCGTCATCTGGGGGCTTCTCGGCCAAAAATCACGGCGACCGTTCGTCGTCGCCGCGATTCTCGTCGGCGGAAGCATGACGTTGTTCGGCAAATTCCTGACAGGCGGCCTCAGCCATGCCGTGATCCTGCTGGCCTTCGCCGTCAATCTCGCCCTGCTGGCCATCGGCAGGACAAAACAAGCCGCCTCCTGAATCATCGGAAGCGGCCCGTCTTTGCCTTAAGGCTTTTATTTCTTGCCGAGATGGTTCTGGATTTTCTCCCTCGTCTCGCGGCAAATCGCCTCCGCCGCCGCATTCGCATCTGGCGTGATCGGCGGCAGGAAGGTGAGTTTCACCGTCTTGCCAAACGTCGGGAAACTCTTCCCGCGCGGCAAAACGTCGAACGCGCCGTCGATGACGACGGGCACGACGGGAACCTGCGTGTTGACAGCCATTTGCGCAAACGTCAGATGGAATTCGCCCATCGAACCGTCCATGCTTCGCGTCCCTTCAGGGAAGATGGCGACGGATTTTCCGTCCTTCAGCGCCGACTCCAGCAGGCCGATGGATTCCCGCAAATCGCCGTTGAGCTCCATCGCGACGACGTTGTGATGCCGTGCGAGATAACCAGAAATCGGTCCATCGACGAATTTGGAAATCGCGTAATAATAGGTATCATGGTAGCGTTTCGCATCCATGGCGGCACTGAGATAGAACGCGTCCAATGAACTCTGGTGGTTCGGCGCGAAAATGCACGGCCCGGCTGGAATATTCTCCTTTCCAGACACTTCCGTCTTGGAAATGCAATGCAGGAAAGCCTTTGTGCAAAGACGGAAGAAACCATGCGTGCAACCTGTCTTCGGCAGTTCGTATTTCTTTGAAGGCGCGGCGGCGATGGCTTCGCCGCCTGCGTCAATCGCTTCCGCCAACGACCGCGCCGTCGGATGCTTCGCAAGCGTCTCGACCTGCAGCGACACGCCAAGTTCGGCTGACAGCGAACTGAGCAGATTCATTTTCGCCAGCGAATCCATGCCCAGATCCAATTCGAAATGTTCATCCGGCCCGATCGTCCGTCCTGCAATCTTCTCAATGCAGGCGGCCACGCCGCGATACGTCTTCGTGTCGGGCGCGGGTTTTGCCGTATCTGCCTTGATTGCCTCGCCACGCGCGGCGGCGGCCAGTTCCTGCCGGATGATGTGGCGGCGCAGCTTGCCGAGTCGCGTCCGCGGCAACGGCGTGTTGCGGATGATGATGTCCGCAATCCGCTTGTACGACGGCGCCGTTTCGTTGTATGGCTCGATGACCGAATCTTCGATGGTCTGCCGAATGTTGATGATGCCCTTTTCTGCGATGGCGTCCATGTCCGGAACGATCAGCGCCATGAGATTGTGGCCGTCGTCGGTGAGCGCACATTCGCCGAACAGCCCGTCGGACATATCCATGAGTTTCTGCTCGATTTCCGTCGGGCTGATGTTCTTCCCGTTGCCAAGGATGATCAGCTCCTTGCTGCGGCCCGTCAGGAAGAGGAAGCCGTCTTCGTCGATGTAGCCCAAATCGCCCGTATGCAGCCAACCGTCCGCCGTCAGCGCCTCCGCCGTCTCCTGTGGCTTGTTGTAATAGCCTTTCATGACGTTCTTTCCGCGGACCATCACTTCGCCGTCCACGATTTTCACTTCATTGCAGGGGATGGGCTTGCCAGGGGAGCCGGGCTTGTAGCGGCCAGGCGGTGTGAAGGAGATCATCGGCGCTGTTTCCGTCATGCCATAACCTTCAAGCAATTGGAAACCAAGGGCATAATAATCACGCGTGACCTGCGGGTCGTTCGCTGCGCCACCGGAGGAGATATATCGCATATGGCCTCCAAAGGCGTCCTGCACCTTCTTGAAGATGATGCGGGAAAGCTTGAGCGAGCCGCAGGCCGCGCTAATTCGATACATGATCCGTCCAAGCAATGTCGCCGTGACTTTGCGCATCAACGCATTGCGGAACAGTTCCAAAAGCCGCGGGACACCGACGATGAACGTCGCCTGGTTGTCCTTCAGCGCCTTCATGATGGATTCCGCCGTCATGTCCTGCGCGAAAACCGCCATCGCGTTGATGGACATCGGCATGACGACGCTCGCCATCAACGGATAGGCATGGTGCAACGGCAGAATGACCATGACACGGTCGTCCGGAATGAACACTTCAATCTGCGTGGAGCACGCCTCCGTGTTTGAACGGAGGTTTTCAAACGTCAGCATGACGCCTTTCGGCGATCCCGTCGTTCCAGACGTGTAGATGATCATCGCCAGTTCGGAATCATCGCTTTCGCCGACGCCTTCGCAGTCCTTGCTTTCCGTCGTATCGCAATCCGCCAGCGACTCCAATGCCATGACGGCGGGATGCTCTTTTTTCATCAACGCCAAGGCCTGCTCCGTCTTCTCACGCGTCTTCGTGTCGCACCAGATGACCGTTGGCGTACAATCGTCAAGAATGTATGCCACTTCCTCCGGCGTGGACATGAAATCGATGGGGACGAGCGTCGCATGGATGTTCCAAATGGAATACATCGCCAAGACCCATTCGGGCGAATTGGCGCCGATGATGGCGATGCGGTCGCCACGCTTGCTGAATTGCGACATCTTTTCGCCTGTGCGACGGACCATGCCGATGAGCTGCCCGTAGCTGATGCGGCGGTCCCCACTGACAAGCGCGGTCTTGTCGGCATATGATAACCATTTCATGCTGTTGAGTCCTTTCAAATCAAATAACCAGATATTTGTATCTAATATATCATGATAATGCCAAAACGGCAACAGCTACAGGCTGGAGTGGCCTGTATGAAAAACAAAAAGCCGCCGCCATGAAAGCACACGCGTTTCATGGCGGCGGAAGTTTCAACGGCATCGCCGTCGGTGTGGCGGCGGCGTCCCGCCGTCGCATCAAAACTTCATCATTCCTTTTCGTCTTCGGGCTTGAATTCGTCCTTGCCGACGCCGCAGTCCGGGCAGGTCCAGTCTTCGGGCAGCTTTTCGAACGGCGTTCCGGCCGGAATGTCGTGTTCGGGATCGCCCTTTTCAGGATCATACACATAGCCGCAGATTTCGCAAACGTACTTCTTCATGATGGTCATCCTCTTGTGTTACAATGGGTTGCAATCTCTTTCCGCGATTCGTCTTCATTTGAGCAAATGATATCGCCATCTATAATATAATGATACATCCATATTTTCCCAATGCGAAGTTTTCAAAGGAAGGATCCGCCTCTTGACGTTGTCAAAAGAAATGTTACATTTATTTATCACCATATAACAGATTGATTTTCTTCAATGCAAGGCCACAAAAAACAATTGACAGGAGATCGCACCATGAACGACATCATCAAAGCAATGGAAGAACGCCGCAGCATCCGCAAATTCAAGGCGGACATGCCCTCGAAAGACGACATCAACCAGATCATCGAAGCGGGCCTCTACGCCGCCAGCGGCATGGGGCGGCAGGGCGTCATCACAGTCGCCATCACCAACAAGAAACTGCGGGACGAACTTGCTGACGACAACCGCAAAATCGGCGGCTGGCAGGAAGGTTTCGATCCGTTCTACGGTGCTCCCGTGATTCTGGTCGTATTAGCCGCAAAATCTTCCCCCATCCGTGTTTACGACGGCAGTCTCGTCATGGGCAACATGCTGCTCGCCGCCCATTCGCTCGGCCTCGGCAGCATCTGGATCCATCGCGCGAAAGAAGAGTTCGAAACGGATAAATACAAACAACTTCTGAAGAAACTCGGCGTCGAAGGCGAATGGGAAGGTATCGGCCATTGCGCCGTCGGCTACATCGACGGCGAGCGCCCGCAGGCCGCCCCGCGCAAGCCCAACCGCGTGTTCTTCGTGGATTGATTTTGGTTAAAAATGCGCAGGTATGAGATGCGCAGGCATGGAGAGGCGCAGGCTCCGCCCTGCGCACTTATCGTCCACCATACATGGTTTCACCAAAGCGGCGGGCCGCATCGCATAGTTCGCGATACGGCCTGTCGCACACATCGACGAAACCAATCTGATACGCTTCACCGTCGCCGCGTCCAAGCAACGGCTGGTCGCGATATTGGAACCAATGGCAGCCGACAATCAATGGATGCCGCAGGCAGCCTTCCGCAAAACGCGCAAAACTGCGGCCGCGTTCCGTCTGGTCATAGACAGGAGCCAATCCAGCCTTGAACATGCCACGATCCAGACAGCCAAAATGAAATTCGCCAACGAGCAACGGCTTGTCCGCTCCCGCGTCGAACATTTTCTCTGAAATGTTATAGACGGAATTGGCGTAGGCATTTACGGTGACGACATCGCAGTATTTCGCCGCCGTCCGCCACAGGATTCCCGCCTGCCGGAAACCGACGAAACGGCTGCCCAGATACAACTTGCCAGGAGCCGCTTTCGCCAACTCCTCCTTGCAGACGCGGAAATACAAATCCAGCCCCGGCTCCGCTTTCTCCTTGCCGCCGACGGACGGAATCCACCGCTGGAACTGCAGTTCGTTATCGACAAAGAATCCAATGCACATCGGATCCGTCGCCGCATGCCTCAACGCGGCGTCCGTTTCAAAACGCTGGCGGATTGCCGTACGCATATTCTCTTCAAAACCAGCGTCTTCCAAATCGTAGATATTGATTTTCGGATGGCGTTTCACGCCGCGTGCGCGTTCAAGAACGGACATGACATACGGCTTGCGGCTCATCAACGCCAGCTCGGACGCGCTCCAATTGCCAATCGTATTGAGCCCCCATGAATCAAACCGCTTGACGACCAAATCATAGTAATCCGCCGCAAAATCCTTCTTGCCGAATTTCTTCTCAAGATTCCAAATCGTGAACGGCATTTTGCCGTCCGCCGGAATGTCGGATTGAAACCAATTTGGATGCCGTTTAGCATCCGTAATATCGGTCATGACGCGAGTTACATCAACGCCGACGGAAAAGAACAAATGGCCTTCCGGCGTGACGAGCCACCATTTGCCATCGACTTTCTCCGTGCGGAAACGTCCTGTCGCCGTCAGTTGCGGACCAGCCGCCCAGCCACCGAAACGATCCCACGATTTCGGTGCGGCTTGGAGATGGTTTATTTCGTCAGCCAAATCAGCCGCCAATTCGTCATCCGAATGAACTTTGGCAGGCCATTCATCATGGACAAATTGTCCATATTTGTCAACAAATGGCACATATTTGTCTGCATCGACATGCCGTTTCGCGTCAGGTTCGCCTTCTAACCGCAGGTTGGACAGACGGTAATCCGCCAGTCCATCGAATTCATCTTCAAACGGCCACTGCATCTTGAATTCAATCATCGTGACATGCGCCGTGTCGATGACCGTGATTCCACGCGCATCCTGCGGCGCGCCATAGACTTCCGGATGCGTCAGCAACAGTTTCATTGTGCCCTTTTCGCCTGGATTGAGGCCGATTCCCGTGTTGACGGAACGGTTCTTCTTGAAGATGGCCGTCGCATGATCGCCTGAATCGCCGCTCACCCCGCCGGCGGAAACATGCATCGTCAACCGCCCTTGTCGCGTCTTCGACAGATTCTCCACATCAACCGCCAGCCATTTCGCCTTCGAAAAATCCGCCCCCTGTGGATTTTTCCACACCAGCCCCGCATTCCATTCCGCGCTGGGCGATATCAACCGCACGACATTCACCCCTTCATGCACGGCCTTCGCCTTGTAAACAGCTGTGAAATCGTCCAACGAAATGCCTTGGCAAACACACGTGACAACAAAAAACAAAACAATGAAGAATTTTGATTTATTCATAAGCAACTACCTCTTCTATTCTTCACCTTCATATTTGAAACGGTACATTCCTCTTCCTCTGCCCTTTCCTCTTCCCTTCCCAATGCCTGTTACCTCTATAACAACATTCATTTCTTTTAATTTTGACAACAAACGTCGTGCAACACGATCTGAGCATTCTAGTATCTTCATGAAATAAGCCGAGTTGAATACCTGGTTAACTTCTATATCATCATAAATTGCGTTAAGGCAAAGAATGGTCGGTTCAGTGTAGTCTTTATCTATATATGCTTTGGTATATGATTCCATGGAAAGTTTTATCGGCAACATTTCTCCTGAATCGGTCACTTTTTGACCTTCAATCGGACGTTTTTCTCCGGAATCGGACGCTCCTGTATCTTTTAACGGACGATTTTCCTCCGATTCGGAAACATTTTGCCACATTTCTCCCGAATCGGTCAATTTTGGCTCTTTTAACGGACGGTTTTCCTCCGATTCGGAAATATTCCATGCCTTTTCAGAATCTTTTTCATCTATTTCAGCATTCTTTTGGCTTTCAATTTGACGCCTTTCTTCTTTAACGGTCACTTTTTCCAGACATCTTTTGTCTTTAGCGGACAATTGGGGCTCTTTTAACGGACGATTTTCCTCCGATTCGGCAATATTTTGCCACATTTCTCCTGAATCGGTCAATTTTGGCTCTTTTAACGGACGATTTTCCTCCGATTCGGAAATATTTCGTGCTTTTTCAGAATAATTTTCATCTATTTCAGCACTCTTTTGTCTTTCAATTAAATGCTGTTCATCTTTAACGGTCACTTTTTCCAAACACTGTTTGTCTTTATCAGTCACTTTTGATTTTTTAATCGGCAACTTTTTGTCTGATTCATTAACCTGTGTTTCTTTTAACGGACGATTTTCCTTCGATTCGGCAACGTTTTGCCACATTTCTCCTGAATCGGTCACTTTTGGCTCTTTTAGCGGACGATTTTCCTCCGATTCAGCAATATTTCCTGCTTTTTCAGAATGATTTTCATCTATTTCAACATTCTTTTGATTTTCAATCGAAAGCATTTTATAAGACGAACTCTTGACCGTTGTCTTCAAGATGAAGGTGCTGTTATTGAACACAGGTTCAGGAAGACCAATGGCCGCCAGTTCCCTGCACATACGATCCACGCCTTCACCGTATTCTTTCACATAACCATAATCCTTCAGAAATGCGGCAATCTTCGGATTTCTGGAAAAATGCGTATATCGGATATTCTCCTTCTTCACCATTCCCGCAAACGTGCCCGGACTGTCCACTTCCAACCGATCATCAAACATCTTGATCTGGATATCTGTTCCCCTGATTCCATAATCGCGATGAGTCGCGGCGTTCACCACTATCTCCGTGCGAATGAACTCATTGTATTCCTCTTCCGTGACAAAGATGCCGTCATGGCCAAGATAGGTTTTCTCTTTCATCTGGATTTTGATGAACTCGACCGCCTGCTCCACCTGATCCAGAATACGCCCTTCAAAGATTTTATCTTTAATGACATTCATATCCTTGCCAACCAACGCCTCTGTACCATCATATCGAATAAAGCGGATATAGGCACGTGGGAAAAAGAGTTGTGGGTTCTTTCCAAACAGAAGAATAGCAGCGACGGAAACCTGCTCCTTCCCGTCTTTCATCGTGACAAACTTTTTGTTCTCGCGTACATACTCTTCAGGCGATTTCGCATAGCCGATCCGATTGCAGTATTTCCTTACAAAATCCATGTCCAGATCATCAATCGTCGCATCCGCCACAGGTTCATCTTCATAGTAGCGCACTCCTTTGGCATACATAAGTGTCAGACGATCATTGAAATCCAATTTTTTGTTCTTGTCTCCTACGCGAACAAAAGCCTCATCCGCTTGATTGGCATGGAACATCGGACTTGCCTCAACATGCATTAGAAGCACATGGTCTGGCTTCCCCTCTGAATTGACACATGCCACCATTTCAGTGGTCACCGGCACGGTGGGATTGCAGAAATCAATTGGAGTACGCAGAATATCATTCAACTGTGACGAACGATAATCCACGCCTTCAATCCGCCGAAGCTTGTCCGATATGCCGATGGCGACCGTCCCGCCGTCCGCATTGGCAAAAGCACAAAGAGTGTCAGATAAATCCGCCGGCTTGATCAGAATGCTCTTCCGGTCAAATATCTGCTTTTCGTTCATTGCCAGAACTTCTGCTATGGTCATGGCTTTTCCTTCAGCGGGTCGAGATACTTGTTGCGATGATAGATTGATTATACGGTATGATAGGAATACTTGCGCACCAATGTTTGCTTCTACCTAATATAACGTACTTATATAATAGTTTAGCACACTAACAAGATTATTTCAAGCAGTTCAAGTTATGTTTCACAGAATTAAGCTACCATGGTGTCTATTCAACACATCAGGCATAACGTTCAATCACGTCTTTTCTTGACAATATCTCCTCCAGCCGACCAATCATCGGATAGAACACAATGCCGTTCTCCGAGACGGGTTCGCCAACGACTTCAAAACCGACGTGGCGGTAAAAACGCACTTGCACGGATATCCCTGAAATTACCAATAATTCCATTCCAAGCCGTTGCAATTCCGTCATCAACGACACGGCCAACTGCACCGCCAACGACGTGCCACGGACTTCCGTCCGCAACGCCAACAAGCGGATTTCAGCCGTCTTGCCATCGATCAAAAGTCGTTCCACCGTTTCACCGAATTTCGCAACGGCGGAGAACGGCGGTCGCCAATGGGCGGAAATCATGCCCAGCACATTCTGTCCATTCCACGCGATGCGGTAGATGTTCTTACCGTGGAACTTGTCAATCAAACAACCATCTGGCTCCGCAGGATGTTGCGGATATTCCTCTGCGAAAACCGCATGATTCAGCCGCCACATCCTGTGAATTTCCGCATCGCTTTCTGGAGATTTGATGGTGTATCCGTTTGTCATGGTCAACCTTGGTATTTCCACTACAATATATCCACGCCTAGCACCTATGTTGTGTGCTAAATCCAAAGAAACAAATCCAATACACAAATAACTGGAAAAAACATGCGACAAGTCCAGCAATGCCACGTTTTTTGTATCCTCTTGACAGCGCCTCTCGGGAAGCAATCGTGTTCACCAACCATACAAACCAATTGAAAAATGTGATTGTTAATGCCAAATCAATATCATCAAAATTGTCTTTACACCACTTATACGCCATATTAAATCCATACAGCCAAAGACTTACACATTGAGTAAAGTACATGCCAATCAAAAACGTCAGCAATCGTTTTCCACGAAGCTCTAATAGCTTTCTCCATGGCATGGCCTCGATGAAGAAAACAAGCCAGACAATACTAGAAATAAAAATTACTATGATTCGAACTTTATCATCATAATCTAGCATCCTTTCCATGATCCCATCCTCCGTTCTTTGTTGGAGAAATATCCTGTGGGAATACCATGTTTCAACACAACAGTGGGAATCTGCTATTCAAAAAACGTTTGCCTTCGCATATTATTGGAAATAAAGCGACAATCGCATTGTAACCATTTCTGTTTCCTACAGAAGAAGCCCAAATAAAAAATTTCAACGCCGTTAGAATAAATCAAGAAAAGCGACGTTTTATGTGTAGAATCGCCCGGGCAAGCCAAACACAATCACTCCACAATCAACCACAAGGAAGGCAACATGAACATCGTGAAGATACTTCTCATGACCATATCCCTAATGGCAATTGCGGGATATGCGCAGCAACCCAAAGAACAGGAAGGCGCCAAGCAGTTCAAATTCAGCACAACCGTCGAACGTGAACGCCCTGAACTCAACGAAGAAACGAAACGGCTGATTTCCGCCTACCGCCGCAATCCGACGGAGGAGAACAAGGCGGCCCTCCGCAAGAAGGTCGAAAAGAACTACGACGCCGTCGTCGCACGCAAGAAAGCCAAACTGGAGGAATTGAAACGGACTGCCAGACACCAGTCCAAGATCGATGAAATGCAAGTGATTGTTGATGAAATGCTTCGCGATCGCGAGAACCGTATCGAACAGTCCATGGCCCGCTTCGCGGATCCGCGCCTCCGTCCAGGCTCCCGCGAAGGCCGTGACGGCTATCAGCCGCTCATCGGAGCAGGAAAGAACGTCAACATCGCCTACACGCCAGTCACGAATGAAGAGTACGCAAAATTCCTGAAGGAAACGGAGCACAAGGCTCCGAAAGAATGGCTTGACGGCAAGTATCCTCAAGGCAAGGACAAACATCCCGTCGTGAACGTCTCCTACTACGATGCCGTCGCCTACTGCGAATGGCTGACGAAGAAGAATGGTAACGGCAAGGCCAAATACCGTCTGCCCACGGAAAAGGAATGGGAATTCGCCGCAGGCCATATGCCGAAGGATGCTGATTTCAACTGTGGCGAAAACGACGGCACCACGCCTGTTGACCGCTACAAGAATACGCTCGCAGCTTGCGGCGCCATCGACATGTGGGGCAACTGCTGGGAATGGACCGCCACCAAAATCAAGCCTGAAAAGGAAGCGGATAATCCGAAAGAGCTTATGGCGGTGAAAGGCGGAGCCTGGAACACGCCTCGCACAAGCTGCCGCACGGAGGCTCGCGGCGAAGGGCGTGAATCCAAGGAAGGTTACGCCACCGTCACCTTCCGCGTTATCCGCGAAAACGGCCTTCAGGCAACAAAAAAATAATCTTTCCAAGATAACATAATCCAATCAACCACATGGTCATGCGAAGCTTTGCCGCATGGCCTTTTTGCATTTTCCTGCCCATTGCTTATATTCTAACTAAAAGACAATAAAAAACATTCAGCATTCAGCATTCAGCATTAAAAATGTTGTTTCTTCATACATCCGACTGGCATCTTGGCTCCGAAATGGAAGGGCGGCGACGCATCGACGAATCCGCCGCGCTTCTACACCATCTTATCAAGACCATCCAGCGGGAAAACGTCAACACGCTGCTTGTTTCAGGCGATGTTTTCGACAGCCATGCGCCGTCCAACCAAGCCACGCGGCAATACTATGATTTTCTGAAGGAACTGCATCAATGCCAATGCGTTGAGAATGTCGTCATCATCGCGGGAAACCATGATTCGCCATCATATCTGGAAGCTCCCGCAGGGCTTTTGGAACTGTTGAACATCCATGTCATCGGTGCCATAAACGAAAACGAGCTGCAACGCGAAGTCGTTCCGTTAAAGAATGATGGAAAAATCGAAGCGGTCGTTTGCGCCGTCCCATATCTTGTCAGTCCAGGCCTGCCAGGCAAGACGCAGGCGGAACAGGACGCCGCATACGAACAATATGTCGTCAACCACTTCCGTCGCGTCGTGGATTTGGCGAAAACAACCTATCCCAACGTGCCGTTGATTGCGATGGGGCACTTCTTCGCAGTCGGCGGAAAAGGTTCGGACGACACGGTTCTCCGCGGCAATCTGCACAGCATCCATGTCGAAGCCTTGCCGTTGGGCGACATCCAGTATTTCGCGTTGGGCCATCTCCACAAGCCACAGATTGTCAATGGATTGCAGCAGATTCGCTATGCCGGTTCGCTCATGAAGATGAGTTTCGCGGAATGCGAAAAGGAAAAAGAATTCGTCCTATGGGATACCGACCAGCCTGACGTTTTCCGTACGCCGTCCATCTCCGTCACTGACGTTCCTGAAATATCTGAAATGGCTTTGCTGGAAGGAGATGTGGAGAAATTGGAACAAAGCCTTCTGGAGTTGAATACCAAACGGCAGCAGGAAAATTCCCGCAAACCGCTATGGATCGCTGTCAACAACACAGGCGCCTTCTATCCGGATTTGAAGAACCATCTGACGATGCTGTTGGGTGACGATTCGCCGTTGGACATCGTCGTCTGCAAGAACCAGGCCCTGAATCCACAGCTTGCCCAATTCGCCAAATCTGGCCGAAAATTGGAAGAAATGACGCCCGAAAAGCTCTTTGACGAATTTCTGGAAGGACAGTCCCGCCCCACGGAGGAAGGCGGTGAACCGCTCATTGCAGAAAACGACCGCCAATGGTATAAAATGAAACTGCTGGAAGCGCTACGAGCCTGTGAGGAAGACGATCAAAATGCGCAATGACATAGGCGGAACACAATGAGAATCAAGAAGTTGACCATTCAGAACATGAATTCCATATACGGCACGTGGGAAATCGATTTCCAAGATGCCGCCTATGTCAATAGTCCGCTTTTCGCCATCACGGGCAAGACGGGCAGCGGTAAATCGACCATTCTCGACGCCATTTCCTTCGCACTCTATGACCAGACCGACCGCATGGCTCAAAAGCGCTCCGAATTCGCCAGCAAGGGGACATTGGAATGCATGGCGGAGCTCGTCTTTGAAGTCGATGGCATCGAATATTGCAGCCATTCCACGCTGAAAGCCGTCTCAAGAGGCGTCAATGGAGGAAAATACGACGACAGCGTCGATAAGAACGGCTGCTGGCTGCAATGGGAGGAGAACGGCGTTCTTCACAAAGAGGAAGGAACCAATGCCAAGACCGCTAAAATCAAGCAGTTGCTTGGTCTTGACTTTAAGCAGTTCTGTCAAGTCATCCTGCTTGCGCAGGGCAAATTCAATGCCTTTCTTTCGGAAGACAGCACCAAACGGGCGGACATTCTGGAAAAGATCACGGGAACGGCGATTTATTCACGAATCGGAGAGAAAATCGCGGAGAAACGCAAGGCGGCTGTTGATGAATGCACAAGACTTCAGGAGCAGTTGGAAGGTATTCAAATCCTTACGGACGAAGAGGTTCTGGGAAAAAACAATCGTCTGGTTGGAATCGATGCGGAAACGAAGGAGATTGAAACAAATATAAAACAACTGGAAGGCCAACTGGATACGGATGGCAAACGGCTTGATTTCCAGAAACAGTTGCAGGAGAAGGAACTGGCAAATCAACAGCTCACAACGGAAGAGACGGAATTCGCGCAGGAAAGGCCGCGTCTCGAAGCGGCACGGACGGCCGCGAACGTGACGCCTTCCTATCATGAATACCAGACCATTGCAGATGAACAGGAACGGGACCAAAAGGCTTTGGACGCCGTCAACGCCAACCTTCCGCAGTTGAAGCAAAAGGCCACGGAAGCGAAAGCCGCCTGTGAAAAAGACGAACAAAATCTGAAAGCCGCAGAAGAGCGTAGATCCTTACGCGAAACATTCTTACAGCAAATTGACCAATTGGATGCGGAGATTCATCAGCTCGAAACAACCCGCGATGTCCAACAAACAAAATGCACGGCAATTGAAGCCTCTTTGAAAAAGCGCCAATCAAGCATGGATCAGCTTGATAAGGCAATCGCCAAACTGTCGATGGACAGGCAGGCGGCGGAAACCTATCTGAAGGAGCATGACAACGACAAGTCGTTGGAAACCAATCTCTCCGGCTGGCAGACTTCCTGCGCCACCATGCAAAAAAACCGTTTGCAATGGAAGCGGCATGAAGCAGATTTGAAAACACTTCAAGCCAATCTCGCCAATGCTCAAACCGACGCGGAAAACGCCCAGAAAACGTTATTGGAAAAACAGGCCGCCGAAACAACAGTCATGGTTGAGCTGCAAACAGCGGAAGAAAATCTAAAGACGATTTTGGGCGACAGAACATTGGAGCAACTCCAGCTGGACGCCGCTGAGCAGCAGAAAATGGTCATGATGCTTAAGGTATTGAAGCCAAAAGAGATGCTCCAACATTTTGAGGAGGGCAAGCCCTGCCCCGTCTGTGGCGCGACGCATCATCCCTATCGTTCATTGCCGCCGGAAGCGCTGCCGGATTTGGAACATGCCCAGACGTTGTTGAAATCATACGAGAAACGCGTCAAGGATGCGGACAAATGTTTACAAGCGGTTGCACAGGCGAAATTGGCTCTCGCCAATGCGCAAGGCGCTATGCAAACCGCTATGGCCAAGCGAGATAGCCAAATCCAGCTTGCCGCCAAACTGAAAGACGATGTCGATAAATTGGCAACGTCCTGCCAGCAGGAATCGCAGGCTTTGGAAGACGCCGTCGCCCTGCTCCGTGACGATCTAGCCTACTACGGATTCACGTGGAACGGCGAAGAAAAACTTCCCGACGAAATCGCGGTCAGAATCAAGCAATTCGCTACGCAAAAGGCTCTGGTTGACGGCTTTGAAAAGCAACAGGCCGAACTGTTGCAGAAAAAAGCCGCTCTGGAAGGCGAACAAACGGCGGAAACCGTAATGTTGGAAAAAGAACAAGCGGAATTGTCAGTAGCTGAAAACGCCTTGAATGCCAAAAAACAAACGCGGCAGGATCTATATCATGATGGAAAAACCGCTGATGAACGCCGTGATTTGGACAAAGCCATCACCACTGCTCGCACGGCAAAGGATGCTTCCGCTAAAGCATTTACCATGGTAGAAAACGATGTCCATCATGCGGAAACGGAAATCTCTCGCCTGACAACGGCAATGGCATCACGTATGGATGACATTAATAGAGCAAAAACTGCCTTGTATACCATTCTGAATTCCAATGCTCTGTCATTGGAATCTTATCTTGCCAATCTCTTGCCGCAGAGTGAGTTCGACAATCTAGTCGCCAAAGAGGCCAGCCTGAAAGAACGGCGTATAGCTCTTCAGGAATCCGTCAAAACGCTTCAATACACGTTGAAAATGTTAAACAATTCGTTGCCACAAGATTTTGACAGACAGGCAGTTGAAGAACAGAAAAATGGTCTCTTGAAACAGATGAACGGCTTGTCGGAGGAGCGTGGCGGCATTCGTCAGCTTTTGGAAACAAATGACACCAATAAGCAGAAGACGTCAAAACTGTGGTCGGAATACGAAATCAAACAAAAGGACGCCGTGCGTTGGGAACGTCTTCACAAATGGATCGGCGGCGACAATTTCAAGAAGCTCGCTCAAGCCTATACATTTGAAAATCTGCTTGTTAAGGCCAACGAGCAGTTGCGGAACATGCTTGGCGGAC
>JAFZIJ010000163.1 GCA_017554445.1 Victivallales bacterium
GCGGCGGTCATCCGCTCGCGGATGCCGCCCTTCGCGAGAAACTCCTTCTTTTTCCTTTCAATATAATTGGTTATCATCTTGTCTTCTATATGGCAGAGCGTTTTGCCACAATTGGCCATTTCCTCTGCGCTGAACCGTTCAAAGAAAGGTTCGTATTCCGCAAGACGATTATGCTCACGACAGAATCTCAGCATGTCATTATAACGAAGCTGGCTTTCATCCCATATGGGTAATGAATGCGCTTTCAGATAGTCTTGGTAATCTTCCCGCAATTCTATCACGCTTCCACGCGCCGTATTCAAAAGCTTTATCTCCGACTCCATCGATGTCACACCGTCTGCTAATCCCTCCACGATGTTCTGCTTGCAGGAACGAGCCGCCTGTATCATCTGATCCACCGTGCGATCACCATATTTAGGAAGGAAACGACGGCAAAAGACGACTGTCATCTGGTACAGGACTTCAGCCTTTTGGTAAAAGAACAAATGCTCCCAATTGGATTGATGATTAAGAAAATCTTCTGACATGCTACCTCTCTTGTTGTTTTCGAATGAACTCTCCATGGCTCCCAAGCCATGACTTCTTCAAAACCCAAGGGATATACTCTTCCAAATTCTTTAGTACGTTCAGGCATCCCTAGCATGTCAAAAAAAGCAGAAAATATTCCGTATAAAATATAATAATCCCAAAATGTCTATTCAAATTCCCTATGCCTAAACAAATCCAATAATGTCTTCTGTAGTTTTCAGTATCCTTACCCTTGTGGTCTTTTCTTTTCCAAAATCTATTACCTCTAGAAACTCTAGAAGCTCTAGAAGCTCTAGAATACCTTACCATTAAGCAAAGGCGGAGCCATTCGAAAAATGGCTCCGCCTTTCTGACGATCACAAATTAATTCCAACAAACATTCCTAGATTGCTCACGGCTTCCAGTATTGGTTGTAATTGTCCTTGTTGAACAAGGCCTGGAACATCTCCACATGGCCATCCATGAACACCATGTTGAAGCCGCCATTATGCGGAAGTACCGTCGTTCCTTTGATGAAGGCATTCACCTTCGTCGCACGATCCTCAGCTGAATCACTCGCTTTCGGCTCAACATAATAATCCACAGCCTCCGTCGCACGAACCGATCTCGACGGCTTCTTGTAATCGGACAGACGGTTGATATACGTCGTTTCAGCCGGGGTTTTGTAGTCCTCGTAGGTTCCCTTGCTGACGTTATAGATCATTTTGCTGACGGTATCCACGTTGCAGCCGTATGAAACGTTGAACGCGACCTTAAGATCGGCATCCGGAAGATTATTGTCATTGCGTTTCGATTGTGTGAAACCAATCTTCACAGGGCATTCCAACGTTCTCACATCGCCAATGTACTTGTACATCGCGTCATAGTACTTATAAACCGTATCGCCGTCGGAACGAACGAAATACGCACCGCAAACCTTCTGGTCATTATCCGTGATGAACATCATGTTCGCCGTGCCGATCTGCTTCATGTTGTTCGTGCAACTCGTTGCTTGAGCGATATCCACAGCCTTGCTGACCGCCGGCATCAGCATGGCGGCCAAAATCGCGATGATCGCGACAACTACCAGCAATTCAACCAATGTAAAATGTTTTTTCATTGCCTTGCTCCGTATGATTAAGTTGATTTGAATTGATCCTTTATGCCGACTGGCTTACTTGCTGATATTGTGCCCCGTCGAGCTCGACCACGTCGTCGGGAACGAATACACGTTGTCTTCGTTTGTCTTGTCAGTAGCTGTTTTCGAAGACTTTCTGTCATTGCCTTTGCAGAAGATAACGACGTTATAACGGTACACATTATCAGTTGCATTCAAGCCGGGGATACCATCGCTGCTGCTGCCTAAATCAATCTTGCCATCATATGTCGCATCCAAATAGACATTGTAATCATTGCCCCAGGGATCGGTAAAAACGCCTGATTCATTTCCCTGAATATCCAAGAATTTCGTATTCCGCTTGTTTTTCTTTTTCAAAGCGGCGGTATAATCACTATTGTCAGTATCAGCCTGCAGAATCAGAATCATCTGCTTGTAATAATTCGTGCCACTATCGTCTGAATTGGCCAATTTGCCATCTTTGGGCTTGCCACTTTCTTCCAAAGCACCGGCAGGAATCGGCAACACGCCATATGCGGATTCGTACTGTTTGATGGCGTTGACCAACGTCGTGATTTCCGCCTGCGCCTTAGCCTTCTGCGCCTTCGCAGGAGCGTACATGATACCCGCCATCAGCATGCCCGCCAAAATGGCGATGATGCCGATCACGACCAACAATTCAACCAGCGTGAAGTTTCTTCTTCTGTTACGCATCTTTCTTGTTCCTTAAATTATATGGTTATGACTTCTTGTCCTGTTTACCGTTGCTTCCACGAGCAAATGTCGTCGCTCTCGTCATCTCCAGCATGATCGACTTCACTGTTACTGTCACCATTACCTTTCTTTTTGCCATGTTGCTTGTCAGGCCCCATTGACCACAAATCGTATTTCGCCGTATTCTTCTTGCCCGGATACCGATACCAAAGCTCCTGCCCGTAGGCATCGACGAGCGGAGCGAGCTCGCCTTCCATGTACGCGCGGTTCTTCTTGTTCTTCGTTTCATTCATGAACAATTTCCAACCATCCTTGGAAAAATCAACTTTCACCGCCTTGTCTTTGTCGATGATCGGATAGAAGCCATAATCCTGCTTGAACGACTCCAACGCGCTGATGAATTCCTCCATCGTCGCCAGCGTCTTCGCCTCCTGCGCACGCTTGGACGCATAGTTCATCCCGCCGAACGTAATCGCCGCCAAAACCAAAATGATGCCAATCGACACCAGCAACTCAAGCAATGTGAATGACTTTCTACGCATGTTCTTCTCCAATTTCAACATTATTGCCGCTTCGGCTGTGGTTGGGGCTGCCGTTGCTGCATCTGTCTCATCTGTCTAATGTATTTGCGCTGCAGCAACAAAGCTGTATCGCCTTCTTCGGATGAAATCCATTCGCGTACAGGAAACTGAATGCGATTCTGCGCCATTTGCCGTTCCAACGCGATGTATTTTTTGATGTTGCTTTCCAACAACACCTGATCATTCTGCTTGAAGCTTTTCGCAATGGTCTGGCAAGCCTTCGCCGCCTGCTCGTAGGTCATGCTGATGATATTCAATTGCTGTTTTTGCTGCGGATTCTTGGCAGCCGCCATTTTCTCCTTCGCCTTGGCCGCAGATTCTTCATAGAGTTTCTCCGCTTGGCCGCACCAATTGGAAATCGGATTATAAAAGGCATTGAACATCTTTTTCGTCTCATCCTTTGACATCTTTGTGGCATTGGACAAGGAGTAAGTCTGGTAGATTTTCAGATGCTCTTTTTGCGCTTTGTTCATCTTCGCCGTCGCCGGATCCGTGTTGTTGTTTTGATTCTTGTCTTGGGCGACAAGAACGCCAACGACACACAGCAAGGAGAATAAGACGATTCGGGATAGATTTTTCATATTATTTCTCCAGATACTGAACCCGTTCCACTTTGATTTCATTCCGCCATGCATCGCGAATCAGCTGAACCAGCATGCGCTGCGTTCCGACGATAGAGCAATAAGAATCCTTTTTTCCTGCTGCTCTATACGTAGATGTAGAATCATTGTAGTCTTCATCAGCGCGAATAACATGCGTCACTTTGATAGGATTGATCAACGTGTCCTTAATGGCCTCGAATGTCGTATCATCCGGAATATCACGCATTTCGCGCAACGCTTCCGCGACGATGTAAACGGAATACGTGTCAAGACGCGTCGTCAGCAGACCAGCCGTCTTGCCGATCAAGGCTTCCGCGTCACGATCCGTCTTGACATCGTCATCCAGCATGTCGAATAAGAGATTCGCCATCACGCCACGGTTGTACGAAGTCTTGTATTTATCAGTATCCGCCAAATCATCGTCATCAATCGTCAAATTCCACTTGACCGAATCGCCAGACGGCAAATCCTCGCCATCGTATGTCTCTTCGGCGATATCCTTCAACAGAAGGTCGATGGCACCTAGATTCCGCGTATTCGCATTGACACGACCTTTGGCGAAACGCAACGGGCCGATCTTCACATAGTCCAGAATGGCGGCGTCACCATCTTCATACTTGCCAGAGGCTTCTTTTGGTTCGGTGAATTTCTTGAGATTGATGGTCTGATACGGAGCGCCACGATGGATGGCGCCAAGCTCCCACAAGGTTTCCATTGGGGCATTGCGTATGAACGCCGTTGAGAAAGAACGCGTATTGCTGCTTTCAAACGTCACGTCATGTTCCCAGTCCATACCATCCTGTTTATCGTCCAAATTATCAACTTCTGTTTTGAAATTGCTGTTGTCCCGTCCTTTTTCATCATCTCCCAAGGTATTTTCCGGTTCAGTTCCAGTCTCGGCATCATACTTCTCAATCTTCCAGAGCTTGTCATTCCAGCTTGTTGCATCTTTCCTTTTTGCGATCATATTGCAACGCGGGTCATTCGCCTGCATAGTCACAATATAAGGACCGGTAAAAGAGTTTGTGAGGGGAGAATATGGATCTGTATCAGGCAATTCATAATAAGTTTCATGCGGGAAGAAGGCGACATCGCACAAGGTATCATTCTTCAAAGTAGAACCTTCATAAACTACAGCAAGCACCTGGGTGATTGAATAGCTAAAGAAGTATTTCACTTCATCAAAACCAGCGGTCTGTAAGCTGACTGGTTGCGGGAAATCTGTATCCGTCAAGCCTTCCTGGGGGAAAACTTGTCCATTCAGTTCTATGACTTGATACCCAAGATGGAATCTCGGTATTTTATTACCACTTGTCAAAGACAAATATCCATCATCGCCGCCCATGGGATAGGTTTTGGTTTTTCTTTCCTTTTCCATGAGAACATTCTGTCCCGAAGCAGGATCCAAGTCAAAGGCATACTTCACCTCAGTCACTGTAAACTGACCAATGACACGAACTTGAACATGCAGGTCATCCGGAACTGCGTCGCAATCGCTGCCAGTTCCATCATCATTGCAATAAATATTGACCAGCTCCGCCATCGCCTTGACATTCATCTTAAAACTATACGTGTCACCCGTAGCAGTAATGTCAGCATCACGCGTCATTTCCACCTTCAAATCAATTTCATTGATATAAGGCACGCGTTCATTGCCACAATATGTCGGTTCATCCCAAAAACCATCATCTCCCAACTCAAGTTTAAAGTCAGTCGAGGCGATATTGTCCTTGTCGGAAAAATCAATCAGATTGGCAGCCACCTGATCGGAAACGGAATTACCATCATCATCCTTCATCTTGTCCAGCCACGGAATGCCACCATACTTTTCAGTATCTGTTTCCTTCGTAACCGTACCGCCATCCGATACTTTATACCAGAAGCCGCCATCCTTGCCATCAAAATAAACGGCAAGATCGCCATCGGTGAGCTCTTTCCAGAATTCCGCCCGTTTTGAAGATCCGTCAGATGCCGCACCAGTCAGCACGTCCATTTTCTTCTTGACGTCTTCCTGCAAGTTGTCTTTATCCGCCAATTCCCAGAAATTCTCATCCATGCGTTCATCATAAGTGGCCGTATCTTCAGTCTTTTCACTAGCGGTAAAACCGGTTAAATCAAAACGGCTCCGTTCCTTCTTCGCGTCGGCATCCCAGAAGGCCTCGATATCCTCGCCGCTGAAGAACGTATAGTTGAAGCTCTCCTTGGTGAAATCCTTCTTGCCCAAGGCATTGGAAAGATGCGCATAAGACATCCACGGAGACTTCTTCAATTTGGAGCTGCCTTCGGGCAATTTATCCCAGAAGTCCTTCTTCAGCTGGACTTCCTCCATGCTCCAACCGCGGCGGAATGTATTTTTCCCTTCAACATTCTCTTCGCCGTTGCTTCCATTCTGGATATCATCTTCTGTTTCATCATCCGTAATACTAAAAACGTAATCCGTATCCTTATCTTCTTCATACGGTGAACCAATCCGACCGTAATCCTTCATCAAATCCTTGCTTTCACCATTACTGAAAATCTTCCCGTCTTTCGGAGCAAACGGGACCTTGCCGCTGAAGCTCAAAGCGGAATTGACATCAATCTTGCTGCCTTCTTCCAAAATCACATAGCCATAGCGGCCGATGACATCCGTGCAAGTTTTGTCATCCGCATTTTTGTATTTAACCGTGATGGGCTGCGTAAACGTCTCCTTGCCGCTCACCTTCTCCAGAAGAGTCAGCTGAGGAAGAGATTCATAAACATTCTTATCAGTATCATCAAATATTTCCAATTTCAGCAAGTCATTGAAGTGATCCTGCTCGTCATCTTCAATGTCTCCAATATGCAGATTCTTGCTTACAGCGCACAATTGGATTCCCTTGTCGCTGCCCGGAGCTTTCTGCAAACCAAATGTAATCTGCTCAGTGTCATCCGTCAATTCAACAGACGGATACACCAACGGCTTGTCGTCATCGTCACGGAAATAGTACCCCATGTCGGATACGACACGGTTCAAAGCCGACTGCGCGATCAGCTTCGCGCTCATCTGGCTGCTGTTCGCCTGAGCCACCTGGCGTTCTGTCCGCGCAGTGAAGACGAAACTCATGCCCAGAACCAACACTAATGAAAGAATACCAAGAACCAGCAGCAAGGCGGAACCACGTTCATTCTGTCTGTCTTTTTTTGTCTTTTGCATGGCTATCACCTCTTGAATTATCTCATGTCATTGAAGAAAATGACTTTGGAGAACAGGCGGGAGTTCTCTGCCTTGAGTTCCTTTTTCCGATCCTCAGGCAAATCTTTGGGAACCTTTTCCGCGTCATACAACGTCAGTTCAAGCTTGATGGCGTCAGGACGCACTTTGGCAAAATGGTTCGTACTATCGAAATTATCCGGATCCAAAGGAATGACTTTGAACGAGCTGACCGCGTCGATAAGTTCGTAGTCGGATGTCATCTTTGTTACCATTCCACTTGCGTATTTGGCGATCAAGGCCTGACGTTCAGTGGATGTGGCGGTTCCTGCATAATCCAGCCCGAAGAAGTTCCATGGTTTCAGATTGGTTTCGCCCAAAGCCTCTTTGTTGTCGATGGCGACGCGATACAGCTTTTCATCCTCTTCACTATAGCAATAAACAACCAAATAGTATCCAACAAGCGTCTCTTCTTCAGAAGCGGAAAGCTTTGACGATTCGCCAGAAGTCACCATCATCAGAATGTGATATGTTTTGCCGCTGTATGTTCCCTTGTCGTAGAACATGGGGATCTCCCTGCCCGGTTCGTTCGAGACGACCATGTTCTGCAAGTCATTCTCCATCAGGCTGAGCACGATCTGCGCATCGTCAAACAACACGGCCTGACGATTGCTGGATGTGAATATCCTCTGTGCACCGATGACATATTGGAAGAGAAAACTCATCATGACGACAAGAATCGCCATGGTGACCATGATTTCCACCAAGGTAAAGGCGCGTTTCTTTTCTATTCTATGCATGTTAGGCATCTTGGACATCTCCATTGACTTGCATGTCTGACGGTCTCTTAATCTTCAATCACATAAGCCCCGGGCTTCGCGATTTCGTATGAGAAGTAGCGCTTCTGCCGTTTGGCGTATGGCATTTCCTCCGGCCAGCTGACTTCGATGACGAGCTTTGCGGCTTCCTCAAAATCAATGTCCTTGCTGGCGTCCTCTGGATCTTCGCGAACTTTTTCCTTCCAGGCCAAGACGACCGCGCGGAAATCGACTTTCTCATATGTGATCGTATTGTCGCTTTCCGTATCGCCCGCATCCGCCAACGTCGCGTCTTTGTCCGCCGTCGAATCATGATGGCTGATCAGCAGAAACACGCCTTTCTTGGCGGGTTTTGCCTGGAAAATATTGCTGTCTATGCCCTTTGTGGTATCTCCAAGACGCTCCCATTTGTCTTTTTCCGTATCGGCGTCTTCATAATCCGGCTTGCTGGTATCAAGTTTCGTATTGTTCTCAATCCATTTTTTCCATGAATCATCCAAGGTATCGCCATCATTTAGCGCCATGAACTGAATCATATGGAACATTTCATCCGCCGCGTTGGACGAATACGTCTCCATCGCCGCGTCACGCGATGCGGAAGCGCCAATCGGGAACAACGCCATGATGCTCACGACACCGATGGCCACAACGCCCAGCGCCAGAATCACTTCAACTAGATTGTACTGCCGAAACCGTCTATTCATGTGTCATCTCCAACTGCTTGAGACGAATATCATTTATCGTAATTGACATCCAGATATGTCACTTTTCCCGTATATTGGTTGATCTTCATCAACCGCATGTTTTCTTTGTTTCCATTCGTCAATACATATGATGACGAACCACTTTCCGCTGCAACGCCTTCCACCAGCGTCACATACATGTTCTGCCCGCCGACGACGCGACCGTTCGGCTGGAAAACGATGGCACGGACTCCTTTTGTTTTATTGTCCTTTCCATCCACCATTTTTTCAGCTGTAGAGTCTGAACTGTCCTTCACAATCGTCATCGTGGCACTATCATCATCGTCAAGTTTGTTTCCATCAAGCCATTTTTCGGCGACTTTGCGTGAATCCAGTTCACCGCTAGTGTATTTCTCCACGCATTCGACGCCAGTATCGCTGCTGCTGGTCGTCACACCGTCACCATCCGCTTCAGCAATGACGGCTCCTCTCGGCAAGAAGCCCCATTCCGTTCCAGGAAACCATTTTACGAACTCGAATTCCTTGCTTTCGTCAGTTTCCTGCACGATTGCGGCGCGGAACGCACGGAAGTGGTATTCATCCGTCGTCGCGCCGTCGGCGGGCTGTTCGAAGTCCTCACCCGGCATGACGATGGCGATATACTGGCGTTTTGCGACTGCTTCCGCGCGAGCCAGCGACAGCTGGCTCGAAATCATTCGGGAGGCACCGTCAACCGCGTTGCCAAACGACATCTTCGAGAACATCGGCACCGAAAAGCCCATGATGATGACCATGATCGCGATGACGACCAGCAATTCCACTAATGTAAATCCAGATACTCTGCGCATTCTATAACCTCTTGCTTCGGTGGATCCGTTCGCAATTACGTCCTTATTTTACATTATTGTAGAGCAAGAAACATGCCAAATTTTCATTCAGCCGTCCTGCCTTTCCCAAGCGTTTTGAACGCCTTTTCTTCCTTTTCTTTCACTTTTTTGAGAACACCACCATTTTTCGTTGAAAAATGGCGCGTTATCGATCATTAATCATAAAACATTAAACATTAATCATTAATCATTAATCATATTTTTCTGCGACTACGATCGGCTTGGACATTTCGCCATACGGCTGCACGGCGACAATCCAGAAGACCGCGTCGGAAGCCGATTCCGGCCGAGACACTTGGATGTCCAGACCGTTCTTCGCGATCTTCAGCCTCGGATTGAGAGCCTTCATCGTCTTCGCGAGATATTCGGCACCCGCCTTCTCCGGCGTCATGCCCCATGTCTCTTTACCGGCTTCGCAAATCTGTTTCGCCGCCAGCAGGGGGTCGAGTCCTTTCAAGCCCTTCGCGGGCTTCTGGATGATTCCGACCAACCGCTCCACCGGCAATTCCGTCGCGTCGGAGTTTTTATCCAAAGCATAGATACGGAGCGATACGGCGTCATCCGCCGGCTCATTCCATGTCACGCGGACAGCGTCGGCGATGAATTCCGCCTTCGTTTTCGGCTTCGCGACCGTCGTGCCGACGCGCGGTTCCAGCCACGGCGTGCTGTTCAGGAAATCCAACGCGAAGGCGGGGCCGTTCAATTGCTGGACGGCGTCATTCTGATACCACTTGCCGTCATTGGCGAACACTGTCCGCATCGCATACTCCCATGCGGCTTTCATGGAAGCATTGATGCGCCGTTTCAAGCCGTCATCCACCTGTGGCAGACATTGGGCGAGAATCGTCACGGCGGCGTTGGAGCTGCAGAGCTCAAAGGCCATCTTCTTGGGATCGCTTGCCTTCAAGTCCCTCGGCTGGAATGCATAACGCGTCCATCCCGCCAAAACGCCCGGATCTTTCGGATCATGTTCCTGCGCGGAAAGAACCGCTTCGGCCATCGCGGCCGCCATCGTCACCGGCTTGCCGCCGATGCTCAGCCATTCCGTCTGGTTGGCGACTTCGCCCGGTCGCGGGATATCCGCAGGAGAATAGCTGTTGCCGACAATCGCCTCCGTCAGCTCCAGACTGTCTCGTCCGTTCAGTTTCCACAGGCCCGTGGTTTTGCTGCGCATGGATTCCAACCATGCGGCCAACGTTTCCAGCCAGCCCTTTTCAAACTCGGGCGTCTGGTTCTGCTGTGTGCCAACATTATAAATCTGAAC
>JAFZIJ010000164.1 GCA_017554445.1 Victivallales bacterium
CCGCACGGGTATCGCACCTTCCCACACCGCCACCCGTCCTCCAAGTTCACCTTCCTCTGGTATGACTATCTCCCTGGCGGAAAAGTCTATGAACTGACGGAATACGTGATCTACGAGTGCCGCTTCTGCCATCTCGTCCACTACTCCCCCGTGGTTCCCGCAAACGCCCTCTGCCCCGCTGCCGCCGGCCAGATCCATTCCTACCAGATTCTCGGCTACTACGGCGACCTCGCCTTCAGATGCGCGACATGCGGCGTGACCATCAACAGCACCGCCATTCCCAACGTCGGTTACTGCGGCACGCAGTACCACGTCTGGCAGCAGTTGCTTGAATATTAAAACTTAATCCCTTTGGCATATCCGCGACATCCGAACCATTCGGAATGCACGGGATGTCAATAAGACGCGACCTCCGTACGGAAACGGCAGGTCGCGTCTTTCATGTTTTTCAGTTTCGCCCTTTAATCCCTTTAGTCCCTTATAAAACCTTTATGAATCATTTCAAACCTCTTTGCCTGACCAGTCTTCTCTGCCTGTCCACTCTTGCCGCCCATGACACAAACCTCTACGGCCCCGTCCTCCCGCTGGAGCACGTGGAAAATTCCATCGGAGCCGTCGCCATGGTCAGCACAGGAGACTACCTCTACACAGCCGCCAACGGGCGGCTCGCCATCTATAATATCAAAGCCAACCCATTGAAACCCAGTCTTGTACGAATTGTGGCAGGCTTTCAAGGAGGCCGCCAGATGGTCCGCCACGGCGATTATCTCTTCCTGACGGCCCGCAACTTCGGCCTGTGGATCATCGACATCCATGACCGTGAAAATCCAACCATTCTGCCGCGATTCGATTCCACGGAACTCGCCACAGGCGTTGCCGTCAGCGGAAACATCTGCTTCATCGCGCATCGCGTTTACGGTGTGCAGCTTCTCGACATCACAGATCCGCTCCATCCGCGCCATATTTCCACTATCCGCACACAGGAGGCCCAGACCGTCTTCGTGCAAGACCACTATGCGTTCATGGGCGACTGGGGTTCCGGTTACATCACCATCGCAGACGTGGCCAATCCATTGAAGCCGCAAGTCATTTCCAGAACGAAACTTGATGGTTACGGCGACGGCCTCGATCTCGCCGGCGACCTCTGCGTCGCCTCCACCGGCCACCATTCCTTTAAAAACGGCGGCGCCAAAACGCCAGAAGGGTTCGGCCACGGCCACGGAGTCGAACTCATCGACATCTCCAACCCGCATTCGCCTCAAACGCTTTCCGTTTTCAAATTCCCGCAACTTTACCATCTCGGCAACGACTTCTGGACCGTCCGCATCTGCGACAATTACGCTTTCGCCGCCGATACCTTTAACGGCTTCTTCGCGTTGGACATCACAGACCGCACCGCTCCCAAACCGCTTGGACACGCCCTCCTGCCGGAAGCCCTGCGCTACGATCCGAAAACTCAAACAAAAACTCCCGGCAGCGACTGCGCGACCAGTGTCGCCCTCGGCGACGGTTGCGTCTATGTCACAGGATCCTCCACCGGCCTGTTCGTCGTTCCCATGCCCGGCAAATCGCATGTTGTCCAATCGAAGTCGCAACCGCTTGTCGCACCGAAAGTTGTGCCAGATCCTGTCATTCCGCGTTTCAAGACGATCGACATCTCCGGCCATGTGCAGGTCCGCCGCGCCGCCTACTACAAAGACGACATCGCCTTCTTCGCCTGTTCCCACGCGGGAATCAAAATCTGCAAAATTTCGACCGATGACATCACTGTCATCGGCACTCAGCCAACCACTTGCGCATACGACGTCTCCATCCATGGCGACCGCCTCTATGTAGCGGAAGGCCCTAACGGTATCGGCATCTACGACATCCTTCCGGACTATTCGCTCCGCGAAATCTCCCGCTACATGCATCCAGCCAGAGCGGATTTCCCGCAAATCCTTCATGTCTATATGGATGGCCGCGTCATCGCTTGGCATGGGCGCGGAGGAAAACTGAGTTTTCTCGACGTCTCGAATCTTGCCGCCCCCAAAAACGTTTTCAACTTCAACAGGATCGGCATCCTCTACAACGACAATCTGGCGGATCGTGACATCAACGGAATCGTCCCCTGCAATTTCGGCCACGGCCAAGGCTGGTTCGATCTGAACGGCCCCGTCCCCCAAATCCTTGTCACGCCGACGGATACGTTCCGCCTCGACCACAACAACAACGCCTTCGCCGCCTTCAACGGCAAATTCATCTCCGCCGACAACAAGAATCTCGACATCTTCACCCCGCAAACTGTCACCACCGACGAAAAGCCTGTCACCATTCCGTTGGGTACAAGCGAAGTCAGAGGCCAGCCGACCATCGAAGGCAATATCATTACATTTGTCTGCCGTTCAAAAGGCGACATCACGACATTTGATATCAGCGACATCGCCCATCCACAACGGCTCGAAGACCGCTGTTGGCATGACCTCCCCTGCATTCCGGACCGCGCCATCTTCTGGAATCACCGCCTTGTCATTCCCGCCGGCCCCGCCGGCGTACTGCTGGAACAGCCATAAAGATAGCTAGAATCCTTAAGCTTAAAGCTTAAGGCAGTGCTGAGAGTTGCTTTCCTGAGCAACCGTTTAACATACAAAAGCACGGAGTTACAGAGAAAAAACTCTGTATCTCCGTGCTTTTGTGTTAATTCATTTGAGCGTTATGCCAAATCAATTTCCGCAAAGCAGTCGGGCAGATGGAAGTTCAACTCGCTGACGGGATTCCATGTCAGCCAATGCGGATGGCTGCTGTTGTCAGCGCATTTGTAAAAATTGCCGCGCCATTTCGCGTCGTCCAATAACGGAATCGCGCCGCAATACGGCTCCAATGCCGCCATCGGCAACGCAAACTGCGCATACCATGTCACAGGCTCCGTGATTTCAGCCATGACACGACCGCCAAACGACGTCTTCACCGTCACAAGCTTCCCGTCTTTCGGCTCCACCATCGTATAGTCCTCAAAACCAGTCTTTGTCCGTTTGTAATTGCGCACATACGACATCAGATACGCGCCGCCAGCGCTCATCTCCAGATTGAAATAGCCTGGGCCGACGGGCGGCTTGAAGAAGAATTCCACGCAGGAGTCTTCGCAGACGGGAGCCTGAAAGCCTTCCTTCTCCGCCAAAACGTAACGATCCTGAACTTGATAAATACCATAAATCGTCCGGTCGTCGTGAAGCATGCGCACGTTGACAATCGGACGATGGCCGCTACCTTCCGGCCGCAGATTCGTCAATTCCGCCGTTTCGGCATCTTTCCAGCAGGCTCCATCCCACGCGAAATCCATGGAAGGAGCAACAGTCGTCCTATTTATCGTATATTTCATCTTTCAACCTTCCTCTAAAATTCAAAAATAAGCCATAAGCCATTGGCCATAAGCCATTAGCCATTGGCCATAAGCCTTATATCCGTTGACCAATCAGTTTCGGCCATTGCTGTGCGCAAAAGAAGCAGAAATTCTTTGCAGCTTCGACCTCTAATGAGCCGTCATCCTTAATGCGGCACTTAAACTGCACGCGGAAAGGACTTTCCACACAGCAGAGCAACAATGTCAACGTGCCATTGCCAGTCCATGCCATCGTTCCCGCACTCGACGGACCGTCTTCAAACGGATACCAGTTGGCGGCGTTGTAACGCCATCCATCGCGGCCGAAGCCCAACGTGACAACCGTTCCATCGGTCTTGCCGAGCGTTACATTGCAACCATGCTTTTCGAAGCTGAAACGCAACGTCTTGACTCCGTAATAGTTGTCGTCGATCGCATATTCGCCGGAAAGCAAATCCGCGCAACAGCCGCCGAAACCGACGGGACGGCGCATCTCCAAATTCCGTGATGCCTCGTACAACGCAGCCGTCGCCGCCGCGTCTTCCGGCAACGCCTCATCCGTCACGGCAGGAAGCAGTTTGTCCCAAATCGCCGTCAGAATCGCCTGCATGTTGCCGACGGAACTCGTGATCGCAATCACCATGTCCTGTTTCGGCATGACGATGCAATACTGTCCATACGCGCCATCGCCGCGATAGACGCCATCCGGCTGGCAGCACCAGAATTGGAAGCCATAGCCCTGCGCCCAGTCCAAAACGCCATGATTGCTGTTGTCGATCTGCTTGGACGTCGCCATGTCAATCCATTCGGCGGGAACAAGTTGCTTTCCATTCCAATTACCTCTCCGCAGGCAAAGTTCGCCGAATTTGGCGATGTCCTCCGTCCGCAGATACAGTCCCCAACCACCGGTTGAAATGCCGGCGGGGCATGTCTCCCATACAGGCCGCGCGATGCCCAACGGCTCGAAAAGACGCGGCATGAGATAATCCACGAGATTCAGGCCCGTCTTACGGGTGACCAACGCCGACAACATGTAGGTGCCCAAACTGTTATAGACGAACGTCGTGCCCGGCTTGAACGGAATCTCCTGTTCGAAAAAACCTTTTTGCCAGTCCTGAATATTATCGACCATCATCTGCCGCGCATAGCACATCTTCTGGCCACAGGACATCGTCAAGAGATGACGGACGGTCATTTCCTTCAAATGGTCGCTGATGACGGCGGGCATCTTGTCCGCGAACAAATCCGTCACATGGTCGTCGAGTCCGAACAGCCCTTCGGAAATGGCCAGACCGACCGCCGTTGAGGTGAAGCTTTTGCTCAAAGAGAAAAGCTTGTGCGGTAATTCCGCGTTGTATGGCCGCCAGTAGTTCTCATGGATGACTTTGCCATGGCGCAACACCATGAAACTGTTCATCTGGTCGTCGCCTGCGAGTTTGCACAAACGGTCGAGACAAGCTTTCAGCCCTTTACTGGAAACGCCCTCCGCTTCGGGCGTGCTACGTTCAAATCGGCTTAACATAATGTGTTTTCCTAAAAGAAAAAGGCACAAAAAACAAACTGCTTTTTGTGCCTTAATATTTTTTATTAGAACCTATGGATTAACGTTCAAAAGCAGCGTCGAATGCAATGTCGCTGGCGGGGAAGTCGATCTTGCGGACAAACGCGCAGGCGTCCTTCGCGCCGTATTCACGGTTCATGCCGCTGTCTTCCCATTCGACGGAAAGCGGCCCCTGATAGCCGATGCGGTTCAGTTCGCGGATGATCTCTTCGAAATTCACGCCGCCATGGCCCGGGCTGCGGAAGTCCCAGCCGCGGTTCGGCTGGCCGAAGTTGATATGGCTGGAAAGGATGCCCGTCTTGCCGTCGAGCGTGACCTTCGAGTCTTTGATGTGGACGTGATAGATGCGGTCCGGGAACTCGCGGATGAACTGCGCGGGATCCATGCCCTGCCAGAGCAGATGGCTCGGGTCGAAGTTGAATCCGAAAGCGGGACGGTAGTCGATGGCTTCCAACGCCTTCTTGGCGGTGTAGAGGTCGAACGCGATTTCCGTCGGATGGACTTCCAACGCGAACTTGATGCCGTATTTGTCGAATTCGTCCAGAATCGGATTCCACATCTTCGCGAAGTACTTGAAACCGTCATCGACCATCTTGTCGGATACTGGCGGGAAGCTGTAGAGCATGTGCCAGATGGAGGAGCCTGTGAAGCCGTTGACGACGGAGATACCGAGGTTCTTCGCGGCCTTTGCGGAAGCCTTCATGGATTCGACGGCCCATTCACGCTTCGCTTCGGGCTTGCCGTTGCACTTCTTCGGAACCATGCCGAAACCGTCAGAACGGCTGTCGTTGTTCGGATCGCAGACCAACTGGCCGGCCAGATGGTTGCTAATGGCCCAGCACTTCAGGCCGCTCTTTTTCAGAATATTCAGCTGCGCCTTGCAGTAGTTCTTGTTTTCAGCGGCTTTGAAAACGTCCATGTGGTCGCCCCAGCAGGCCAGTTCAAGACCGTCATAACCAAATGAAGCGATTTTCGGAGCAAGTTCCGCCAACGGCAAATCCGCCCACTGACCCGTGAATATCGTGACTGGATGCGACATCGTTTTCTCCTTGTTGTTACTGCGTTTTCTTGTGTAAAACTAAAAAGGACTATACCTTAATAATATACAAACTACGGTCACCGTTTGTAGGCGTTGCCGATGGACGAGTTCTGCGGCTGGTCGAAGAGCACATTCGGCATCTTCAGCAGCTCGCCCAAGCCGTTCACGACGGCGTGCAGCGGTGTATCCGCCACAATCGTCATCAGACCGGTCTGGTCTTGAATGCGGCGATCCAGCCCGGGCAGCAGCGAACCGCCGCCAGCCAGACGGATACCGTTGTTGATCAAGTCGCCAGCCAGTTCGGGCTTGCATTTGTCCAATGTACGGCGAACGGCCGCAATGATTTGATTCACAGGAACATCCAACGCCTTGCGGATTTCGTCCGCCGTGATGGTCATCGTACGCGGGAGGCTGTTGCCATGCTGGCCGAGCTCGCGGCCGCTGACTTCCATCTCTTCCTGCATGTTATCGACTTTGTACGCGCTACCGATCTTCTTCTTGATATCTTCAGCCGTGCGTTCACCGATCAGAAGCGAATGGACTTTCATCATGTGATCTTTGATCGCGTCGTCCATTGCGTCACCGCCGCATTTTACGCTTTCAGCTTCCACGATGTTCGACAACGAGATGATGGCGACTTCGGATGTGCCGCCGCCGATATCGACGATCATGCTACCCGTCGGTTCCGCCACGGGCAGTTTCACGCCAATGGCGCTCGCCAAAGGCTCTTCAACGAGACGCACTTCGCGCGCCCCCGCCTTTTTTGCGCTATCTTTCACGGCGCGCGTCTCGACTTCATTGATGCCATAGGGCACGGCGATAATAACACGCGGCTGCATGATTTTGTAGTGGCCGCGGCTCTTGTTGATGAAATAACGCAACATCTCATCCGCGACTTCCGCATTCGCGATGACACCGTCCTTCATCGGACGAACCGTCAGGATGTTGCCCGGATTACGGCCAAGCATCTCCTTGGCTTGCGTTCCAACGGCGATAACCTTGCCCGTGTCTTTGTTCAACGCGACGACTGACGGCTCCTCCAGCACGATACCATGCCCTGCGACATGCACCAGCGTGTTCATTGTACCAAGATCAATGCCGATGTCGTCCGAAAAAAAAGATGTGATTTTGCTTAAAAGCATATAACCTCAAATCCTCCTTCCTCTGTGGCGTCCCCACAAACGCCGTTTGTTGTCAATTGTTCAAATGATAAAAATCCTTTATCGCCTTCCAGCCGTCCTGCGCCGTTTCGCAGTAGGTGAACAAGTTCAGATCTTCTGGCGAAATCATGCCATTTTCAATGAAGACCTCCCAGTTGATGAGCTTATCCCAAAAATCCCGGCCATATAGTAAAACGGGTATCCGATCCATTTTCTTGGTCTGAATCAGCGTCAATGCTTCAAAAAGTTCATCCATTGTCCCGAAACCGCCGGGGAAGGCGGCCAACGCCTTCGCGCGTTTCAGGAAATGCATCTTCCGGATGCAGAAATAATGGAAGAGGAAACTCAGTTCCGGCGTGATGTATTCGTTCGGATATTGTTCGAACGGAAGCGTGATGTTCAGGCCACCGGAAATGCCGCCGGCATCGGCTGCGCCACGGTTGCCGGCCTCCATGATGCCGCCGCCACCGCCCGTCACGATGACAAAGCGATTGATCGGATCCAGTTCGCGGCTCTGGCATTCACGCGTGATCAGCGTCGCAAAATCCCGCGCGACCTGATAGTATTTGCTTTGATAGACAAGCCCTTCCGCCTTTTGGACAGCCGCTTTCAACGCCGCGTCTTTCGGATTGGCCTTCAACGCGGCTTTCGCCGCCGTCAGCCGTTTTTTCGCCTCGTCCGGCGGCAACGTCCGCGCACTGCCAAACAGCACAAACGTCGATTCAATCCCCAACGAACTGAACGCGAGTTCTGTCTTCAGATATTCCAATTCCAGACGGATGCCGCGACAAGCCCCGGACAATAAAAACTCCTGATCCTCACTGGCCCGCAGGCCAGGAGACTCCATGAAATCAACTTTCACTGATTTTCTGCCCATCATCCAGCTCCGCACTTCGTTGGAAACAGCCTTTCCTCCCACTACAAGATACAAGTCTTCACGACGACCACCACCCCATGGCGGCATCACGTCACGGCATGCATCTCCCCGTCATACAAAAAAGGGGATGCCGATTCATGAAAATATTCAGATTCGGCACCCCCCTGCCTTTTTAAATTCGTCAGTGGGACATTTCCATCGGCATGCCTTCCATGCCGGGTTCGCCGCCGCCAGCACCCTGCTGGGCGCGTTCCTGCTCGATCATATCACGCTGTTCCTGCTGCAAGCGGGTATATTCAGCGCGGGGCATCCAGCCAGAGACATCGTCTTCCGGCATTCCGCTCTCGATCAGCTTCTTGAAGGTCTTCTTGTTGACTTTCACGTAGCCTTTAGCCTTGAAGACGCGGTTGGACTCTTCGTCCTTCATGCGGGCGCCGGCCTCTTCGCGAAGCGCTTTGTACAAATCAGCCACATAGTCCTTGCGGGCGACCCAGTGCTCCGGATTCGGGCTCGTCAGACGAAGGCCCAGACGACGCTTGTTGACCACGCCATTCTCCATAATGGTCGCCAAATTCGGAATATAGCCGCTCTTCAGATAGGCGTCCGGAATGCGCTTTTCCTTTTCGTCCATCTTGTAGGATTCGATCTGGACATCATAACGGCGGTTCGCGTTCGCGACATATTCTTCCACTTCCTTGTCATGGTAGAACTTATACAGACGGGCCTTTGTCTCGTCGTTCAAATCGCGGACATTGATCGTACGACGCGGATAGACTTTCACACGCTCAGATGAGACTTCCTGCAACTTGCCCATGACACGCGTATCGGAACCGATGCCATCGCGGATGACGAATTCGACGTCATCGTTGCGCTTCCACATCTTGTACTTCTCTTCGGCTTCACCTTTGAACTCTTCGCGGCGGGAATCCGGGAACTTCACTTTCGCTTCCTTCAGGATTTCCTTCATCAGTTCCTCTTCGACTTCATCCTTCGTCAGGTCGGGGGCCTTCACAGGAGACGTCCACGGACCAAGCTGCGGAATCGTACGGCTTAGGCCATTGATCACCTTCTCTTCCGTCACTTCACGATCCAGACGTTTCTGGACGGAACGCTCGACTTCCGCTTCCAATTTGGCGCGCTCCACGTGCCAATCCGTTTCGCCTTCCTCTTCCTCGTCGTCATCATCATCCGCGGCGCGGACATTCAGACAAACCATGACAAATGCTGACAACAGCAAAGACCAGAACAGACGATTGCGTTTTTTGAATAGCTTCATGACTGACTCCTGATGATAATCTCAACTTGATGGTTATGTTAATTTTTTATTTTTTAATCCAAATATAATCTGCTATTAACCAATTTAGCACATTTTTCCCATGAAAGCAATTCATTTACACGCTTTTTTTGGCGTATTTCTGAAAAAACTTTCGTTTTTCACCTTTTTTTCGTGTTTTTTTCCTTAACGTCCCTTCAACTTCGCCCAAAGTGACCGCTTCAATGTCACGCCACCGCTCAATGGCAGGTCATGGACATGGTTCGTAAGACGCCACCGTCCCATCATGCGATCGTATTCGTAACCGAACGAGCCATAGAGATTCTCCCGCGCCTCACTGATCTTGTCTTTGTACATCTCCGCCTTCAGCGCCATCGCCTTCTCCTGCAGGACGGCGCTCTTGTTCACCCAGTTTCCCTGCCCTAGATAAACCTTCAGCTTTTTCTTTTCCTTATTAATAGGGGCGTAGCCGTCCGCCAGAAGACTTTTCTCCATAATCTCCGGCATGAGCTCCTCGACCATCGTCTGGCGATTGATCTCCATCCGTTCGCTGGCCTGCTTGACAAACCACGCCTTCCGCTCCTTGCTCCGCTCCTCGGAAAAACGCGCCAACGTATCGACGTCCAGATCCTTCGTTGAGATGTTTCCCGTAAGACCGATGCGGATGAACTGGTCCGTTATCGCATGGATTCGGCCTTCATAAACCCTTACCGGCTGCCGATTGGATGTCAGTTTCGCGTTGTCACCGACCTTCAGAACGCTGTAGCGCTTCTCCGCCTCAGCCTTCGCTTCCTCGACAAGCGAATCCGGATACTTCTCTTTCGCGGCTGCCATGGCCTGCGCCATCGCCCGTTCCTGATGATCCGTGAACGTATAGGCGGGCGGCGCAACAGGCCAGTCAAATTTCAACTCCGCCGCAAGTTCCCGCAAATCAAGTTCTTTCTGCACAATCGCCGTCACACAGCGGTCCGCCAGCGTTTCGATCTGTTCGGGCGTCAACACGTTTTCCGCATGCAGGCATGTCGTGATGACCGCCAAGGCCGTCAGCCAGACGAATGATTTGAACTCTTTCATTTTCATACCACTTTTATTGTTTGGTTTACCCTTCGCAAAGCGTGACGAACCGCCGAGCAGACGGAGGCCCTCCAGAGCTTCGCTCGCTTATGGCTCATTGCTTATGGCTAAAGTTTTAACGCATTAATCCATAAGCCATAGGCCATAAGCCATAAGCCTTTATCGTCGCCTTCGCGACTGTCAGCGGTCGGCGAAGTTGTCGAAATAGCCTTGGACAAGAACGACGGGAGTTCCTTTGTCTCCTGAACCGCTCGTCAAATCACACAAGCTGCCCAGCAGATCCGTCAACTGGCGGGGCGTCGTCCCCAGCGATTCATCCTTTCCGACCAGATTCTTCTTCTTTGACCGTATCCTTTCAAGAATGGTTTCCTGAACGGCGGCGTCATCGCTCTGCGTCTTCTGCGTTTCATCTGCCAAGTACTTCAGTTTCAATTCATTAGGAGTTCCTTTCAAACCAGACGTATAGGCGGGGGAGACGACTGGATCCGCCAATTCCCAAATCTTGCCGACGGGATCCTTGAACGCGCCGTCGCCATAGACCATGACTTCTACCGTCTTGCCAGTCAACGCTTTCAGACGGGCTTGGATGTCTTCGACCAACGGCTGGCAATCCCGCGGGAACAGCTTGACCTTTTCGTCGTCTGATTTATTCGAGCCGAGCAGACCATAGTTTTCATTGTAGCCCGCTCCTGCTTCGACGGGAGCCGTGCAGATGTCGTCCAGACCATAGACGATTTCCGCTCCGGCCGCCTTCAGGAGCCGTTTGCTGCGTTTACGCGTATGGATGTCGCACGTCAGAATCTGCTTCGTGAACGGCAGAAGCGCGCGAACGTCGTTGCCGAAATGGACCTCCACTTTCTCCGGCCCGATGATTTCTTTGTACATATCGACGTAGTCGATGCCTGTGAACGGATGCAAGACCTTTTCGCCGAAAATCTTGCGGTACTGCGCCTCCGTCAGCACGTCCGAATACGGATTGACGCCGCTGGCGTCCAGCATGTCCGGATCCATCAGATGGTTGCCGACTTCGTCCGAAGGATAGCTCAACAGAAGATGCATCTTCTTGACACCGCGCGCGATACCGCGAAGCAGCACGGAAAAACGGTTGCGGCTCAGAATCGGAAATGCCACGCCGACCACCCCGCCGGGGAACTTCGATCGCACATCTGCCGCGATCTGGTCAACCGTCACGTAATTGCCCTGCGTCCGCGCTACGACGGATTCCGTAATCGCAACCACATCATGGTCTTGCATCGAATACCCTTCGTTCTCCCATGACTCTTTCAGGGCGGAGACCACCTGGGCCGCCAAATCATCGCCTTGGCGGAAAATCGGGCAACGAATGCCGCGGACCACCGTTCCTACTGTTCGCATAATCTTCCAATACTCCTTTATACCTAAAACACTACATTTAAACAATCTATTGCTGATAGGACAGATTTATCGACATTAATACCTTTATATAATCTACTAGCTTTTCTTGATATTCGCAATTCCACATTACATTATTTATATGATTTTTTTTGGTTTTTAATCTCTTCTATGAATTATAATGGTTTCAATTTCATTCAAAGACGGAACACTTCTAATTGAAGCCCCCAAAGACACGGAGCTTCCCATCACGGATATCTGCGTCTATGATGGTCGAGTATCCGCTTGGCGAGCAGAGGCTTGCGCATATGCGGACATCATCATGGCCCTCCATCACGCCGCCATCCCGTATGACGACCAAGCCCGCCATTACGCCACCCTCCAGCTCCACCGCCAGTCGCTGTTCCCCCCGCGGGACTACCAGCGGCAGGCCATCGACGCCTGGAACAAATCCCGCCGCCGCGGCGTCATCGTCCTCCCTACTGGAACAGGAAAATCATTCGTCGCGCAGATGGCCATGGAGCTCTCCAACCGTTCCACGCTCGTCGTCGTCCCGACAATCGACCTCATGGAGCAATGGGCCTCCCAGCTGAAGAAGGCCTTCGGTCTGCCCGTCGGCCTGCTAGGCGGCGGCTCGAAGGACGTGCAGGATCTGACGGTATCAACCTATGATTCCGCCGTCCTTATGATGGAATCCATCGGCGACCGCTTTGGCTTATTGGTCGTCGATGAATGCCACCATCTGCCAGGCCCTACCTACCAGACACTTGCGAAATTCTGCATTGCGCCGTTCCGCCTTGGCCTCACCGCCACGCCCGAACGGGACGACGGCATGGATGACGCGCTCGACCGTCTCGTCGGCCCGATCTGCTTCCGAAAGGACATCGACGAAATGGAAGGCAACGCACTGTCCGAATATCGAACGGAAACGATTCCCGTCGCGTTGGACGACGATGAATTGGACGAATATCTTCACCAACGTCAAATCTACACGGATTTCATCCGCGCCAATCGCATTAATTTCTCTGCGCGAGACGGTTGGAATATGTTCCTTCGCGCATGTGTCCGTCAGCGCAACGGACGTGAGGCGCTGAAAGCCTATATGAGACAACGCGAAATAGCCCGCGCGGGAAAAGGCAAGCTTGATCTCCTCTGGCAGCTCATCAACGAACATGCGCAAGAGCGCATTCTCATCTTCACGGCGGACAACCAGACCGCCTACCAGATCGGGCAGCGGTTCAGCCTGCCTGTCTTGACGCATCATACGAAAATCGCCGAACGCCGTTCGCTGCTGGACGCCTTCCGGCAAGGCGTTCTCCCCGTGCTCGTGACGTCGAAAATACTTAACGAAGGCGTCGATGTTCCGGAAGCCTCCGTAGGCATCGTCGTCTCCGGCTCCGGTTCCATCCGCGAACACGTCCAACGGCTCGGCCGCATCCTGCGTCCCGCCGCCGGAAAACAGGCCGTCCTCTACGAACTTATCTCCGCCGGAACTTCCGAATCCTACGTCAGCGAAAGGAGAAGACACCACCGTGCTTACGAAAGACCTGATTCTATGTAAGATAGCCAATGGCAGGCTGAAACCGCAATTCGTCGCCACGGATGACATCGAACTGCTGGATCTCGCCGAACGCTTCATCGCGGCATATGATCCGACGAACAGCCCCGTCCGCGAAGAGATTGAAGAACTCACGGCGCAGGCCGCCCAAGGCTATCGCACGCCCAAACTTGCGCAAGGCATCATGAAAATCGTCGATGACCAGGCCGTCTTCTCGTCGCCGCAGGACATGGACTACCCCTCCGCCCGCTTCGATCTTTTTCTGAAGGCGGCGGAAATCATCCGCGCCAATCCAGGCCAGACGGAAGAGCAATATCATCAACGGCTTGCGGCAGCGACGGCGGATAATCCACTGGCCAATCGAGAGTCCATCTATGAAGACCTTCCCGAAAACGACCGTCTCGTAAAACTGTCGTTCATCACCCCGCAACAAGTGCTTGAGCGCTACAACTGCGGCCTCGTGCAAGGCCTTCTCCTTCATGCGGGAAGCATCCAATTGACCGTCCACGACACAGATCCCGCCAAGCTCCGCCGTCTCTTCAAATACCTGAAATTCTTCCGCCTTCTCGCCCGTATCACGGCGGACAACGCCACTTCAGAAACGCCAGACAAACTATCCATTGTCATCGACGGCCCAGCCTCCATCTTCGACCAGTCCAAACGCTACGGTTTCCAGCTGGCCTGTTTCTTTCCTGCCGTCTGCGCATTGGGCCATTGGAGCATGCGCGCGGAAATCGAATGGAAGGCCAGTAAACGTTTTCTTGTATTGGATGAATCCTCCAGACTCGTTTCACACTACCATAATTTCACGGCGTACGCTCCAGAGGAAATACAACTTTTCCACAGTTATTTCAAAGAATCTGTAAAAGACTGGACCATCGTAGGAAACGCGCCTTTCATCAGAGGCGACGGCAACGATATCGTCTTCCCGGATTTCTCCTTCCAGCATGCCAATGGCACGCTTGTCCATCTCGAACTCTTCCATCGATGGCACGCCACGCAAGTCATGACGCGACTCGACTGGCTGGAAAAGAATCCGTCCGCCCCGCTCGTCATCGGCATCGATCGTTTTCTATTAAAAGACGAAAAACTTAAATCACGCCTTGAAACGGACGACTCCTTGAAGCCGCGCACTTTCCTTTTCTCCGACTACCCAACCGTGGACAAGACACTCCGCTGCCTGAACGCTTTTTTGGCATAATGTAACGGCGGCGTCCCGCCGTCGGAGGTAGCGGCGGCGTCCCCGCCGTCGGAGGTAGCGGCGGCGTCCCCGCCGTCGGAGG
>JAFZIJ010000010.1 GCA_017554445.1 Victivallales bacterium
GACCTTCGCATCCGTATGGCTCTTCCGTCGATCAAGTCCGTTCTGGACCGCGGCGGCAAGCTGATTCTCATGAGCCATCTTGGACGTCCAAAGTCCGGACAGGACAACTCCAAATTCTCACTCAAACCGGCTGCTGTCCGTTTGGGCGAACTGCTGGGAACTCCCGTCTTCTTTGCAACCGACACAATCGGCGAAGACGCTCAGGCTAAAGCTGCCGCTCTGAAAGCCGGCGAAACCCTCGTTCTGGAAAACCTTCGTTTCAACGACGGCGAAAAGAAGGGCGACGCAGAATTCGCTCAGAAGCTCGCAGCCTTCGCAGACGCCTACTGCAACGACGCGTTCGGCACCTGCCACCGCACCGACGCCTCCATGGTTGGCGTTCCTAACGCCATGCCGGGCAAAGACAAAGTTGTCGGATTCCTGGTTGAAAAGGAAATCAAGTTCCTCTCCGACGCCATCAGCGCTCCGACCCGTCCGTTCGTTGCCATTCTCGGAGGCGCCAAAGTTTCCGACAAAATCAACGTCATCAACAACCTGCTGGGAGTCTGTGACAAGGTTCTCATCGGCGGCGCGATGGCGTACACGTTCGAACTGGCCAAAGGCGGCAAAGTCGGCGGATCTCTGGTTGAAGCTGACAAAGTCGACCTGGCGAAAGAACTCTTAGCCAAAGGCGGCGACAAGCTCGTTCTTCCGGTTGACACCAACTGCGGCGACGCCTTTGCTGAAGAATGCAACAAGCTCACCGTTGACGCCGGTCAGATTCCGGACGGCTACGAAGGACTGGACATTGGTCCGAAAACCGCTGAACTGTACGCCAGCCTGATCAAAGGCGCCAAGACGGTTGTCTGGAACGGTCCGATGGGCGTTTCCGAAATGCCGTCCTTCGCCAAGGGAACCATTGCTGTCGCTCAGGCGATTGCCGATACAGACTGCATCTCCATCATCGGCGGCGGCGACTCCGCGGCGGCTGTCAAGAAGCTCGGCTTTGCCGACAAAGTAACGCACGTCTCCACCGGCGGCGGCGCTTCTTTGGAAATGCTCGAAGGAAAGAAGTTCGAAGCTGTCGAAATTCTGGATGAGAAATGATTTGATAAGGCAGTAGGCAGTAGTGATATTTACTATTGCCTCTTGCCTACTGCCTACTGCCTCTTTATCGGCGAAACTTTAACAACCGCTCCCTGGGTCGGCGTATCCATCGTTATTGCCGCCCAGCGGTCAAACAATCTGGCGTCAAAGGCGGCAGCGTTAAAGTTTCTGATAAACGTTTCTTTATGACGCACTCGCGCTGTTATGGCTTCCAGTACAATGCCGGTACTGGGCATGTCGAACTCGTTTATTCCGCGCCACGTCTTCGGCGGTTCGATGATTACCAAACTTGTCGGCAAGTTGTTATTTGATTTCATTGGACGTATTGGGGGGATATTTAATCCGTTTGACGCAAATTTCCAGTATTTGCTCATTGTTCATTGCTAAACGTTTATCTTTATTTTACGGCGCTTATAGAGAAATGAAGGGTTTCTCTGATTCCAAAATGACAAATGATGTCCACAAAGAAAAAACGTTTTTTTAGATAGAATTTATTTCAACCTTTAATCGCTAACCTGTGAGAACGCCATGAA
>JAFZIJ010000165.1 GCA_017554445.1 Victivallales bacterium
GTGCAATGACATCGAAAGACAGCCATGGATCACCTTTTCCGCCTCCTGCCAACGAAGACGATGATGGACAGGAACGGTCGGTTGCGCCGTCGAATCCCGACGAATTCATGCACGGTGTTCTGGACGAGCTCGGTTTTCGCTATGTCTCATCTGAGCCGATGCTTGAAAACATTGAGCCATATGCGCATGGCGGAACGGGTGAGATTTTCACGGCGCAGGACGGGACATTGGGCCGTACTGTGGCTGTCAAGACGTTGAGGCTGAAGCATCAGTACAGCATTGACCAGATTGAGCGGCTTGTCCGTGAGGCGAAAGCGGCGGCTCAGCTGGAGCACCCGAACATCGTACCTATCCATTCGATAGGCGTCAGTCCGTCGCGCGGCGTCTATTTTACGATGAAACGATTGCGCGGTGCTTCATTGCGCCATATCATTAACCAGTTGTCGTTGCGGAATCCTGCATACACGCGGGTATATACAAGCAGCGTCCTGATGTCGATTTTCCTGAAAATCTGCCAGGGGATCAGCTATGCACACAGTAAAGGGATCATCCATCGTGACTTGAAGCCGGAGAATATCTTGGTGGGAAACTATGGCGAAGTGACGATCATCGACTGGGGGCTTGTAAAAAAGATGGACGCGTCGAGTAGCACGCACGTCCCCGGGCGGCACAAGCCTGCCAGCCCCCGCATGGATTCGGGCGTGTCGTCGACTGCGCCGTCAGCGACCGGGGGCAGTGTATCGTTGACAAACGGTAATCTGACTCAGAATGGCCAGTTGAACGGGACACCGCGCTTCATGTCTCCCGAACAGGTGAATGGCGATGTAGAGGACATTGATACACGCTCGGACATCTATGCCTTGGGCATTATTCTTTATGAACTGCTGACGTTCCGGAACCCCTTTGAGGAACTGGCTGAAGAGAGTGACATATTCAACGCTGTGGCTCGCGGCATTTACCAGCGTCCGCGACAGACGGAACGCAAATTTTCAATATCCCCCGAACTGGAGGCGATTTGCCTGAAGGCGATGGCGGTGGACAAGGAGAAACGCTACCAGGCGGTCGGCGAGCTGATCAAGGATCTTATGGCCCATCAGGAAGGGTTGCCTGTTTCGTCCTACAAGGCGCCGTTGTATGTGCGGATCATGAAATTCAGCAAACGGAATCCCATCAAGACGAGCGCGATCTTGAGTTGTATCATTGCCATTTTCATGTACTTGATGGTGTCGTCGTTTCTGGATTCTCTGTATTTCAAGCGAACGATGAGGCAAGTGCAAGTGAGCGTGGCGACGGCGGAGTTCAAACTGGACAAGTTGGATAAGCAGCTTGAACGTGACGCCGCCGCGCCTTTGGACGCGGCGGCGTCATCCGACAGGGATGAAACACTGAGTCCAGAGCGATACGAGGAACTTCAGGATGAAATTGAGAGCCATTTCAATGAGGCGAATCTGTTGTTGAACTCTGTCGCGGGGCTTCACCATGGTGCGCAGTTAATGATCCAAACATGGCGCGAACGTATCATGACGGCACAGATCGAATTTTGCCTCAAACATGGCAAGATAAAGGAATTGAGGAAGATACGAGCTATCATGTCAGCGGCGATGGGCGGCGATCTGGAGGCCTACAGCTACAAGATGCGCACATTGATACGGGACATGGAGACGGCGCTTCTAGGCGTCTGCCATCTGCAGGTGGAGAGCGATCCCCCCGGGGCGGACGTGATGATCAGCTTCACGGAGCAGACGGAGGAGGGCGTGATGGTCACGGGTGTTCCCGTCCACGACGACTTGCTCTATACGCCTGTCTATAATTTCGCCTTGGGCAAGGGCTCGTACATCGTGACGTTGCGTCTTGATGGCGCTCCGGATCTGTCCTTCCCTGTGACGCTGAAGCATGGCGAGAGCAAGCAGTTGATGATCGACATCCCCCGGGAGGTTCCCGAAGGGATGGTTTATATTCCTGGCGGGACATGCGTAGTCGGTGGGGCGCAATCGCCCTACAAGCGCGAGTATGAGGCGAACGTGGAGCCGTTTTTCATTTCGCGGCGCGAAGTAACGAACCGCGAGTATATCGCCTTCTGGCTGACACTGCAGGACACAAAGCTTCTGAACGCGTACATGAGCCGTGTGCTGCTCTCTCGTGGCAGCAACCTGCCGAAGAACGCATGGAATCGTAGCGGGAAGCCCATTGCGGAGATAGATCTGGACAAACCGGTAGTGGGTATTCCGCGCGAGGCGGCGCAGGCCTACTGCGCATGGTATGGCGAGCGCTGTGGCCGCCCATGCCGTTTGCCGACCGCCGAGGAGTGGGAAAAGGCGGCGCGCGGCACGGATGGCCGCCTGTATCCATGGGGGAATGTCTTCGTGACGGAATACGCGTTCACGTATGAGAACAAGGTCGCCCGCAAGGAGTTCGGGCTGTGGGCGAAGCCAGAATCGTTTCCGATGGATGTCTCGCCCTACGGCGTTTACGACATGGCGGGCAATGTACGGGAATGGACAAGTTCGGACTTTCCTGAAAGTGGCGGCGTGTTTCCGCAGATCAAAGGGGCGTCAAGCTCGACGCCGAGCCGGTATCTGCCATTGGAACGTGCCGACGATACGGCTGTGGCACCGTCGGATGTTGGTTTCCGCATTGTAATGCCGTATCTGCCGCGGGACACGGTTGGGGATGAGCAATAGCGTCACGCATGGATTGAAAAAGGCGCGTCGGATGTTAAATTTTCATGGAAGATATATCACCAGACAATAGGAAGAACATTCATTCAGGAGCAAACATGGACAAAGTACGTTTAGGCATCATCGGCCTGGGAAACATGGGTTCCGGTCACATCCAGCATATCAAGGCCGGCCAGATTCCGCGTTGCGAATTGACGGCGGTCTGTGATATCGACGCCGCGAAGCTGAAGAAGTATCCTGATATTAAAGGATATACGGACAGTGCAAAGATGATCCGCAGCGGTGATGTCGATGCCGTGCTGATCGCGACACCGCATTATTTCCACACGACCATCGGTATCGATGCGTTGAACAACGGACTGCATGTTTTGACGGAGAAGCCGATTTCCGTCCACAAGGCGGATGCCATGCGGTTGATCGCCGCCCACGAGGCGCATCCTGAACTGGTCTTCGCCGCAATGTTTAACCAGAGGACGGATCCGCATTACATCAAGATCAAGCAGCTGATCGAAAAAGGCGAGCTTGGCAAGATTCAGCGGACGAACTGGATCATTACGGCGTGGTTCCGTAGCGAGGCGTACTATCGCTCCGGTGGCTGGCGTGCCACGTGGGCAGGCGAAGGCGGCGGTGTGCTATTGAACCAGTGCCCGCACAATCTTGACTTGTTCCAATGGCTGTGCGGCATGCCCTCCGCCGTCACCGCGATCGGCGGTATCGGCAAATACCATGACATCGAAGTCGAAGATGAAATCACGGCTTTGTACGAATATCCGAACGGCGCAACAGGCGTGTTCGTGACGACGACTGGCGAGGCTCCTGGAACAAACCGCCTCGAAATCGTCGGAACACGCGGCAAACTGGTCTGCGAAGGCGGACGCCTGACGTTTACGCGCAATGAGGTTCCCGCGGATGAATATTCGAAGACGACGAAGAGTTCGTTCGGAGTCCCCCCTGTTTGGAATGTTGATATTCCTGTCGGCGGCGGCAATGGTGAACAGCATGTCGGTATCAAGAAGAATTTCGTGGCGGCGATTCTGGACGGTGCGAAACTGATCGCTCCTGCGGAGGAAGGTATCCATTCCGTTGAAATGGCGAATGCGATGCTGTATTCGATGATGACTGGTAAGCGTGTCGAGTTGCCGCTGGACGAGAAGAAGTTCGAAGCCCATCTGAAGAAGCTGATCAAGAGCTCGACGTTTGTGAAGAAATCGACTATGAAGACAGACGTGGACTTCGCGAAGAGCCAGGCGTAAGCTTTTGTCCTTTAGGGACAAAGGCGCTTATGGCCTATGGCTTATGGCTGATGAGAACCGCCTTCGGCGGAGCTAAAAGCTGAAAGCCGAAAGCTTAAGGCCAAAAGCTGAAAGCCGCATTTTTGCAGAGTTTATGACTATTGTGCATAATGCATAATTGATTGAAAATTATGCATTATGCATTATGAATTATGAATTAATAAGGAGTAATGGCATGCAGGCAGGCGAATGTTACGCCATCGGCATTGATTACGGAAGCAACTCGGTACGTTGTCTGATTGTGGATTGTTTTGACGGCCATGAGGCCGGCGTCTCTGTTTGGAACTACCGCGGCGGCGAGGCTGGGGTGTATCTGTCGCAGAGCAATCCGCATATTGCGCGTCAATGTCCAGGCGATTTCATCGACGGGCTGGCGGCGACCGTTCCTGCGGCGGTGAAGGCCGCGTTGGAATCGACTCCTGCGTTTTCCGTTGAGAAGATTGTAGGTATCGGCGTGGATTTCACAGGTTCAACGCCACTTCCTGTTGATGAAAATCTAGAACCACTGGCCTTCCAGGAGCGTTTTGCTGAGAATCTTGACGCGAAGGCTTGGATGTGGAAGGATCATTCTTCCGCTGCGGAAGCGGAATTCATCACGAAAAAAGCGCAGGAGTTGCGTCCGCAGTATTTGAAAAAGTGTGGCGGGACGTATTCATCCGAATGGCTGTTTTCGAAGATGCTCCACTGCCTGAATGTCGCTCCGGAAGTTTTCAAGGCGTCCTATGTCTGGCTGGAGATGGCGGATTACATCCCTGCGTTGTTGTGCGGCGTGAAGGCTGTTGCGGATTTGAAGGTAAATATTTGCGCGGCAGGCCATAAGGCGATGTATAACGACGAATGGGGCGGTTTTCCGGACGTTGAATTCATGAGCGCGTTGGCACCGGAGCTTGGTGAAATGCGCAAACGCATGCCGCAGAAGGCCTATACGGCGGACAACATGGCTGGGCGTTTGTGTGCGGAATGGGCCGCCAAGCTCGGTCTGCCGAGCGGGATTCCGGTTGCGGTCGGTTCGTTGGACGCGCATCTTGGCGCGGTTGGCGCAGGTGTCGGAAACGGTCGTATGGTGAAAATCATCGGCACGTCCGTCTGTGATGTCATGGTATCGAAACCGGAAATGGAAGTGCCTGATATTCCAGGCGTTTGCGGAATCGTGGAAGGTTCTCTCATGCCAGGCGTGAAAGGAATCGAGGCAGGCCAGACGGCCGTTGGCGACATATTCAACTGGTTTGTCGGAAAGGTCTGTGGCGGCGATGCGTCGCTGTTCGGGAAACTGACGGATGAAGCGGCGGCGCTGAAGCCTGGTCAGAGTGGCCTCTTGGCATTGGACTGGGAGAACGGCAACCGTTGCATTCTGACGGATGCGCGGCTGACAGGCCTCATCATGGGGCTGACATTGCAGACGACACAGGCGGAAATTTACCGTTGCTTATTGGAAGCGACGGCTTTCGGAGCACGGCGCATTCTGGATCGATTGGAGGAATATGGCGTGGAAGTCGGTGAAGTTATCGCCTGCGGCGGAATCGCGGACAAGAGTCCGCTGTTCATGCAGATCTACGCGGACGTTCTCGGCCGGCCGATGTTGATTTCGGCGTCGGCTCAGACGTGTGCGTTGGGTGCGGCGATGATGGGCATGTTGGCGGCGGGCGTCTATCCAGACGTGCCTTCCGCGCAGGCCAAGATTTGCGCGTTCAAAGACAAGGTCTATCGTCCTGTGCCTTCCGCAAAAGTGATTTACGATGAATTGTACAAGCTTTACTGCGAACTCCATGACAGCTTTGGCGTGGCGGGGACGAGCTTCGATCACGCGGCGTTGATGAAGCGCCTTCTGGATCTGCGCAGCAACTAGTTTGATGGGGACCTCATGAAAAGACTCTATACAAACGCCCGAATTCTGTCGCCTGGTGTCGATCTGCCCAATGCGTCTGTGTTGGAAGAGGAAGGTGTTGTCGTGCAAGTATATCCGCCGAGCATGGCGTTGCCGTCGTTCGACGAGGCGATCGACTGTGACGGCCATTGGCTGGCGCCTGGCTTCTTCGACATCCATGCCTGTTTGCCGAAGGGAAAGGATATTCATATGTCGTTGATTCAGGCGAAGAAGGCAGGTGTCATGAATCTGCTGGCGGCTGTGGAGGAGTCGGACTATGACATGATCGCCAAGCAGTGCAAGGAGACGGCAACCGTCATGGAGAAAGCTAACAGCAACGCTGCACGTGTTTTAGGTGTCCATCTGGCGGGGCCGTATAAGAACACGGATTTTCTGGAAGTGAAGGCGTTGCAAAAAATCTGCGTGATTCGCAAAGTGACGTTTGACGTTGAACTTCCTGGTGCGATGGACTTTTCGCAAAAGCTTCGGAAAGAAGGTATTGTGCCGTGCTGTGGCGGATGCTGCACGGATTACGCCGTTTTGGAGGAAGCATTGCAGAATGGTGTGCGCGACATCGGCGGTTTTGAAACAGCTGGCTTGCCTGTCGTTCTCACAGGGCTTGGCGAAGACGGATTCAGCTTGGAATTCGCGGGAGACAAGGCGGCGGAAAACGCGCCGTTGATTCGCTTCATGTTCAAGACAAAGGGGTTGGACCGATTGATGATGACCGTTGGCGCGATGGATGTGACGTTTGGTGAGGCCTTGAAAAACGTTGCCGCTGTGACGGGACTGCCGTTGAAGGATTTGATTCGGACGACGTCGTTGAACCAGGCCGTCTCGTTGGGAATCCACGACATCGGACGGATCGAGCCTGGCTACAAAGCGGAATTCGTGCAGTTGGATGATGATTTGAACGTGATCAAGACGTTTTAGAGCTAAAAGCCTAATGCTAAAAGCTTAAAGCCAAATACCAAAAGGCTCGTGAGATTGATATGAGACCGGAGATTGTGAAAACAACGGAACTGGCTGCAGGGCGTTTTCTGCGGCTGGATTTGCTCGAATATACGGATTCCAAAGGCGTTGCGAGAAAATGGGAGGCGGCGCAACGGCAGAAGGCGCAGGCGGCCGTCTATATTCTGGCGGTGTTGAAGCCGAGCAACCGTCTGGTCGTGCTGCGGCAATTCCGTGTTCCTATCGATGCGTATTGCATTGAATGTCCTGCGGGGCTGATCGACGATGGCGAAGAGCCGTCTGTCGCCGCCATACGCGAATTGAAGGAGGAGACGGGATATGTCGGAACGATTGAATGGCAGAGCGGTCCAACATGCAGTTCAGCAGGAATGACTGGCGAGATGGTGACGATTTTTCGCATGTCCGTCGATGAGACACTGCCGGAAAACAAGACACCGCAACAGCATCTGGATGATGGAGAGGAGATCGACGTGAATCTTATTCCTTTAAATAAATTAGAGGAATATCTGAAGGAACGCGTCCAGGCGGGCGACAAGCTTGATTCGCGTATCGCCGCCTGGTGCGCTGCTTTTTCAATGATCAATGATTAATGAGTAATGAGTAATTAATCATTAATCATTAATCA
>JAFZIJ010000166.1 GCA_017554445.1 Victivallales bacterium
AGCACGTCGCAGGGCATCCCCGTCGTCGATCCGGACACCGGCGACGTCGTCATCCACAATACCGGCGTCATGATCCGCCGGGCCATGGCCGAGAAAGGCACGGACAAGGATTACAACGAGAAACTCGCCGCCGAGGCGAAGCGCCTGAAAGTCCCGTTCCCGGACGATGCCCGCATCCCCATGCTCATCGCCTACCTGCCGGAGGGCATGTCCCGCGACGCCAAGATCGAGCAGGCCAAGAAAGGCAATCTCACGACGACGCGCTCCGTCGATGCCGGACAGCGTGCCGCCGCGGACGCGACCGTCTTCGCGACCGACGAGGGGCGCAAAGTCCTATCCATGCTTCCCGACGCCGACTCCGACCGCCTTGTCTCCGAGGCCAACTCCACCTTCGTCAAGGCGGCCTACGCCATGCTGGCCAAGGAGGACGGCGACCTCGTGGACGGACGCCCGACCGACAAATTCAACGACCGTCTGGAAAACGCCATGATGTCCCTCCTCTTCTCCGGATTGAAGGAGGAGGACCGCACGCGTCTCGTCGGCGATCTTGTCAATGACGCCCGCAATCTCGGCCTCGCCGACTTCAAGTCGGCCCTCGCCGTGAAGGCTGCGAAACTGAACCTCATCGCCTTGAAAAACAAGGATTTCGACCTTCGTCCGGAACTGTCAAAGGCAACACGCGACATCGTGAAATGGAAGCGATCCGGCATGAAATTCGCGGGCGACTATGCGAACCAGATGAACTTTGATCCGTCCGAGAACATGCCGGACGCGGACAAGCCCATCTTCCTCGCTCTCGGCAATGCCTCGCAGGTCAGCTCCAAGGCTGTCCGCCAGGTGCTTGACGCCTACATCGAAGGGGCCCGCGCGGAGCTCCAGGGCCAGACGCTCATCGGCGACAAGGTCACGAAAGGGACGCTCGTGCAGCGCATGGCGGACACGTCCGCCGAAATCATCAGCTCACGTAAATACTCGCTCGGCGGACAGGAGGAGCGGATTGACAAGGGAGCCTTTCAGCGGTACATTAATTCGTTGAACGAGAAGAAGAAGCCATATTCACCCCAATCCAACCTCGATATTGACTATGAAGAAAGAAACGACGCTCACTCCCAAGGAGAAAAGGCAAATCAGGCAAATGCTAAAAAAGATGCCGTGGATTGCCTGCGGCGGTGCGGCGGTTCCTTACTCGGTCTCTCCGTCACAAAGGATTATAAGTCCGTTTCTGCCACATCGCTTGTGGGGAAAACGATTGCATCTGCGGAAGATCTAGCCGACGCGGCCCAGATTTACAGAAACCCGCATTTTGAGACATTCCGGTATGTCTTTGTAAAAGACGGCAAGGTCGTATATGCAAACGCCGCGACGTCTCGAATGCCGGGAGCTTCCGTTGCTTTTGTCGGCAATGATGCCAATCAATTCCTAGACCGGCTGAAGGCCGAATATGACAAGTCCGGAGCCGACGGATATTATCTGTTGCACAATCATCCATCCGGAACCATGGCCATCAGCGGCCCGGATGTCAACGTAACCGCCGCCATTATAAAAAACTTCAAGAACAGAAACTTCTTGGGGCATGTTGTCATAGACCACAAACAGTATTCAGTAATCGACGCCATGGGGCAGATAAGAGAGGCGCTTCCTCTCTCCCCGTCCACCGATGAAAACCAATACGATCCGTCGAAAAACCCATCCATGCCAAACGCAATGCTCGGCATGACCTTGGTCAATCCCCGGCAAGTCGCGTTCGCAGCGAAGAAAATACAGGACGCCGACTCATTGCCGAACGGATCCCTCGTCCTTTTCGGGACCACGCCCCAATTGAAAATCACCTGCATAGCCTCATTGCCGATCATCGGCATGAAAAGCATCAGCGAGGCAAGACTGTACGCGCTGGCCAGACAATTGTCAAGAGCCAGCTCGTCCGCCAATTTCTTCTTGGCCAACGTTCCACCGAAGGACGAAAAGTACGTCTTGCCGGCATTAAGAAGCGGATTGCTGCTTGACGCATCCTTGAGCGACGGGACAAGCATAAGAGAGAAGCACATGATCCCCATCAAGTCCTATGAATACTTGGGGCTTGATTTAAAAGGAAAAAGCGCCGTCACCGAAAAAGACGCTGTGCGCCATTCGCTTTCCGACGCGGAATTGAAGACCGCCGCGAAGAATGACGGCATCGATCTGGACAAGGAAACGCAAGAGTTCCGCGACGTCTATGCCAGATACCGCGGTACGAAGCAATGGATGAAAGCCCCAAACGGCAAAGACAGCAAGCTCACCGCCCGCCAGTGGATACAGGTTCGCACGCCTTCATTCAAGAAATGGGCGGGAGACTGGGAGATGGTTTCGAACGCTACGCCCGACATCGATGTTCGATCATACGATGAGGGGCGCGAAGTCCTTCTGAAGCTATCCGGAAAGGACATGGAAAGCGGGGATGGCCTTCACGCCATTCTTTCTCACGCGAGCATTGACAAGATATTCTCCGGCAAGGCCGTCAGCAAATCCGTTTCACACCATGCCCATATTGCGGCGGCGGCCAATCTTGAAAAACTGTATTCCCATTCGCGGGAATTGCATACGCCAGAAGAAGGAAACCGCCAAGGCATCAAGTACATGCACAGACTCTACGCGCCTTTCCTATTCGATGGCCAACCACTGCTGGTAAAGATAAGCGTCAAGGAATTCACGTCAGGCGAATCGAACAAGTTATATACCATCGAAGCCATGGATATAGAAAAGCCTGCGGGTATCTTGGTGCCGGAACGTTCCGAAAGCGGAACGGACACCCCAGCGCAGGCGACAGAAGATAAAGTACATCAACTGCTTGACGATTTCAAGGAATCAATTGAAAAATCCACAAAAATCATTGACGAAAACGGCGAGCCGATGGTCGTGTACCATGGGACGAAGTCCAGATTCTATGAATTCACCGATGTCAAGATGGGCAAAGGCGGGGCAAAGAACAACCGCGACGGCAATCTCTATGGAAACGGCTATTATTTCACGGATGACTATTATTCCGCCCAGACGTATGGTCGGAGAGTCCTTGAATGTTTCCTCAATATAAGGAATCCATCCAGAACCTCGACAATGGGACCTGAAAACGACGGCCTCATGGTCAATTCCGGCTTCCACAAGACCTATCTGGCAACGAGCCCCACGCAGATCAAGTCCGCCACGGACAACGTCGGAACGTTTTCCGGCGAGAATCAGGACATCCGGTACTCATTGGTTTCCAAAGAAGACGACAAAGCGTACATGGACGCCGTCAACAATGGCGACACCAAGACAGCGCAGAAGATGGTGGACAAGGTGGCCCAGGCAGCCGGATACACCACAAAAGCCTATCATGGAACACCGAATGGCACATTCAACGTATTCCGTGGATGGCAATACTTCACCGAGGATAAAACGTATGCAGACGTATATCAGAAACAAGGCGCAAGCAGCAACGGATACAAGCAGACGGCTGACAAGCCAAGGACGTATGGCGTCTATCTAAAAACAGACAAGCCTTTTGACACGCGGAACAATACTGAACGCGAAATTTTCGAAGACGAGTTTTTCGGAAAATGGGGGAATGGCACACCGCTCACGGAAAAAGGCCTGCCAGACTGGACGGACGGTGACGATCTTGTGGAATTTTTCGAAGAAAACAGTTACGACTACAATGTCATCTATCTTGACGAAGGCGCAACAGGCGGCTATGGGAACGAGGTAAAGGACCGCGGAGTTGCTATCGTAATCAAAAATCCGGAGCAAATCAAATCCGCCGATCCGATTACCTATGACGAAGACGGCAAGGTCATTCCATTGTCCAAGCGCTTCAACAAACGCGAACCGGACATCCGCTATTCACTCACAGAGGCGCAGAAGAAAGCTGCTGAAGGCATGGACCTCAACCTGGACAATGAAACACAGGAGTTCCGAGACGTGTTCGCCAAATATCAAGGGACGAAACAGTGGATGAAGGCACCAAACGGCAGCAAGACGAATCTGTCGCCTCGCCAGTGGGTACAAGTCCACACTCCATCCTTTAAGAAATGGTTTGGCGACTGGGAAAACGAAGAGCAGAACACCAGTAGCGTCGTCGATGAAAACGGCGAGCCAAAGCCCGTCTATCACGGGACAACCAATGGCGCATTCACGGTTTTCGACAAAAACAGGATTGGCGAAAGATGGAACGCCGACGAAGTTGGATTCTTTTTCACCAGCAGTGAATCAATTGGAATTGATTATACCATTCCATACGGCAAAAAAGACGCCGATTCCCATCTGTTCTATGTCTATCTGAACATCAAAAAACCATTGAAGATCAACAGCAAATGGTTTAGAGAAAACTACAGCAGGAACATATCCAAATACGACGCCATAGAAATATGGGATAACAATCAGGCGGACATCCTTGACGCCTTCAACCAAGGGGATTATGACGGCATCATCATTGATCCGACTGGCATGGGTATGCCACAGCCTAAAATGTATGTCGCCATGGAGCCCAATCAGATTAAGTCCGTCACGGACAATGTCGGCACATTCTCCAGCGAGGATCCGGACATCCGTTATTCATTGGTAACGGACCGCAAAATCGACGAGGAATTCAACGAAGATGGAAAGTATATCACGACTTACCGCTCCGCTCTCCTCGGCGATGACGGAAAACTTTATCCTCCGATGGCCACCAAAGGTGGAGAGGGAATGGAACTGGGCAAGGCATACAAGTCCGAGGAACATCCGGAACTTATCAACAAAAAAGGCAAGTTCCCGCTGAAAAGCGACATGCGAGATTCAGGGGAAAAAGGTTCAGTCGGCGCCGCCTACAATCCATATTTCCATTCGCAACCCGGCGTCCTAAATGATCAGTTTGCTGTCGCCTATGACAAATCCCGAATGGTCACGGTCAAATGTCGCGTCCTGAAGAGCGACATTGAAAGCGGCTACAGGGCAGAAGGCGCGAAAGATCCAGTCGGATATGCCAAATGGGCTACTTCCGGACCGGTCACAAGACAGATGCGTGGCCGTGGCGGCCGCAGCGTCATACTTTCCCGCTACATCATGCCCGTGGAAATCATCCCGGATGCCGAAGTCGCCAGAATGATCAAAGACTACCTCGGAGACAACGACATCACCGTCCCATGGAACGTCGTCACGCCATCCTTGCGCGAAG
>JAFZIJ010000167.1 GCA_017554445.1 Victivallales bacterium
CTGATTAATTGACATGCAGTATCTCAGACATGGGTGGAATACGTGTTGAAACACGAATGAAACCTTTGGAAAGTTGGAACGAATATGACATTGATACAGAATATAGAAAGTCGAGAACTTCTTGATTCCCAAGGCAATGCGACATTGGAATGCGATGTTGCGTTGGAATGCGGCGCATTGGGCAGGGCGGCGGCGGTCGTCGGTGTGCCCAGTGAGAAGTTGGACGATGATCCGAAGCGTTACTGGGGAAAGGGCGTCGGCATGGCGCTGTCCAATGTGCGGGATCTGGTTGCCACGCAATTGCGTGGCATGGATGCCTTGAATCAGGCGGGAGTCGATCGCACGTTGGAGAATCTTGAGAGCATCGGCGGCAATTCAAGTTTGGCGGTTTCGTTGGCGGTCGCGCAGGCGGCCGCCTTGGCGGTGGAGTTGCCGCTGTGCCGTTATCTGGGCGGCGTGAATACGCGGCGGTTACCGAATCCGCTCGTCAGCGTGGCGCATATTGTCAATTATAGCCAATTTGGCGAGTTGCTTCTCGTGTGGCGGCGTTCAAGCGTTCGTTTCCGTGAACGGTTGCGCGGTTGTGCGGAAATCGCCCATGCGTTTGAAGAGGAAATCGCAACCCGCGGATTACGCAAGTCCATCGGACTGCAAGGCTTGGAGGTATTCGACGGCGACGAGCGAGAGGTTCTGGACAGCTTGCGGCAGGCCATGGAAGTGGCCGGTTATACGCAGGGAGAGGAAGTGTCCATCGGTCTGGCCAGACCGACGGCGGCAGATCAATCGTCGCCGGAAGGCCGTCGCGAAGGGCTTCTGGATTTGCTGAAAGAGTATCCGATCTCCTACGTGGAGATTGATTGGCCGGAAGACGAAGCGGCGGCGTTAGCCGGCCTGCCAGAGTTGCAAAACGTCACGTTGTGCGGCACGGCGCCACGCTGCCGTGCGCGACTGCTTGATTTGAACATGGAGAAGACATTGACGCGGCTTCTCGAACGTGCAACCGCCGTCCGTGACAGTGGCAAGGCATTGGTCGTCTCCACCTTGATGGCGGGGGGCGCGGACGATTTGTTCGCCGCTGATCTGGCGGTGGCGTTGCATGCAGAGTATGCGCGTTTTGGCTCGCTCACACGAGGCGAAAGCATTGCCAAATACAACCAGTTAGTGAGATTGGAGGAATCTTTTGGCTGATTCTGCTGCGCAGAAACAGCCGCTTATGGCCTATGGCTTATGGCCTATGGTGAAATAAAATAGTGTGGACTTTTTATATATTAAGGAAAGAACATGTCAGGAAAAACACTTGTCGGAAAGATCATCGAAGCGCATTTGGTGAAAGGAAAATGCGAAGTCGGTTCGGAAGTCGAAATCCGCATTGACCAGACGCTATGCCAGGATGCAACGGGGACGATGGCGTTTTTGGAATTGGAAGCCATGGGCGTCAAACGCGTGAAAACGGAGCTTTCGATTCAGTACATCGACCACAACACGAGCCAGATGGGGCCGGAAAACGCGAACGACCATCTGTATCTGCAGAGTGTCTGTGCGTCGAAAGGCGTCTTGTATTCACGGCCGGGCAATGGTATCTGCCATCAAGTCCATGTGGAGCGCTATGGTGTTCCGGGCAAGACACTTCTGGGATCCGATTCGCACACGCCGACGGGCGGCGGCATCGGCATGCTGGCCATGGGGGCGGGCGGTTTGGACGTCGCGTTGGCGATGGCGGGCGAGCCGTTCAAGCTGAGCTATCCGAAAGTCTGCGGCATCAGGCTGACTGGTTCGCTGAAGCCGTGGGTTTCCGCTAAGGATGTGATTCTCAAGGTGTTGAGCATCTTGGGTAGCAAAGGAAACGTCGGCTGGGCGGTGGAATATTTCGGTGACGGTGTCAAGACGTTGAGCGTTCCTGAACGCGCGACGATTACGAACATGGGCGCGGAGCTCGGCGTGACGTCATCCGTCTTCCCGTCGGATGAAGCGACATTGGCCTTCCTAAAGGCGGAAGGCCGTGCGGACTGCTGGAAAGAACTGAAAGCAGATGACGATGCAGTTTATGACCGTGTAATCGACATCGATTTGGGCGAACTCGTGCCGATGGCGGCGTGTCCGTCCAATCCAGGCAATGTGAAGACTGTGGCGGAAGTCGCTGGGTTGCCCGTCTCACAGGTTATGATCGGTTCGTGCACGAACAGTTCGCTGAAGGACTTGCGCATGGTGGCGGCCGTGTTGCGCGGCCGCACCGTCCATCCGGACGTGGAGCTTGGCATCGCGCCCGGCAGCCGCCAAGTCTTGACGATGTTGAGCCTAGACGGCGGTTTGACGAATCTTTTGGCAGCCGGTTGCCGTATTCTCGAATCCACTTGTGGACCGTGCATCGGGCAGGGTTTCAGTCCCGCCAACGGCACCATCAGCGTGCGCACGAACAACCGCAACTTCCTGAACCGCACGGGAACGAAAAACGACCAGTGTTATCTCGTCAGTCCTGAAACTGCTGTTGCTACGGCACTTACGGGTAAACTGACGGATCCGCGCACGTTAGGCATCGACTATCCGGAATGGAAGATGCCGCAACAATTTCTTGTGGATGATTCGATGGTCGTCAAACCGAGTTGCGGTGATGTGGAGATTGTTCGCAAGGAGACCATCGGCGCTCCGCCGAGCGTCACGTCTGTGCCGCAAGATATTGACGGTGAGGTGCTTCTGAAACTTGGCGAGAAAATCACGACGGATCATATCATGCCCGCCGGCGCTTATCTGAAATATCGTAGCAACATTCCCGTCTATGCGAAATACGTGTTCGAATGCTTCAACGAAAGCGGGAAGCCGACGTTCGCGGAACGGGCGGCGGCGGTTCGCGATAGCGGTCGCGTCGGCATCGTCGTGGCGGCGGAAAGCTACGGGCAGGGGTCTAGCCGCGAGCATGCGGCGATCTGCCCGATGTATCTTGGCGTGCGTTGCATCATTGCGTTGAGCATCGAACGCATCCATGCGGCGAATCTGATCAATTTCGGCATCGTCCCGCTGTATTTCGATTCGGCATGCGAGCTGGACAAGATCGAGCAGGGCGACACAATCCGTATCGACGGTATTCATGGTCAGATGAAGGACGGCACGTCGATCAAGGCGACGGTCGTCAAAAAAGATGGCTCAAAAATTGCATTGAATCTGCACCACAATCTTTCGGCGGAAGATGTTGCATTGGTGCTGAAAGGCGGGCGGTTGGCGTAATGCTTTGTACTTAATGGTGTGTCATCATGCAGAATAAACTGACATATGCAAAATTCGGGAAGTTCGCCGAAGGCGGAATGGCGTCATTGACATCCATCGTGCTTGGTGACGGCACGCGCGCATTGCTACGTGAGCTTCATGGTTCGAAGATTCTGAGCATCAGAGACCATGGCCGTTTCCGTTTCGGGACGAAAGTTCGCAATGCTCTGAGTCCGCATCCAAACATCGTTAACTCATTGGAAATGGGATACCACGGCATCCGTCCATATGAAATCATTGAACTTCTGGAAGGGCAGAACTTGAAAGCGTTGGTGAACAACCATTCGGAGACCTTGCAGAAACACATGCTCTTCATTCTGACAGAGGCGGCAGAGGCGTTGGCATGGGTTCATCGCAACGGATTCATGCATCTGGATGTGAAGCCTGAAAATTTTCTTGTGAAGGAATCAGGCGGTGGCCTTCCCATCGTGAAACTGACGGATTTTGATCTTGCGCGGAAGTCGGATGATAACGGGCCGTATCCTCAGCCGGGCACTCCAAACTACATGGCTCCTGAACAGTTTAAGGAAAAAAAGGCATTCATGGCGTCGGACGTCTTCTCCTTCTGCCTCATGATGTATCGCATCGTGACGGGCAAGGCGGCGTTTGTCGCGGACACGAAGAAGAAACTGCTGCATCTGCAAGCCAGTTCCGTACAGACGGCGCGGAATCCACAAGATATTGATCCGACGCTCAATCCGATGTTGTGCACCATCATCATGAAAGGGCTTTCAAAGAAACGCGAACAACGCTATCCGGATATGATGGCGCTGACAGTGGAATTGAAGAGAAAAGTGGAGAGCATCCACTTATAAGTATAAGGGAATAAAGGAGGAAAGAAGACATGCTGCCATTTTTAGCACCGTATTTGACAAAGTTCTGGGGACCGTTCCGCTTATTGGAATCGTATTTGGTTTTGATGGGCGTCGGCTCGATGGTCGGCGCGTTGCTCTGCTGGTATTTTCTGCCGAAATTGTGGGATCATCTACCGCATGACCGCGGCAAAGTGCTTGTGGAAGGCTCCGAAAAGGCGAAAGGAAAACCAACGGGCGCTGGCGTGCTGGTCGTTTCGTTCATCATGCTTGTGTTGGCGTTCGTTATGCCGTTCAATCTGCGTGTGTTCGGTGTGATGGCATGCTTGTTTTTCGTCATGCTGACAGGCTATCTGGACGACGCGAGTAAATTCCCGTGGAGTGAATCGAAGAAAGGTTTTCTAGATGTCATAATTGTCGTATTGACGGCGGTTTGCTTCACAGAACTGCAACCGATGCGAATCTGGGTGC
>JAFZIJ010000168.1 GCA_017554445.1 Victivallales bacterium
GCCATCGCGATGGCCGCCACTGGCTCGTCTGAAGCCGCCGCCAATTCACGAATCAGTGACAGGCAGTCCGCCCAATGGGCCTGCGGCGCGATTTCCACCATGTCGCCATCGCGGATAAATGTCACTTCACGTGCGCTTTCCGCGACAATCTTTTCACCGTCAAACAGCACGCCTTTCAGCGCGCTCGTACCTAAATCCAAACCAATTGTTTTCATAATATATTCTGGATATTCTGGATATTCTGGATATTCTGGATATTCTGGATATTCTGGATATTCTGGATATTCTGGATATTCTGGAATCAATTTCCAGAACTTCCAGAACTTCCAGAACTTCCAGAACACAAAATTTCCGCCATATACTCCCGAAGCGCATCTTGCCAATGCGGCATCGGCGGCAAGCCGCTCTGCTTCAATACCGCTTTCTCAAGCGACGAATTTGCAGGACGATGCGCAGGCCGCGGGAACTCCTCTGTTGTACATGGCATGACTTCCTGTTTCACGCCAGCCACACGGAAAATCTCCTTCGCATAGTCATACCACGTTGTCTCGCCTTCGCACGTCAGATGCATGATTCCACGCAAGTCCCTCCGTTCCAAAATCATCCGCAGATGGCGAGCCACCGCGACGGCGGACGTCGGATTCCCCCGCTGGTCGTTCACGACTTTCAGCACGGGACGCGTTCCGTCCGCCAATTTCAGCATCGTGTGTAGGAAGCTCGGGCCGCCGTCGCCATAGAGCCACGCCAATCGCAAAATCAAATGGTTGTCGCAGTTTTTGCGGATGGCGTTTTCGCCGGCCAGCTTGCTTGCGCCATAAACGGTCTGCGGATCCGGTTCGTCCGTTTCAACGTATGCCGTCGGCTTGTTGCCATGAAAAACGTAATCCGTCGAAATCGCAATGAGCCGTTTGCCAAGCACTTCGCACGCTTTTGCGACGTTCGTGCTACCCGTCTCATTGATGAGAAACGCGCGTTCACGTTCCGTTTCGCACAAATCAACCTGCGTCATCGCCGCGCAATGCACGACGGCATCGACATCCGCGGCGGCAATCGCTTCGCGAACTGCCGCCGCGTTCGTGATATCGCATTCGGGCAAGTCGCCAATGACGAAATCAACATCCGTCAACACACGTCGTAACGTGCGCCCCAGCATGCCTTTACCGCCTGTCACGAATATCTTCATCTGTCAGCTCCCCGCAGTTTTCGTTTCATAATCGCCAATTTGACCAACGCCAATCGAATCCATTGAGACACACGCAACAGCCCCATCGCCACAACGGAACTTTTGGCGTATTCGCCGAAATATAATCGTTGTCCAAACAATTCGCATTCAAGCAACAAGAGATTCGGTGCCTTCTTCGATGTCGTATTTCCCACGAAATGACGAATCGTCACCGAATCATCGTAATACATCCGCTTGCCGATGGCCTTCAGCCGTTCGCTCAAAATCGCCTCCTCCCGATACAAAAACGTCCGTTCATCAAACTTGCCACAGGTCAGAAAATCATCCTTGCGCACAAGCATGAAGCACCCTTCCAGACGATAAACATAGCCTGCTTCCATCCTGCCCTGCATCCTTCCCTTCAAACGTTTACCCAATATAGGAAGCAAGATATTCCGACGAATTTCCCAGCCAATGGATGGAGGCGTCAACTCCGGCAGTTGTTCTTCATCCTGCAAATTGACAATTCTTGGCCCAATGACCGCCACATCGGAAAAAGCCGAGATTTTCTCAATCAGCTTGTCAACGACATTAGACGAGATAAATTGTATGTCGTCATTGGTAATGAGAAATGAATCAATTTCGGGAAAACGCCGAAGAAGATAATCCACCCCTAGATTATTGCCACGAGCATATCCAAGATTTTGTTTCTCTCGCAAGAGAAACAGACGCCCTGTCTCCGAAACGCCATCTGGCAAGCCCAATGCGCGCGGCAGCCGCACGTCATCCACGTCATCGCAGCCGACATCGACCACAACGGCCCGATAATCGGCCTGGATTTTCACAAGTTCTTGTGAAACAAACGTAGCGACCTGCTCTATTGATTTATAGATTACGATAACAATGCCCAACATGGCCATCCGTACCTATGCCTGCACAACCATTCAACACTCCTGTACTGCTGATCATCTTCAACCGAACCGTCTGCCTGCAACGCGTCTTTCAACGCATCCGTGAAATCCAGCCGACCAAGCTCTATCTGGCAGCTGACGGACCACGTACCTCCCGTCCGGAAGACGTGGAGAAATGCGAGGCCGCGCGACGCCTCATCATTAATAATATAGACTGGCCTTGCCAATTATACACCCACCTGAATGAACAAAATCTCGGTTGCGGCCGTGGCCCTGCTTCCGCCATCACGTGGTTTTTCGAACATGAAGAGGAAGGAATCATTCTGGAAGACGACTGCCTCGTCGATTCCAGTTTTTTCACCTTCGCGCAGGAACTGCTTGAAAAATACCGTGATGACCAACGGATTGGCGTCATTTCCGCCATGAACATGGTTGACGACGCCGTTCCCTGCCGCCATAGCTACATGTTCTCCAAAATCACCTTCGGCCTGTGGGGCTGGGCTTCATGGCGCCGCGTCTGGAAAGACTTTGACATTGATTGCCAGATACTTCCGGAACTGGAGAAAAACAACGAACTGTTTTTCTCCGATGACGATGCCGTGAAATGGTTCTTCACGACATCCATCAAGGGCATCTACGAGATCGGCGGCTACAATGGATGGGATTACCAATTCGGATTCGCCAATCTCATCCAATCCAGACTGAGCATCGTTCCCCAGCAAAATCTCGTCCAAAACCTCGGCGACACTGGCGACGGAACCCATGAGCCGAGCAAGATACTCCACCAGGCTACACATACCGCCTATTCCATGCCCTTTCCGCTCGTTCATCCCCCATATGTCATGCCCAATCTGACCTATGACCGATTCTACTCCAATCATGTCATGATCCAGCCGCCATGCGCCGCGAGGAGGTTTGCCACCCGCATGGGCAAAGCAATCCTGCCAAGCGGCATCATTTCATGGCTGAAAGCAAGACTCAAACGAAGCTAGTCATTCTCCAGAATAATGACGCCATGCAGCGTTCCCGCCAGCTTCGCGTCATGCCATGTCCAGACGATTTTGCCATCGGGCGCGAACATCAAGAGCTGCTGGCCTTTTTCGCTGTCGTTCGCGCCATGCCCCGTCCAATTGCTCACGACAATCGAGCCGTCCTTCAAAATCTCCATTCCTGCGAAGAAGCCCGACACGATGCCGCGCGCCTTTTCGTCATCCTTCACATGCAGACGGCGGATTTCTTTTCCATCCGTGTCGAACTCCACGACGGATCCGCCGTAACCACTGGAAACCAACAGGTTACCATTCGGAAGACGTTCGCCTTGATACACATGGCGGCCGCCTGGAATCTTCGTCTCGCGAATGACCTTGCCCGTCATATCGACTTCCGTCAATGTATCCTCCGGCCCCCCGAAATACATCGTGCCGACACCGCTTTCGCGCATGAGCCGCAGGCTGTTACGCCCTGGAAACACCGCCTTGCGCAAGACATTGTCATTCGCATCCAATTCAAAAATCACGGTGCCGCCTTCGCGCAACGCCGCCAATAGCGTCTTGCCGTCTTTCGTGCGGCGGCAGGACATTGTCCCGCCGAATTCATCGCGGGCGACTGTTTTCACGATCGTCTTCGTCGGCAAATCCATTTCATAATAGCCACGGCGACCGTTCAACAACAACCGCGTCGGCGACAACATCTGGTAGTCGCGGCATTTTTCCGGCAGCTTCAACGCCCAGTTGTCCTCAGGCTTTTTCGTATTCACATAAATCAGCTGGCCGCGCGATTCGTCGATACCCAGAAAACGCACAGGAACCGCCTGCACTGCCAACGCCAACAACATCAAAATAACAATTGTCCTTTTCATTTTCATCAATCCTGCTTGTTTTTTTGAAATTATGATTAAAGTAACGACGGCGTCCCCGCCGTCGGGGGTGTGCCGGCGGCGTCTTGCCGTCGAAAGTAACGACGGCGTCTCGCCGTCGAGGAATACTTTACTATACATTAAATAACACCATTTCAAGAAAACAAACCATAAGGAAGTGAATCATGGGCGAATTGTCAGGCAAAGTCGCGTTGGTGACTGGCTCCTCCAGAGGGCTCGGCAAAGGCGTGGCGCTCGTGCTGGCGGAAAAAGGCGCGGATGTCATCGTCAACTACAACAGCAGCCGCGACGAGGCGGAGGAAGTCTGCAAAGCCGTCCGCGAATTCGGCGTCCGTTCCATCTGCGTGCAGGCCAACGTCGGCAAGGCGGACGATGTCCAACGGCTCTTTTCAGAAATCGACAACCAATTCGGCAAGATCGACTTTCTTGTGAACAACGCGGGAACGAGCCGCGCGGAAAACATTTTCGACATCACGGAAGAAAATTGGGACTACATTTTGGAGACGAATCTGAAAAGCGTCTTTCTCTGCAGCAAGGCGGCGATGATCCGCATGCGCGAACGGAAATTCGGACGCATCGTCAATATGTCGTCGATGGTCGCCCATCAAGGCGCGTTGTTCGGCCATGTCCACTATGCATCGACGAAAGGCGGCATTCTCAGTTTCACGAAAACGTTGGCCCGCACAGCCGCCCCCTACGGCATCACCGTCAACGCCGTCGCGCCGGGCATCATCAAAACAGAATTACTTTACAAAACGCATGGCGAAGAAGGCGTCGCCAAATTGGCCGCCACTGTTCCGCTCGGCCTTGGCGAAATGCGCGATGTCGGCCTGTCCGTCGCCTTCCTCTGCGGTGAAGGCGGCAACTATCTGACCGGCATCTGCCTGGACGTCAACGGGGGGATGTACATGCATTAATGCTGAATGCTGAATGCTGAATGCTTAATGCTGAATGCTTAATGCTTAATGCTTAATGTTTTCAAATGCAGCGTGGTTTCCTGTCCAGTGCCGATGGCGGAAGCCGTCGGGCGGAGGCCTAAGCCTCCGCAGCTATCTGCATCATGCATTGAAGGGCACACCGTTCATGTCTTTCGGCGAAATTATCCTTTCTGCCAAAGGAATTTTCCAGTCAATATTCAGAGAAGGATCATCGTAGCGGATGGTATGTTCGTATTGCGGCGCATAGAAGTTGTCGCATTTGTATGTGAAAACCGCCGTTTCGCTCAAGACCGCGAAGCCATGCGCAATACCATGCGGCAGAAATAGTTGCAATTTGTTATCAGACGAAAGTTCCAGCGTGAACACTTTGCCGTACGTCGGCGAATTCTTGCGGATATCGACCGCCACATCCAAGACGCGGCCCACTACGACACGAATCAATTTCGCCTGCGCATATGGTTCCGCCTGATAGTGCAAGCCGCGAACGACGCCGTAACGCGACATCGATTCGTTGTCCTGCACGAACGTCACATCGATTCCAGCCGCCGCATATTTCTCTTTCTGATACGTCTCCATGAAATATCCGCGCGAATCGCCGAACACTTGCGGCTCGACAATGACAATCCCTTCAATATCAGTCGTTTGCGTCTTCATTCCTGCTTGCTCCTTTTGTCGTTTATTCGCCGCATCACTCTAAATCCCAACATGTTGCCATGAGAGGGCGCCGGCAGGCAACAACGGTTCGCCGAACGGCATTCGCCTGAATCGACATACCAATTGCCACCGCGAATCGTCCGATAGCCGTAACGGTCCCCCGCATCCGACTCATCCCCCGGATAATTCACATACAAATCACGACACCATTCCCATACATTGCCATGCATGTCATACAGCCCCAATGAATTAGGACGACGTTTCCCCACATCCACCGTCTGACGGCTGTTGTTTCCCGCATAGTCCGCCCATTGGGCCAGCTGTTCAACTTTATCGCCAAAGCAAAACGCCGTGTCCGTCCCGCCACGGCAGGCATACTCCCATTCGGCCTCCGTCGGCAGACAGTATGTGTTCAACGGCACGCCTTCCAGTTCGCAAAGCTTGTTCACAAACCGCTGGCAGTCATGCCACGTCACTTCCTCAACGGGCCGTTTTTCGCCTTTGAAGCCAGCTGGAGAATCCGTTCCCATCACCGCTTTCCATTCCGCCTGAGTCACTTCGAACTTCCCCATGTAGAAGTCCTCTGGAAACAGTTGGACATGGCGAACTTCAATCGCCCCGCGCCCTTTTTCGCCTTCCGGACTGCCAATCAGACAGCTTCCAGACGGAACAAGACGGAAATGCATGCCAATGCTGTTTTCGATTTCTATCGGCAGGCCTTTTTCGCGGGAGACCGATTTCTGCGCTTCCAGCATCCGTTCCGATCCTTCCGCAAGTCCTTCCATCACTGGTAAATACGATGGCACAACCTCATTCAGGCCATTCGGCAGTTTCGCCGCTTCGCCCAACGCTTCGATCGGCTCGCCCTGCACAATCAGCTTCTCCTGTGAAACCTTTTCACGCCGCAGACGCGGACGGATGACGAAATGCTCGACGACCGCAATCAACAGCACGGCCTCCACGGCCCAAAGCCACCATCGCCATCGCGGCATTTTCGCCATTTTCGTCCTCCCCTATTGCTTCCGCCACATGACGGCGAAGCCCGCCCCCGTGAACACAAGGCTAGGCAGCCCTCCCGCGATAAACGGCGGCAGCCATCCATTCTTGCCCAACACCATGAAAACCTGCCCCACCAGATAGAACATCACAAGAATGCCAATCGCCGCCGCAAAACCTTTCATGATTTCACTGCGTTGATTTGCAATCGTTAACGCAACGCCGAAAAACGCACCGACCAAACTCGCCAGCGGAAACGTGATGTTGTTCCACACCGTCGTCCGCAAAAGCCGCGCCATCTGTGGCGACGGCGCGACATCGCTCCGCAAAATCGACAGCGCCTCGCGCGTCGTCACGCCTTCCTGCATCCGCCCCTGCCCCGCAATGTCGCGCAATTGCTCCTGGCAGGCGAATTCATACGTGTCAAACGTGACGGGAGACGTCAGCATCTTTGCTTCACCGCCTAATTCTTGGCGGCTTCCATTCTTGAACACACACACGCCGTCGTCGCGAAATTCCGCCGTATCCGCCATGATGACCCATTGCGTCTCGCCTTGTTCATTATATTGGCGCACAACGACTTGATGCATCACGTCGGCCAAATCCAAATCACGGCAGAACCAGTCGCGATTCTCCTTGACGTTGCAGAAGGCCATTGTCTCCACCGCCTTCTTCTTGCTGTCCAGCCATTCGCGGCGGATACGCGCCGCATTCTGCAGCCCGGCCGGCCCCCAGAATTCACCGATGCAAATCGCGCAGACACACGCCACGGCCGCCACAATCCAGACAGGCAACGCGCATGTCAACAGCGACATGCCAGCCGCGCGCATGGCGCACAATTCGTTGTTGCGCCCCATCATCACCGTCATGAAACTCGCCGCCAGCAAAACCGATATCGGTATGACGTTCAATAGGTTATGAGGTTGCAAGGACAAAAAATACGCCAACACGACACGCATCGGCACATTCTTCGACATGAAATCCGGAAGGTCGTCGAACACGTTGTTCACAAGAAACAAAAACGCGAACGCCGCCAACGCGCACGCCAGCGGAATCATAAATTCACGCAGAACGTACTTGAAAATCAGCGGCGACACGCGGAGTCGCTTCTTTCCGACCTCTGACATCGGCAATCCCTCCCGTGCAGACACTTATGCGCGGTTCTTCGCCAGTTTCACCTTCACCATGCGCATGCCCGTCAGGATTTCCGGAATCGTCCGTCCGAAACTCGCCAGAATGACCCAGTTCACGAGGAAGAACGGCATGAGCAGCAGATTGAAGACGAAATAGAAGAAAACGCGCCCTACCCAGAATTTCTGTCCGTTCTTCCTGCAGAGGAACACGCCCCAGTAGCGCTGTCCATACGTCTGAATACGATAGGCGATCATCAGGACATGATACAACATATAAATAAGGAAGAAAACTGTCGTGCAGATATAGCCCGCGTTACTCTGGTCAAGCGAACCCGAACGGAACAACGCATAACAGCCAAAATAAACCGCGATGAATGCCAGAATCATGATCACCGTGTCCATCAGACTCGCCATGACGCGCATTGGAATGGACGCCGACGGATAGGTCTCCAAACGGACGCTCACAATGCCGCTGCTGCCTTCCAGTTCGGGGGCGCGCAAGTTGATGCGGTCCATCATCTTAGAGAACCAAGTCTTGTTCTTTTTCATGACTTCGGCCTCTTCCACGCCCAGCAGGAGCTGCTTCAGGAAGTCATAGTTGATCGCGCGGTCCCATTTCGCGATCATCGTGCTGCGGATCTTGTCGTCCGGATGGATCTTTCCGTTCTCCGCCCACTTCACCAAAGTCTCCTGATCGGCAGGCCCCATTTCTTCGCCTTCCGTAGTCTTTACCAAGTACATTCTTTCGTTTGCCATGGATATTCCTCTTATTGTAACGACGGCGTCTCGCCGTCGTATTACTGTCCGACGGCGAGATGCCGTCGTTACTTTCTGCTTTTTTTTCTCAAAAAAAGCGCACTGTTTATTTGACAGATTGAAACGACTATATAACATAACCCATTGTACGGAAATTGCGGTCTCGAAAAACTGCATTTTTTCAAAAAAATCACACAATGCGCCGTCAAGGTGCCAAACAAACTATAAAATAGGAGACATCCATGGCAAGCAAAACCGATCGAAGGGCCTTCACCAACAGGCATACCTGGGTCCTCCCAGATGAAGATAAGAATATCGCGACCGTCGGCATCACCGATTATCTGACAGAAGAACTCGTCGCCATCCAGAGCATCGACATGCCGCTCGTGGGTGACGAACTGGAAATGGACACGTTCTGCGTCCATCTTCATCTGGCGAAGCGCATCCACCACCTGCGCTCCCCCTTGAGCGGCCGCGTCGTCGAAATCAACAAAGACGTGCAGGACAATCCATCCCTCCTCCATCTCGATCCCTATAAGAACTGGCTCTACCGCATGGAGTTCGACGATCCAGACGAACTGGAAATGCTGATGGACATCAACCGTTATACGCGCTTCATCGACCAGTTATGAACATCGCCTCCAATGGTGCACGCCTGCTGGCCTCCTGGACATGGCGGCTGATGCTTGTATCCGCCGCCGCGCTCCTCCTGCTGGTCATCGGCTTCGTCGGCTTGCGGCGCTATGACTGGCTTGTCTGCCAATGCTACGGCCATTGCATTCCGTCCGCCCTCCTTCTCGCCGCCGTCATCGGCTGCGGACGGAAACGTCTCCAATGGCCGGCCTGCGCCGCAACCGCGTTCGCGCCTTTCTACACATGGTATCTTGTCAGCGACAAGCCGTCGGACTATTTCATCTGGTGCTCCGTCCTCTGGGCTCTCGCGACGGCGTGGTTCGCTTTTGAAATGACTGCCTTCATCCGCTCCTGCGCACATGACGCGGAATGCGAATGGCTCGACAAAATGGCCGGCCATACCTTTATTTCATTTATCTATCTCTTGATCGTGCCCATGGCGGCCATCACCGTCGCCAATATGGTCGTGCTCGGCATGCCGACCAACGCCTCCTTCTGGGATGCCACGATCCATTCGCTCCACGCTACGCCAAAATATTTATTGCCAATTGTTTGGAACTCCTTTATGTTCCTTAAGATATGCTGTGCAGCGGTGCTCGCCGCGCATATGGCTGTCCGCCAATCCTTCGAAAACGCGCAAAATAATACCGTCGAAGAACCGTCGGCAGACAGTCCGCAGCCTCCTCCTTCAGACCAACAGGAAACCACCCCATGACCACTACTCTCATCGCCGCATTGGACGTTGATTCCATCGAAAAAGCCTTCAATATCGTTGAAAAACTAGGCCCGACCGTCACTTGGTACAAAGTCGGCAAGCAGCTTTTCACGCGTTTCGGGCCGGAAATCATCCGCGGTTTGAAGTCGCGCGGCAAGAAAGTCTTTTTGGACATGAAATTCCATGACATTCCGAACACGGTCGGCCAGGCCGTTCGTTCCGCCGCCGCCATCGGCGCGGACATGTGCAACGTCCATGCCTCCGGCGGGCCGTCCATGCTGAAGGCCGCCGCCGAAGCCGCGAAGGAGACGGGCATCATCGTCACCGCCGTCACCGTCCTGACAAGTCTGGACGAGACGGAACTGAACGCCGTCGGCATCAACGCCACGCCTGCCGAACAAGTCGTTCGTCTTGCAAAACTGACGAAGGAATGCGGCCTGAACGGCGTCGTCTGCTCCGCATTGGAAATTCCGCTTGTCAAACAAGCCTGCGGCGACGATTTCATTCTCGTCGTGCCCGGCATCCGCCCCGCCGGTTCCGCTAAAGGCGATCAAAAGCGCGTCATGACGCCTGGCGAAGCCGCCAAGGCGGGAGCGCAGTTCATCGTCGTCGGCCGCCCGATTATCGCGGCCGACGATCCGGCGGCGGCAGCCGCCGCCGTCAACGCTGAATTGGCATCCAATGCCTGAAGCATTGGATGCCGTCTAAGGCTTATGGCCTATGGCTTATAGCTTATGGCCTATGGAATAGTCTTTTAGTCATTCATCCATAAGCCTTTAGCCTTTAGCCATTGGCCATAAGCCTTTAGCCATTGGCCATAAGCCTTTAGCCATTGGCCATAAGCCATAATTACGATCAGCCATAATTATTATGCCTGATCGTAATTATTGAGCGGGCGGTACCAGATGTTGCGGAACCGCACGAGATCGCCATGATCCTGCAATTCCAGCGCGCCGACGCTGTTCATCAGCGTGTATTCCGCTAGACGGCGATGCTGCGTCGGGCCTTGGATGGATCTCATGTGGTGCAAGAGCACGCCGTTCAGGAAGACCGTGATGTAGGCGGGCGTGATCAGCTGATGGCCGGCGAAACGCGGCGCGATGAACACGAAATCGTACATGTTCCATTCGCCTGGTTTACGGATCGCATTCGCAAGCGGCGGAAACTGACCGTAGATGCCGCCGACCGTACCGTCGGGATACGTCGGATTCTGATAGCAGTCAAGCACTTGGATCTCGAACTTGCGCATGAAGAACACGCCGGAATTGCCACGGCCCTGCCCTTCGCCTTTCACTTCAATTGGCGACGCGAATTCCAGATGCAGCTGGCAGTCACCGAATTCCGTACGCGTATGGATGTTGCCCGTGCCCGGAACGACTTCCATGTAGCCGTTTTCAAGCTTCCACTGCGGTTCCTTATTGTCTTTGCTCAGCCAATTGCAGAGGCATTTGCCGTCAAACAAAATAATCGCATCCGACGGCGGGACGCCGGGCGTCTCCTGCGTGCTGAAACTGCCGGGGGCTACGACACGCGGCTGCGGACGGTCGCCGTCATGGACATGCCAGCAGCTGCCCGGAATGATGGGGGTATCGCTGTAACCAACGCTCTTCTTGACTTCATCTGCCATTTTTGGACTCCTTGTTTGTTGTTTTATTGACTTGTTCGTCGATCTTGGACGTTTTATTTCCGTTTTTCGTTCCACTGTCAGTCTTTTTTGTAGTATATTATCACATTGACATAAAAGCAAATAATCAGTGGAATCATATAAAGGAGTCACCATGGGTTTCGCATGTGGTTTTGTGGGATTGCCGAACGTCGGCAAATCCACTCTCTTCAACGCCCTCTGCCACGGCGGTGCGGCGGCCGCCAATTTCCCGTTCTGCACCATCGAGCCGAACACGGGCATCGTGCCTGTTCCGGATCCGCGTGTCAACAAGCTTGTCGAACTGGAACATTCCGCCAAAACGGTTCCCGCCACGATGAAATTCATCGACATCGCGGGTCTTGTCGAAGGCGCAAGCAAAGGCGAAGGTCTTGGAAATCAATTTCTTGGGCATATCCGCACGGTTGATGCCATCGCGCATGTCGTCCGTTTGTTCGATGATTCGGACATCGTCCATGTCAAGGATTCCGTCGATCCCGCCCGCGATTTGGAGTTGATTCTGACGGAGCTGATGCTCGCGGATTTGGAAGTCCTCCAGAAGAAAATCGAAAAGACAAAGAAAATGACTCGTTGCGGCGGCGATCCGGAAGCAAAACAGGAGATGGAGCTCGCGCAGACATTCGTCGAAAGCCTCGAACAAGGCATCATCCCGACGTATGACAAGACGGACGCGACAATCTCCAAGCTTGCGGAAGGCCTTCAGCTACTGACACTTATCCCAGCCTTCGTCTGTGCAAACACGGATGAGGCGCATTTCAAATCATTTGGTAAGGACGACCTCTCCAAGAAGCTCATCGCGGAAGCCGCAAAGCATGGAATGGAAGTCATTCCCGTCTGCGCGAAGCTCGAAGAGGAGCTGCAGGAGCTCGATCCCGAAGAGGCGAAAGTCTTTCTGGAAGATCTCGGCGTCGAGGAAAGCGGTCTCGAACGCGTCATCCACACAGGCTACAAAATGCTCAACTATCTGACGTTCTTCACGACTGGTCCAGACGAAACACGTGCGTGGACCGTCACGAAAGGCGCCACCGCCCCGCAGGCCGCCGGAAAGATCCATACGGACATGCAGCGCGGCTTCATCCGCATGGAAGTCGTTTCATATGATGATCTTATGCAGTACGGCAGTTGGAACGGCGCGAAGGAGGCCGGCAAGCTCCGCATCGAAGGAAAGGACTATATCGTGCAGGACGGCGACTGTTGCTTCGTCCGCTTCTCCGTCTGATTTTTTTAACACAGAGACGCAGAGATAACAAAAAACTCTGCATCTCTGCGCCTTTGTGTTTCTGTCTCTTTTGTCCCTTAAATCTCCAAGAAAACAGGAGCGGTCGTCAAATCTTCGCAACCGTTTTCCGTCACGACGACGACGTCTTCAATGCGGATGCCGCCCCACTCAGGATAATACACGCCAGGCTCGACCGTCACGACATGGCCAGGCTCCAACGCCTTGTCATATCGCGGGCTGAGCGACGGCGATTCGTGAATCTCCAATCCAACGCCATGCCCCAATCCGTGGAAGAAGCCGTGCGGCGGATTGCAGGATGTGTCTGTCACATAGCCTGCCGCCGTCAATTCGTCAGCTACATGCTTGTGGACATCGCCGCCGATCACGCCGGGCTTGATCATGTCAATCGCCTCGCGCTGAACACGATAGACCGTCTCAAACGCTTTCTTCACGACATCCGTCGCCTTGCCTTTCACGACCGTTCGCGTCAAATCGCCGAAATATCCCGTCGTATCGCAGCGCGGGAAAATGTCCATGACGATTGGCTCATTTGCATGAATCGGCCCATGGCCCGTCTGATGCGGATCAGCCCCCTGCGGACCGGGTGCCGTGATTGTCTGAGACGCCGTGCCACCAAGCTTTGCAATGGCCATATCGACCTCGCCACGAAGGATTTCCGCTGTCAGAATCTCACCGTTCCATTCCAGAATGCCATCGCTGTTGACAGTCGCTTCGCGCAACACATCGAAACCACGGTACAGGCCAGCCTCCGCCAGTTCGACGCCATGACGCAGTTTTTCAACTTCTTCCGCCGTCTTGATGATTCGTTGTGGAGAAAACGGCGACAGCACAGACAACTTCAAGCCAGCCGCCGTCAACGCCGTGGCAAGCCCATACGGCAGGCTGTACGGAACTTGCCATGACCAGTCATTATACTTTTCAGATATACCTTTAATAATATTAACTGTCGAAAGCGGCGTCTCCTTGGCGATGCCCCACAACTGCCTCGCCTCTTCATTGCTCAGCACTTTCACATCCTTACGGGCCTGCTTCGTCGCACGCCCGTATTCCAAAGCCGACACGACAATCGCCTTCTCACAAGGCGTTTCAACCCAAAGGAATGCATCCGGAGCGGAAAAGCCCGATTCATACCACAAATCCGCGCAACGTTCACTTGCCGCGTATATCAGTCTCATTTCTGCAACCTCTTTTGAACTTTTTCTATTCTCTGCTGTCTAATATAAAAACCGTTTGAAACCATAAACAAAAGGAGGAACACCATGTCCGAAAAAATCCGCAATCTGACCACCGCCGATTTCGAAGCCGCCACCTCCAAAGGCACCGTTCTTGTCGATTTCTGGGCTCCGTGGTGCGGCCCATGCCGCATGCAAGGCCCGATTCTGGAGAAACTTGCAGACGAACTCCCCAACGTTTCCATCTGCAAGGTCAACGTCGATGACAATGCCGACATCGCCGTCAAATTCCAGATCATGTCCATTCCCGCCCTGTTGATCTTCAAAGACGGCAAGCTCGCCAAGCAGTACATCGGCCTGACACAGGCCGACGAACTGAAGCAAGCCTTGCAATAAAAAGCATGAAGATGGCCGAGCTCCGCCTCGGCCCCAAAAGGCATGAAGATGGCCGCGCTCTGCCGCGGCCCCACGGCATGAAGATGGCTGAGCTCTGTCTCAGCCTATTTAAAAACGCTCAGAATCAGATGGACGAGATTCGCCGCGGCGTTCGGCTTGCCGAACTGCCGCAGCTTCTCGCCCATCGCGGCCCATGACGCGCCGTTTTCCAGAAAATCCTTCAACAGCGCCGCCAGCTTCTCCGGCGTCGCTTCCCTTTGCGCGAAATGGCGCGCCGCGCCAGCGGATTCCAGAACTTTCGCGTTCACGGTCTGATGGTCATCTGCCGCCGTCGGCAACGGAATCAGCGTTAACGGCTTGCCGAACAGCGACAATTCACAGATGCTGGAGGCTCCCGAACGGCAGATCACCAGATCCGACGCGATGTAGCACTGCTCAATGTTCGGATCCGCACGACGGATCGACGCCGCCACACCAGCTTCCTTATACGCATTCTCCAACGCCGCATTGTCATCGGATCCCGTGAGATGCATGAATTGTATTTTGTCTTTCACGTCTCCCAACAACGCCGCCGTGTTCGCAAACAGTTCGTTGACGGCCCGCGCCCCCTGGCTGCCGCCGAACACCAATACCGTCTTCTTGTCGTTGGACAGCCCAAGACTCGGCAGATAATCGACTGATTTCTCGCATTTTCCAGCGGCCGCCTCCACAATCGCCTCCCGCAATGGCATGCCGACCTGCTCCGAACGGCGACCTTTCACCTGCCCCATGTCCGCCAGCGGCAACGCCAATCCAATCGCACTCGCCTTGCGGATGAACACGCGGTTCGTCAGTCCCATGAAGCTGTTCCCTTCGTGCAGCACCAACGGCGTCTTTTTCGTATTGACCGCCCAGCAGGCTGGAACCGCCGCGAAACTCCCCATGCCCAACAGCACGTCGGCGTCCAATTGCTTCAAGACCTTTCCGGCCTTCCGCACACAACTGAACATCTTGAACGGAAACGACAGCATCCCAAGCCCCATGCCCGGCAGACGAACCGACGGAATCTCAATCGCCTTGATGCCGAAATCCGCCGCGATTTTCGTCTGTTCCTCCGCATGCTTGCCCGAAACAAGAAGCGTCACCTTTCCGTCCGGACGTTCTTTCAAAAACTCACGGGCCACCGCCAACGTCGGATAAAAGTGCCCCCCTGTTCCACCACTCGCGATCACCAAATGTCCGCCTGCCATGCCTGCTTTCCTTCTTATCCAATGTCCCTAAACGCTAAAAAAGGGCAATCCAATTCGGATTGCCCTTCGATGATTCACAAATCAGACTAAAGCGGGACGCCCAGCGTCTGGTCCTCCCAACTCGCCGGCGCGCTCCACGGCAGATTGCCGTTCCCATCGGTCGTGCTGACGCATCCAGAAACCAGCAGCAACGCCGCCAAAACGCCAATCCACAACAATAACCGTCTCATATTCACTCTTTTTCAGAAGAAGAACAACGTCTTCATCTCCAAGACCTGGAATGCGACGGCCGCGGCCAACGCGAGAAATGAAACCACCATGCAAATGGAGAACACTTTCATGAATTAATCCTCCTTGCCGACCTTATTCGTGCCGGAGTAGAACACCACCGCGCCAGGCTTGATATCCGCAACACGGCCACTGACAACTTCAGCGCAGCAAACACGATCTTCAACTTTCGTGATCTTCACCGTGGCGATGTAGGAACCATTCTGGTTGACGGCCATCTTCAAGCCCGGAACAACCTGGTCTTTGCCCAAATCCATCGTGATGAAGTTCCATTCTTCGTTGACTTCCAAAATCTTGCCAGTGATTTCAACCTTGACTTCCTCCATCTTCTCAATCGCCTCGACAGGGGCGTTCACGTCCTTGTATTCGGACTTCGGCATGGAAAGCAGCTCGGCCTGCTTCTTCAGCTGGTCACGCTCGGCAGTCATCTTCGCCAAATCATCTTTCAACTTCGCGATCTGGTCTTCGCGATCCGCCACTTTCGCCTTGAAGTCTTCGACTTCGCGCTTCAGTTTCGCGACCTGTTCTTCCAGATCACCGATCTTCGTGTTGATTTCCTTCGCGTCCGCAACCATCGCAGCCAACGCACTCTTATAATCCTTGCCGGCCAGATCTTCAGCCGTCACATTCCACTTGTACTTGCGGATGGCGGAGATCAAGTCTTCATAACCTTTCTTATAAGCGTCCGTGCGCGCAACCGTCACTTTCGCGGCCTGATCCAACGTCTGCAAAGCGCTCTGCACGTCATAGCCGCCATACTGGGCGCCGCCCTTGTCGGACTCGTCTTCCGTCGCTTCCTCTTCTTCCTCTTCGCCGTCTTCAGACTTCTTGGCGGGCTTCTTCGCGGGTTTCGGGGCGGAGCCGTCCGCAGACTTGCGGGTGTAGAAACCGCTGTCGTCAAAACCGGAAGCCGTCGCCTTCAGGATGCCGCTCAAAGCCTCCAAGGAGACACGGACCTCTTCGTCACGCTTCTGAACTTCTTCCACGTGATCGGCCAAAGCCTTGGCAGCGGCGCTATACTTGCCAAGATTCTTGAGGTTGTCCGCCGTGATGCCCAAATCATCAGGAGCCTTCAACGAGGCGGCGATGTTCGCCAACGATTCGGACAGGACGGTACGCTGGTCACTGACGGACTGCGCGAGTTTCACGACCTGGTCGATTTTGTTCTTATAGTCGCCGGGGTTGGCTTTGTAGTCACCCCAACCGAGATTACCGCTCTCTTTGCCGCCGCCGGAAGCAGGCGTGAAGGAGACGGGATTGCTCTGACCCGCCCCGCTGGAAAGATTCTGGCCCGTTTTCACGATGCCATCCGCCAGATCAGCCGCACGATTCTTGAATAAGTCGCGATGCTTGGATAAGAGGAAGCTGAAAACAGCCACCACGATTGCCAGTACCAAAACCAGAATGCCGAAGATTTTACCGAGCTTGCCCATCAATATAGCTCCTTTGATAGCCTGTTGAATAACTTATTTGATTTTTACTTACTTTTTATACGAACCATCCGTTTTCACCTTCACGCCCTCTCGTTTTTCCGCAAACTTCTCCACACTTTTAGTGAAATGTATTCAAATTACTAGACATTAGGAACTTTTCAAGCATACAAAATGACTTTTTCAGCTTTTTTTTTCGCTTTTCCCATTTTTTTGCCATTTTCCGGCCATTTTATTTGCCAAATTTGTCAAAGAGGAAGAAAAACCAGTTACCGAAACACATCCATGCCAATCCGCCAAGCCCCAAAAACGGTGCGAAAGCGAGACTCCACTCTTTTTTCCTTAATATAATGCAATGGACGAGATCCCAGATCGCTCCAACCACCGCCCCGACCAACGAGATATAGATGACGGAATCCGCCCCCAGAA
>JAFZIJ010000169.1 GCA_017554445.1 Victivallales bacterium
ATGATCCTCGCCGTCTTCAAGCACCTCGAAAAGGGCGGCTTCCACGGCTTCACCGTCGGTATCGAAGACGATGTCACGAACCTCTCCCTGAAGATTGACGAACATATCACCACAGAACCCGCCGGCACGACCGCCTGCATGTTCTACGGCCTCGGCGGCGACGGTACCGTCGGCGCGAACAAGACCACCATCAAGGTCATCGGCCATCTGACCAACAAAGACGCGCAGGCCTATTTCGCCTACGACTCCAAGAAGTCCTTCGGCCTCACCTGCTCCCACCTCCGTTTCTCGGACAGCCCGATCAAATCCACCTATCTCATCACGAGCCCCGATCTGGTCTCCTGCTCCTGCGCCGCCTACATCGGCCGCTACGACCTCCTCAAAGGCCTCAAGAAAGGCGGTACCTTCCTTCTGAACAGCCATTACAGCAATGACGAAGTGTTCGCCCATCTGACCCGCGATATGCAGGAATACATCATCAAGAACGACATCCAGTTCTACAATGTCAACGCCGAAGCCATCGTGAAGACCAAGCCCGGCCTCCGCGGCAAAGGCGCCAACACCGTCATGATGGTTGCTTACTTCAAAGTCTCCGGCATCGTCCCGTTCGAAGACGCCGCCAAGGAAATGAAGATGCTCAACGCTAAGACCTTCGCGAAGAAAGGCCAGGCCGTCATCGACATGAACAACGAACTCGTGGATGCCGCTGCCGACGCCTGCGTCAAGGTGAAGGTTCCCGCCTCCCTCGACGGCGTTCCGCATGCCGACGTGCTGAAGCTCATCCCGGACGACGCCGACGACTTCGCCAAGAAGATCATCGAACCGTCCATGCGCAATGAAGGCGACTCCATCCCCGTTTCCGCGATGTCCATCGACGGCACGCTGCCCATCGGCACCGCCGCCCTCGAAAAGCGCGGCTTCGCCCCGCAGGTTCCGAAATGGATCGCCGCGAACTGCATCCAGTGCGGTTTCTGCGCGAGTTCCTGCCCGCACGCCGCCATCCGCACGAAACTCTTCAAGGTCGATGACCTCGCCAAGGCCCCCGCGACCTTCACGACGAAAGACCCGCTGCCGAAGGCGGAAGGCCTCAAGTTCAAGGTTCAGGTCTATGTCGAAGACTGCATGGGCTGCGGCGTCTGCCTCGACCAGTGCCCCATGTCCGCCAAGGAAGGCAAGCAGGCTCTCGTCTGGTCCACGCTCGAAGCCGAACGCGCCGCCGGCGAAAACGCCAACGAGAAGTTCTTCGAATCCACCGAAGACAACATCCTCGGCAAGGCCAGCCCGACGTCCCTCAAGGGCGCCATGCTCCGCCAGCCGTTGTTCGAGTTCTCCGGCGCCTGCGCTGGCTGCGGCGAAACACCGTATGTCAAACTCGTCTCCCAGCTGTTCGGTGAAAACATGGTTGTCGCCAACGCCACCGGTTGCTCCTCCATCTACTCCGGTACGTTCCCGACCATCCCGTACGCCAAGGCCAAGAACGGCCGCGGCCCCGCTTGGGCGAACTCCCTGTTCGAAGACAACGCCGAATTCGGTTTCGGTATGCGCCTCGCCATCGACTCCAACCGCGAAACGTTGAAGAACTTCTGCGGCAAGCTGCTCGAAAACGACAAGACGCCTGCCGACCTGAAGGACGCCGTCAGCAACGCCCTCAAGTTCTGGGACAACTCCAAATCCGCCGAAGCCGTCGCCGCGCAGGAAGCCGCCAAGGCCGTCCTCGCCAAGTACGCCGACTGCGGCTGCCCCGTTGTCGCGAAGGTCAACGAACTGGCCGACTTCTTCACCGACAAGTCCGTCTGGATCATCGGTGGTGACGGTTGGGCCAACGATATCGGTTACGGCGGTATCGACCACGTCGTCGCCATGAACCGCAACGTCAACATCCTCGTCCTCGACACGGAAGTCTATTCCAACACCGGCGGACAGGCCTCCAAGTCCACCCCGACCGCGGCGGTCGCGAAATTCGCCGCCGGCGGCAAGCGGACCTACAAGAAGAACATGGGCTTCATGTGCATGAGCTACGGCTACGTCTATGTCGCGTCCGTCGCCCTCGGCTATGACCGCCAGCAGACCTTGAAGGCCTTCCAGGAAGCCGAAGCGTACAATGGCCCGTCCATCATCTTCGCCTACGCTCCGTGTATCGCCCACACCATCGACATGAGCAAGACGCAGACCGAGCAGAAGCGCGCCGTCGAAGCGGGTTACTATCCTGTTTACCGCTTCAACCCCGCGGCCGCGGATCCTGCCGCCCGCTTCTCATGGGATGTCAAGGCCCCCGCAAACGGCGGCTTCCAGGACTTCATCCAGTCCGAAGGCCGTTACAAGCTGCTCATGAAGGCCAACCCCGCCCACGCGGAAGAGCTCTTCAAGCAGGCCGAATCCGATGCCGCCAAACGCATGGACTTCATCCAGCAGGTCGGCAAGATGATGTAATCATCATCGTCTGAAATCAAACGGCCCGCCCTCCATTTCGGAAGGCGGGCCGTTTTGGTTCATAGGACTCCAGTTCGTTTGAAACAGATGCAAATTCCCTTGCTATAACAAATGCGAATAATATTGTTGAAGATATGTTTTTACTTCAACATGAAATCTTCTCGAAAATTCAATGATTTTTATGGCTTCATCCGCTGTAATGACATTCGACTTGTCATATTCCATGATGTTTCGTTGCATACGGCAGGCATTCAAGTAGATGGCATATTCTTCCCAATTGCCATCACCAATTTCCTTTAACGCCATAATGGTACGATAATGCGCAAGTGCATTTTCTGGGCGATAGCCTTGAGTGAACAGCATGACTGTACACAATTTCAAAGCCGCATTATAGGCAATACCGAATTTCCAATCTGCTGACAATCCCTCCAGCATAGCATCCGTCAAATCCCTCTCGACGATTCCAAGAAGATTGGATATTTCTTGTCGGTCTGTTTGATGCGACTTCAACCAGCCATTATCCTGCCAATCTTTCAAGCTCATGCTTCCCTCCTTTCAAAAAGAGCATCGGAGATTGCAGGACACTTTGCACAAAGTGGTCTTTTATCTGACATTTACTTCGAAAGTCTGCTGGTGTCAGAAGATATGGATTGATTTCACGATCAGTAAGGTCCGCCGCAGGTAACAATGCACGGCTAATATCCATAAGTGTGCATTTGCCAATAACAAAGAGATCAATATCACTGTCTGGACGGGCTGTACTGTTCGCCTCTGAACCATAAATGAAAATGCAAACAGTATTCAAAGGAGAAAGCATTCGTCTGATTTTCCCATGAAGCCCCTCTGCCTTGTCCACGAGTTCGCAAAGCGCGGGGAACAAAACTGAATGACTGTCAGCATAATAATCTGTACAACCATTGGCTTCTTCTTTACAAACAAGTTTAAGTTCATGGAAATGCGTCAGTTCCTTTAATAATCCAGGAGCGGAAAGACCTCCATCGCGAGCGAGTTGCCGTAGATGGAATCTCGGTGTGTCCGGCGTGAAAAGCCTTGTCAGAATGACGGTCTTGGCCTGTGAATTAATCAGTTTCTCCAGCATGCTGCCTCCTTGTCTGATGTTAACTATAAGTTAACACCAGATGGCTGTTTTTCAAGACAAGACGATCATTTTATAAAAACAATATAATAGCCTTCAGTTTCGTGAGGCAGAAACAATGCGGCTTGCTACCGTAGTTCCCACACCACGCCAGGCTTTTCCGTCGTATCGGCGCGATAGAGCTCAAACGTCACATGCTCGCCGTTGATCTTGATGATGCCGTAGCCAGAATCGCCAAAACGTTCATGCTTCACGACATATGGTCTGAATTCCTCCATGTATTTCGCGACCTTCGGGTTGGTAAGCTCCAGCGCCTTCAATACTGCTGATGAATATTCCGTCGTTGGCTTCGGAAATTCTGTCCGCTTCTTGCTGGACCCCATGCTGCTGACGGTAATCTGCGTGATACGCCCTTCGCCCTCCCGCTTGTAATCGGACAGCGAATTGGCATGGATATGCCCCGCCAGCATGATGCCGTTTCGCTTCGCGACCATCTTACGGAACTCAAGCTGCTTCTCCGTCAGTTCCGGCTGCTGGCGTGTATGGAACAACGTCCAAGACGGTCGTCCGCCCGGATTGGGAATGAACGGCAAATGGTTGATGACAAACAGATGACGGACGTTTGGATGCGCCTCCAATGTCTTTTTGGCGAATTCGAAATCCGGCACTTGGAGGTCAAGAAACAGAAACAGATCTGGTCCGTGTTCAACGGCGTAGTTGCTGTTTTTGATTTCCGCGCCTTCAGGCAGAATCGTCTTCAGATACGGCACGACGGCTTCCGCAAACGCCTTGCGACCGCCCGGGGAACGGTAGTCGTGGTTCCCTTTTACAATATAGACAGGCGTCTTGCCGAAAGGCTTCGTCAGCTCTGCGATGACTTCCTTGAACAGCTGCATTGCGGCTTCCAATGTCTTACCATCGCCCTGCGTGACATCGCCGACCTGTAGAGCGAATGCCGTCTCATCATTCACTTTACTGGCCGCCGCCTTGATGATTTTCCGTGCAAGCCCCTTCTCCGGATTCCAATGGCTCATGTTGCGCGTAAATTCGCTTTTGCGTTCCTCTTTCTTCTTCTCGTCGTGGCAGTCCATGTTGTCGTAATGCAAGTCACCGAACATGATGACGTTATAAGGTTTGTCCGTCGTTTCTGCCTTCACCGCCTGTTCTGCTTCTTGCGCCGTTGAGACAACCGCCCATACGACGATCATCATCCATAACATTTTCTTCATGTGTTGTTTCCTTTGTTAGCTTCTTATACTCTTATTTCAAGTGGATTACGGTTCCTGTATTGCCTGGCAACGTGATTTTCAAAGATGTTTGCGGCGCTCCGCAGACCGTCTCCACAAATATCCTGTTTGGAGCCAATAGCGTATCCGTTATCGGCGACGGCGTGTTGTTTACGGCGCAGACGAGCAGACTGCCGTCCGCCATGGGATGTTCCGTCAACGTCAACATGGGATTTTCCCGCGTCACATTACGTTTGATTCCAAGCAGTTCCATCAGATAGCGATAGAACAGATGCAGATTGCCGTCGAAGGCGCGTGGTTGCTCCGTCAGAGAACTTTCCACAGGTGCGTTGCAAAAGACAATCTTGCCTTTACCATATTGATTGCATGTCAAGGCAGGATCGCCGTCCACATCCGTCGCCAAGACTTCCGCGCCGATAGAGGACAATTTCAATTCATATGCGCCATGGATTTGAATTTTGAAATGATCGCAGTTAATCTGCTGGGGCGCAGCGGCTTTCGCACTCGTCTCCAAACGGATGCCCGCCGTTTCGTCGAAGAAGGGATCCAACGTCGCGTCTTCGCTGGACACATACAATTTCGCGCCGTTGTCCACCGCTTCCAGCAGATGCCGCCAACGATAGCTCCGCAGGATTCTGTAGCCTCGAATGGACGGCATTAAATAGACATCCGCCTTTTTAAGCGGTTCGTTCGCATACTGGAATTCAACGTCGAATCCGGCCTGTTTCGCCAAAATGAATGTCATGTAGGCGACGCCCCACTGGTCTTGCTCCTCCGTCAGCAGGCAGACCGCATCTTGACGATGTTTAGGCAGACGGACGTTTTCCGCCATTCGTCCGAAAGCGCCTAAAACCTTCATGACATCCTTCGGTGAACGGTCCGGCCGCAACAGCCCCAAATGCCGTTCCATGCCCACCCAGTCGTAAGGCGTATGCGTCAACGCCGTCTGGTCATGGCCGCACCACCACAACAGCCCCTTGCAACCATGCGCAAACGAATTCCACAACATATTCTCAAGATAATGCGCCGCAACATTTTCCGACGAAGCACCCGGCCCAAGGCTGCCCGCCTCTTCCACAAACGCAGGCTTCCCGCCGATTTCCGCATACAGCCGCGTCTCCGCAGCCGCATGGAATGCATTGCGGATCATGTTGACGCGATCGACCTTTGAATGCGGCGTGAACACTGGATACGGATGCGTACAAAGGACATCCGTCAGTTCCGCTTGATCGACAATCGGCACATTCTGGTTCGGATCCGTCTTCAATCCATGCATACCGGATACGACGGGCCGCGTGGAATCCTCCATCCGTATCGCTCCGGCGATCGCATTCGTCCACGCCCAAAACTGATGGATGTCACTGCCAGCCATGCAGTTGCATTCATTACCCAGATCCCATCCGACAATCGCTGGCGAATCCTTGAACGTCTTGACAAACAGCCGTGTAAAGCGAACTTCCCAGCGAATCGCAAACGGATCCGCCAGAACATTCACGCGTTCAAACGCTTGCGGCTTCAACATACGGCCGGACATCCAGCCCGTGATGATTCCGACCAACAGTTTCAGATCATATTTCTCCGCCAGATTCAAAAAGACGCGGAATCGCTCCATCATCGTCTCGTCAATACCCGCACGCCCAAATTCCGTGTCCGGCAGCGGATTCTCCCCCATGCGCAATTCCACCAATGAACTGCCGCCGCCCAAATGCGGCGTCAACGGCTGGAAATCATCCCATCGTGGAAAGACGCGTAAAACTTGCACGCCATTTTCCGACAACGCCTTGAAATCGGCCTCCACGGATTCCGCCGACCAGTCGCGCCACATGTTCGTTCCCGCATGGCTCGCCCAATAATTACAACCGACAAAAAAACGATTTCCATCTTCGAATATCGCCATGTCCATATATTTTTTCCTTATACAATGTTGTCATCTTCCACGTTTAAACCATTGCCTCGCAGGCGCATCCAGCCCGCGTCCAATCATGTAGTTGTACAAAGCTGTCCGCAATACTTCTCCAATCGCATCCCAGTCTGGAGCCTTAGCCTCATGATATGCTATTTCATTTAACGCAAAACGCGGCCCTGATATTTTCATTTTATCAATCACAATTCCAAACTTCTCCGGTTCCCGTGCGATGCCGCTGTGCGCTGTCAACGCAAACCTATGCCAGAAGGCCGATTGCAGAATTCCATCCGCAAAGCATTGGCGTACAAATTCCAACGCACCAATCGCTTCATCGCGCGTTTCCGTCGGAAAACCATACATCAGATAGGCATGCACCATAATACCTGCGGATGTAAACGCTTCAAAGGCCGCCCGCGCCGTCGCCAACGTAATTCCTTTGTTCATCAGCTTCAGCAACCGGTCGTTCGCGCATTCCAAACCGCCTGTCACGGCGATGCATCCCGCACTGGACATCAGTTCCGCGAGCTCCTGTGTGAAGTTCTTGTCAAATCGTATGTTACCCCACCAGACAGGCGACAAGCCACGCTTTAAAATCTCTTCGCTGACGGCCCGCAACAGCGCGGGAGCCACGGCTTCATCAACAAAATGAAAGCCACGACGACCAGTCGTCGCCATCAGTTTTTCCATCGCATCGACGATTTCCGACGCCTTGCCCGGCTCATACCTCCCTATATAGTCTAACGCCAAATCACAGAACGCACATTTATGCCAATAGCATCCTTGTGCAAGTTGCATTTTCAACCAGACACCATCCGTCCAAATCCGATGCAACGGATTCGGCATCTCCACGATTGACAGATACTTGGACAAATCCAAACCATCATAGTCAGGAACCAACATTGGCGGCGACGCGTCACAATGCGGCAGAGACCGCCAGCCATCCTTTGTCAGCACACGTTTGTTTCCAAGACGCGGGCAACCATCCGTTTCAGCCTCCGAAGACAACACAAGCTCGCCACTCAGAATCGCCAGAAGTGGTTGCAATCCTTCATCATAGCTGATGTAATCCACATAATCGAAAACACGCTTGTCCTCCAAATCCCGCAGTTCGGAATTGACATATCCGCCGCCTAATATGATATTCGTCTCCGGCGATTTTTCACGGATTTTCTTCGCCATGCGGAATGCACCATACAACGTTCCAGGGAACGGAACGGCAAAACCAATAAATTTCGGATGTGTTTCCGCCAGTAGATCTTCTGTCATTTGATCCAATAAATCCTCCAGAACACTCGTCCGTTTTTTCGTCAATTCTGCAGCAAGCGAATCAAATATCGGCAATGACATCGACAAGCTTTCGCCATATTTTCCAAAGACGAATTTATCATCCAATGCTTCATTCAGAAACGATGAAATGTCATCCATATACAACGACGCCAAGAACTTGGCGCGATCAATCGTTCCCATCAGTCCAAAATAGGCCTGTAAATCCGTCTCGGCATCCTCTTCCTCATCCCCATCCAATTGACTGAAAAACGGCCCTTCCGGCAGGAATGTGCGAGCGGCTATGCGCCACGCCAGTTCTGGGCGACGGCCTTGCAAAAATGCGATAACGTCTAAAATAGTCCGCGCATAGTCCTCCGCGCTGTCCAGAAAGAATATCATCGGTTCGCTCAGATTCTGTTGTTTTCTCGCCTTTTCCGCGGCCTGGCGGATGATTTCAGGCGTGAAAACACGCAGTGCGAACTCCAATGACATATCTCGCTGCGTCACATCGAAACCACGTTCACGCAACATATTCAACAACACAGGCGTGGCCGGATATGGCGAATTGAGTTGTAGAAGCGGCGGCGTGATTAATAGCAGATCCATGGTGCAATCCAAACAAATTCCTAATACATGTTCCCAAACACCCCATGCTAGTAGGTTCATCAAAAGTCATAACATAGCCTAACATCGCAAAAATACACCTGCAAGATGAATACTTTGTTCCAAAAATCACTCATATATAATGCCGTTTTTCATTTTGTTCATCGTAATTATTTGTAACTTTATCATGATGGATTATGTTTATAGAGTATTTTCGTTATCAACGAACTATGTATTCACTCAAACCAAAAGGACTATCATGCCGAACGTACAGCAAGTTTTGGGAGAAGAAATCCGCCGTCTGGCCAAAAAAGAGGCCCGCGCCGCCATTGAAGATCTAAAAGAACAGATCTCCGCAATGAAGAAGACTATTTCCGAGCAGGGCAAGCTCCTTAAAGAACTCTCCAAGCTCACCAACAAGACTGCCGCCATCGTTCTGCCGCCGGAAGAACCCAAGCAGGAAATTCCCCCGGAAGAAATGAAGGCCGTCCGCGTCTCTCCGGAACGTATAGCCAAATGGCGCAAGAACATCGGTGTCTCCCAGACCCAGTTTGCCAAACTCCTTGGCGTCAGCCATTTGTCCGTCAATCATTGGGAATCCGGCAAAACAGAACCGCGTGAAGCCCAGAAGCAGCGCATCGTCGAACTTCGCGACATGGGCAAGCGTGAATTGAAGGCCCTCATCATTGAACGCCTCGGCGAAAAATTCGCGAAGCGTACCGCGAAACGCAATCCCCGCAAATCCGACAACGAGGAAACCACCGAAGCGGAAAAATAAAATACAGGACAGCCTTCCGCCACGCCCGTGAGCATCTGTGCTAAATGACTTTAGTATAATTATAAGGTATAATTCAAACACTCCTCCCATGGGCATGATGCGCGGCTTAAGGAGCCATCCATGAATCTCGAATTTATAGTTTTCATCGTTTACCTTATCTGCATGGTCTGCATCGGCGTCGTCTTCTTCTTCAGAGACAAAGACGGCAGCGAAAAGACATATTTCCTCGGCAACCGCAAGATGGGTGCCTGGGTCGCCGCCCTTTCGGCCGGTGCCTCGGACATGAGCGCATGGGTCCTCATGGGCCTGCCGACCGCCATCTACAACAAAGGCCTCTCGGAAGTCTGGATCGCCATCGGCCTCGGCCTTGGCTACGCCATCAGCTGGCTCGTCGAAGCCCCGCGCCTCCGCCAGTTCTCCATCGTCGCCGGCGACTCCATCACCATCCCGCAGTACCTCACCAACCGCTTCCGCAGCAAGTCCTACGCTTTGCAGGTCATCTGCGCCATCGTTTTCCTCGTGGCCTACACGATCTATGCCGCTTCCTCCATCAAGGCCTGCGGCATCCTCTTCCATAAGGTCATTGGCATCGACACGCTCAGCGCCATGTATCTGGCCGCTGTCATCATCGTCAGCTATACCTTCCTGGGCGGCTTCTCCGCTGTCTGCTGGACGGACTTCTTCCAAGGCATGCTGATGCTTGGCGCCATGCTACTCGCCCCGATCTTCGCAGTGTTCATGATTCCAGAAGTGGGGGCCGAGCAAGCCGCGTTACCGGAACATTTCTGGAGCATGACCTCCAGCTGGAAGTCCATCGTCTCCGGCCTCGGCTGGGGCCTCGGTTACTTTGGCATGCCGCACATCATCATCCGCTTCATGTCCATCAAATCACAGAAGGACCTGAAGAAATCCTCCGTCATCGGCATCACCTGGACGGTCATCATTCTTGTTTTCGCCGCAATGATCGGCATCATCGGCCGTACGCATCTCGGCCTGCATGAAGACATCGTCAACAACGAACTCGTCTTCGTCAACATGGTCCGCATCATCTTCCCGGCCATCATCTCCGGCCTGTTGCTTTCAGCCGTTCTCGCTGCCGCCATGAGCACGGCGGACAGCCAGCTCCTTGCCGCCTCCTCCGCTTTCACGAACGATGTTTACAAGCCGATCATCCGCAAGAACGAATCCACCGCTCCCGAACTTCTCTGGAACGGACGCCTCATCGTTCTCGTCGTCGCGGCCATCGCCCTCATCATCGCCACCAATCCCGAAGCTGGCTCCATCATGGGCCTCGTCTCCAACGCATGGGGCGTCTTCGGCGCGGCCTTCGGCCCCGCCATCCTGCTCAGCCTCTTCTGGAAACGTTTCAACATGGCGGGCTGCGTCACCGGCATCCTCGTCGGCGCCGTCGTGGACTGCCTCTATCTTATCTTCTGCTCAAAGACCGGCATCTATGAACTAGTGCCCGGATTCTTCGTCGGCCTCATCGCCGCCATTGCCGTCGCACTGGTCACTCCCGCACCGTCAGAAGAACTCAACAAGCTGTTCGACGACGCTATCAAATACAACGATTAAGCCCTGAATATCGGCAAAAAGACGGAAAAATCCCGTCTTTTTGCCGTCTTTCAGTTTTTTTTCGCCTTTTAGCATTTGCAATTGTCTATTCAACGACTAGATTGAATGAATCTGCCGGCAGATGCCGGATTGATCAAACCACCAATGGAGGATTTTTAACCATGAAAAAACTGATGTTTAGTCTCTTCGCCGCCATGATGCTGATTGGCGTGCAGGCGATGGCGCAGGACGCCACCAACGAAAAGCCCGTCTGGCAACCGTCTGTGGACATTTCTTTCTCCTACGGCTCACGCTACATGTCTGATGGTAAAATCATCAACCCCGAAAGCATGCTCTTCGGTGACATCAACCTGACGTGGGATTTCAAGGAATTCGGCGGCATCTACCTCGGCACGTGGTTCGCCAATGACTGGAATGACTACAACCGTGACTCCCGCATTGACTACGAGCCAGAAGAATGGGACTACTGGTTTGGCTACTACTACACGCTGGGCGATGTTCCCTTCGTTGACAGCTTGACGTTCGACCTCTCCTACACCTACTGGGATTACCCGAAGCGCACGCAGTGGCCGGCCCGCGGCGAAACCGAACGCAAGGTCGTGCTTGACATCTCCACCGGCGACTTCGCCATCACGGAAGACTTCACCTGGCATCCTGGTATCTATGTCGGCTGGGACCATGAGAACGACGAATGGCAGGTCAAGCTGTATGCCAAGTCCTCCTACAAGATTCCGGGCGTGGACAATCTGACCTGGAATAACGGCCTCGACCTCTTCTGGTTCAACGGTCGCTGGATGTGCGGTGGCTATGATGGCGTTAACCATGCCAAGAGAGCCGGTCTGCTGGATGAATACGAGAACGGTTTCTACACCCTCGTCTGATCCACCGACCTCTCCTACGCCATCAACGACTACGTCTCCTTCGGCCCCTTCGCCAAACTGGCTTGGGTTCTCGATCACGACTATCGTGAAACCTGGAAAGGCCCCAACAACCCGAACAGCGCTGACGGCATGAACACTCTGTGGGGCGTCCAGCTCTCCATCAGCTTCTAATCTGAATCTGACAGATTGCTAAATCATCAAAGGCGCACGGCATTTACGAATGTCGTGCGCCTTTTTCAATGTTACCAAAAACAAAGGGAGGGTTACGCTCCTGCGTGACCACAACAACACCATATCTCAACATGTCTCTTCAAGAAAAAGTCCAAAACGCCCTAGACGCCATCGTCGAACAGGAACTTGAATGCGGCTGCCAAGCCGCGCTTTTCATCGACGGCAAGTTGGAAGTCAGCGCATTCTCCGGCTGGACCGATTGGTCCCGCACGAAAAAAGTCGACGAAAACACGATTTTTCCAATCTATTCTGCTGGCAAGGCCCCCTGCTCCACAGCTTTTCACCGCCTCGTCGAACGCGGCATCGTCAACTACGACACCTATGTTCGTGATTTCTGGCCGGAATTCGCCTGCAACGGCAAGGAGGACATGCAAGTCTGGCATATACTGTCCTACCGTTGCGGACTTTACATCGTTCCGCCATCCACGGAGGCGGAACAGGCGGACTTCTGGACAATGACAGAGAAAATGGCGGCGGCGCGCCCCGCCTGCGCCATCGGCACGAAGCAGCAATACCATCCCGTCACCTACGGCTGGCTGGTCGGTGGCATGATCTGCCATCTGCTTGGACGCAAGAACTTTCCGCAGATTTTCCATGAACTCGTTGCTTCCCCCGCCAACATGGATCGTTACTATTACAGCGCAGGCGATGAAGAAGCCACCAATGCGGCATATCTTGTCACCGCGAAGGACGGCAGCAACTATGACAAGATGGGTCTCGAATGGATGAACAAGCCGCTCTTCCGCCGTTGCTGCAATCCCGCCTCCTGCGCGATGTCCAACGCGCTTTCCATTGCCCGCCACTACGCGGCATTGGACACAGGGCTCCTTCTCCATCACGACACCATCGCCAACGCCGCCAAACCGTTGCGCAGCCCTGACGATCCATTTGAAATGGTGCAGGGCAATTGGGCTCTATTTGGTCTCGGCTACATGCTGTCCGGCCCTGTCGATGATGTCAGCCGCATCATCGGCCATAGCGGATGGAGCGGTTCGCAGGGCCTTCTCGACCGCAAACGTCACTATGCCATCGGTTTCACACGCAATGTCTTCGCTAATCCAAACGCCTCATTGGACGCTTTCTACAAAACGATCGGTTTCGTTGACCGCGACTGGCCGAAAAAAGCTTAAAGCCAAAAACTAAAAGCGAAAACTATTTTTCTACAACTATCGTCCGTTTCTTTTCAAATCCTCGAATCTAAACCAATATTTGTATTTGCTTTAGGCTTTAGACTTTTAGCTATAAAACCTTGTATTAGCTTTAAGCTTTTAGCTTTAAGCTTTTAGCTATAAAATCATGAAATTCACGAAAACAGTCGCTATCGCCTCTTGGAAAGCATCGATACCCGTCATGCTGGGCTATCTTGTGATGGGCTTCGCAGGCGGCGTTTTGCTGGCCAAAGAAACCGGTCTTGGTGCTTTCTGGGCCTTTTTCACCAGTGCCACCGCCGTTTCTGGCACGTTGCAATTTCTCCTCGTCGATATGCTCAAAAATCACACGGCGCTGTTCACGATTGCCATTCTTACATTGAGCATCAATATTCGCTATGCGCTCTACGGATTGCCGCTCATCAATCGCTGGCGGCATATTCCCATCCTGCTAAAACTCTACATGATTCTCACGCTGACGGATGAGACGTTCGCTCTGGAAGTCGCCGACAACCATCCGGACGGCGAAGACTCCATGACCTATTGTTTTCTCATCTCCATGTTCGACCATCTCTACTGGATTATAGGCGTCGTCGCAGGAAATGTCGCGGGACAACTTATCTCCTTCAACGCCAAAGGGATCGACTTCGCCATGACGGCGTTGTTCATCGTCATCCTTCTGGATCAGCTCCAAACAAAGGCCAATCGCATACCGGCCTTGATCGGACTGTGCAGCGCCATCGTCGGCCTGCTCGTCTATCCCGCCAACATGCTGATACCGTCCATCATCGTCGGTCTGATCGCCCTGCTGGCTCTGCGCAGCCGTCTGGAAAACATGTCCGCCGCAACGACAGGAGACGCCGACCATGCCTGAGCTCCCCCTTTCATACGTTTGGCCGGCGGTAATCGTCATGTTTCTCGTGACTTACAGCATCCGTGGCTTCGTTTTCGCCGCCTTCGGCGGCAGCAAGAAGCCGCCGAAAGTCATCCTCTATCTCGGTTCCGTCATCAGCCCCGCCGTCATCTGCATGCTCGTTGTCTATTGTTTCCGCAATACCAAACTGCTTGCACATCCGCATGGACTGCCTGAACTGATTGCCACCATCGTCTGCGTCGCCCTCCATTTATGGCGACGCAACCCGTTGCTCAGCATCATCATATCAACCATTGTCTATATGGTCATGCTGCAATTTATTTTTGCGTGATGAGAAAAGCAGGACGCGCTCCTACGCGTCCGAAAATGTGGGAGAGACGCATTCCCACGCGTCAGCTCAAGTGGGGGAGCGTGAGCTTCCCATATTATTCAACGGATCGTGAAGATCTTCTTCTCCGCATGTCCCAAAACGCGTTTCGTCCTCACGTCCCGCAATTCAGCACAGATTTCGTCCAACGGCAGGAAGGCACCTTCCGCCAGTTTTATTAACGCTAAATTGTCTTTTTCCTTTAATTTGACGACTGTCTTCCTGTCGGGATTCGATTTCGCCCAGACGGTCATTTCCAGTTCCTGGCCGTCCTCCGCGCCATATTGCATGTGCCCAAAGCACCGCCAGTGCCATCTGTTGGTAAACGGCCAATTCGATTCCAACGACATTACGTCCGGAACGGTTTTCTGCTGCATCCGTTTGGCCAGTATATTGCCGTCTTTATCCTTCAGCAACACGAAGACTTGCAACTCACCGCCCTGCTTCAGTTGCACCTTCTGCTCAAATGGTTTTAAATCCACCAGCGGACCATCCATTTTTCCGGACAATTGAATTCCCGAATACGTCACAGTCCCTCGGTCAATAGTCTGTCCTTTTGCAACGAGCTTGTAATCAATGCACAGCGATAAATTTTCATATGGTTTGTCGTCACGAAGATAAACCGTCATGCTGCTATTTCCGGGCTTCACGCCATCAAGACTGATTCCCGCCAGCAATGTGCTTCCAAAACTCGCTTCGCCAAAACGGCGCGGCTCGCCGAAACGCTCGCCAGTCGGTGACCAACAGATCAATTCAAACACTTCCAGCGGACGGCGTTCGCGACAGACGTTGAAGCCAAACAGCCGCCCCTTGATTTTCAAATCCGCCAGCGGAATCGCCATTTCCACCGTCCAACGGTCATCGCCACGGCTCGCAGCCGTCTTCAACGCCGGCTGCCACAATCCCTTCGAACCGCCTGTGTAATAATATCCTAAGCTGTTGACGCAGACTTGATAATAATCCTGTTCAAGATAATCGGAATCAATGAACACCTCCACGCAATCATCACTATAGACCGCCCCTTGATTCTCGCGCACATTCGCGATAATATTGCCCATGAGTTTCTCTTCGCATTCCACGGCGACATACAGATTAACGCCGTCCGTCGTCACCCACGCCTTCGTCTCCGCCGTCGGCTTGCCGCCGTCGATCAAAGAGAAATTGCCCATGATGCCCGCCGTCTTCCAGCAGTCGTCGTCAAGCTTGCCGTCCAAAACAGGAGCGGATTTGCAATTCGCCACCGTCACCTGATGTTTTTTCTTGATATAAAAGCCCTTGCCTCCCGAAAGACTTGAATTGTCGTTCTTTAACTGACAGCTCAAAACAGCCGTCTTTCCACCTTGCGTCTTTTCCGCCAGACCAAGTAGCTCTTCTATCTGTCCCGCAATGATTTCCCGCGCTCTGTCATAGTCTTCAAGCTCCCAGCCTGTTCTCAGATTCAGAAAGTTCATGAACTGGCCTTTGCCATCTTCCCGCCTGTCCGGCAGACTATCAAAGTGCGCCTCGTTCCGCACGGCAGGCCTGTATTGGATGCTCTCCAATATCGCATTCAAAACGCTTTCCGCATAATCCGCCTTCTCGCCCGGATGCTCTTTGATCAACTGCCGCAAATACTTAATATATTTATAATCGTCAATACCTTCCCGCGAACTGACCAGTCCGATGCCCGGACCGCCTTTGATTTTCCCTTCGCCCGGATAATAGTTTGTCGTGTCGCCCAATGGCGAATCAAAATCGTTGAACGGACTTCCATGGAAGCTTCTGAATGCCCAATTGAAGACGCCGTCCGCACCGCTTCGAACTTGGAAAAATCCTGCTACGTAACGACTTGTGACAGGGCGATAGCTCTCCACATCGCAGTTGTAAAGCATCGCCAACCGCCCTTCTTTCTTCAATTTCGCCATGACTTCTGGCGTTCCGACGGCGCCATTGTAATTCCAAACATCCGCATATGGCCCCGCCACATTGTGGAAATAGGCGTCGCCCGGACCATCCTGTTCCGTGCGCAAACCGGGCACCTGTTTCAGTGATTTCAGCAGATTGACATTCTCGTCCATCGCCGCCTTGCCACGCCATGCGGGTTCATCGACCGGCTGCACGATCAGTTCCGCCCAGCCGCGATTTTTCACTTCCTCCAACATGGCCTTCCAAAACGCCTGATGAGCCGTAAAGAACTCATCCTGAGTCATTTTCAACCCTTGCTTTCGGGCGAATGTCACGCCTGGATCCGCCAACAAAATGATTGGGCATGGATAACCGTGCCGTTTATACGCCTCCATTACCGCCACAAACGCGTCATCGTCCTTCCATGACAAAATGGCTTTCCCATTTTCATAACGGCAGTTATCGACGTTTGGCGAAATACACAGCCCAAGCGATGTCATGCCAAGGCTCCGCATATACGCCAAGTCACTGTCAATCAACGCGATATTGCCTGGATGCGTGTAGTATTCGCCAAAGAACTGCGTCTTCTCATCCGGCAGGACGAATCCACGGACGCGGATTTCCACGGGAATCGACGTCTTCACGCCGTCCAAATCCAACACCGCCATACCTTTATATAATCCCGCCTTCGCATCTTTCGGGACGGCGACATCCAGCCAGAAGGAACGCGTCGTCCCGTTTTTGATCTGCAGCGTCTGCTCGCCGTCCAAAATCATCGGAATGTTTGCGTAATACGATTTCGACTGATACATCGGCCGTTTGTTCATGCAACGGATGGTGCTGACGGAAAACGCGTCCGCCGGGATCGTCCCACCGTTATCACTTTCCAAAGCTTTTGGGAATGAAATCGTTACAGCATTCAAATCCTTCAACGCATGGATGGAAAGCGTCATCGGCTCCGTCTCGCCCGGACACGCCGTCGCTTTCAACACGACCGCCGCAGTCTCTTCTGGATATGGCTTTCTGTTCGGAAACACATGCTTCATCCAATGAAGTTGGAACAATTGCGCCCCCATCGCATTTTCCTCCTCCGTCACGTCACGACCAATGGAGGGAGTGGAATACACATATTCCTTAAATGTTCCAACTTTGTCACTTAGGCACAGATTGTCCAGCCAGATCGTCGAATCCTCCCGCGGCATCCGCCGATATAGCAAAATTCTAGTCGGATATTTCGGATTGCCGTCCGCGTCTTTCATGTTCAAAAACAACTGGACAGGCGATTTACGGCGAGGCTCCACGCCCATGCCGCCGTAAATCGGCGTTCCCGCCGCAAAATCCATGCGGTAACTAATGTCCAGATTCGCCTCCTCCTCATGCCAGACGGAAAACGTCAGCACGGATTGGCCTTTGTATTCTTCTGGCGAAAACGTGATGAAAACGCCTGGCCACGTGTCCTTTGCCGCACCTTTGAAGAATATCTTCGCGCTTTTCGCGCCATCCACGGCATGTTCGCCGACGATTTCCAAAACAGCACCGTCCGGCCGGACATGGCTCTGCCATCCCTCCCCGTCCTCAAATGAAATCTTCCCCTGTCCACGCAGGACACCGGCACACAAGACGGCAGCCACCGCCGCGACGAACCATTTTCGCATAGAATACTCCTACGAAAGTATCAGCCGTTCCGTTTGAACGATACTAATCTGATTTTCGGATAATGTTCATTTATGTCTTGGATAAGCTTGAAGGCGTGCTCTGCGTTCGATTCATGGAAACGACCTTCCACATAAAAGTCACCCGTCACAAGTTTTGCTTCATGATTCACGGTTATGTTCAATGTCGCCACGGAGAAATGCGCGTATTGATGATCCCCCTTGATGAATTTGTAAATCTCATGCATATCTTCGCTGCTCTCCCCGATAATATTCAATTGGAATGGGAAGATGCGATTCATCTTCTTTTCATACCACTTACCGATGAAAACCAGAATCAATTCGCCTCCCGTCATCGTCAAGGCGATCATGATCTGATTGACGCCGCAGGCCATGCCGACCGCCGCGGAAAACCACAGGCAGGCAGCCGTCGTAAGCCCTTTGATTGTAAAACCTTCCTTTACAATCGTTCCCGCGCCAAGAAAACCGATGCCGGACACAATCTGCGCGGCGATTCGCCCGACGTCGCCACGGAGATTCTCTGCACCAGGAAAAGGCAGCGCGCATGACGGTATAAGCAACGACAGAAACGTGAACATCGCCGATCCAAGAGCCACCAGCATGTGCGTCCGCAATCCAGCAGAACGCCCGTGCAGGTCTCGTTCCCAACCAATCATTACTCCGCAGATCGCCGCGAATAACAACCGCTTCAATATCTCAAAATACAAACCCCAGTCTTGCAATTCGTACATTGCCTGAAAACCCTTAATACTACGTTCAAATTGATGTTCGTAAATGTGACTGCCAAAAAACAGTCAAGGCGGCTTCCGTTCCGACGAAACGAGCCGCCTCCTTGGTTCATATTCATAATATTATTCCTTGTTTTTGAATAATCAACACAATATATTATTTTTCTTTCCCTAAAATCACATATTTTTCAAAAAAAATGCAATGGCGAACAGCCACAAGCCATAAACTACTAAAATCGTGGACAAATTCATTCTTCTCATCGTTCTCTTCCTTCTGGCCGGCGCCATCCCTTTGCACGGCGGCCTTGAACTCGCCGTTTTCAGGACACCCGTCTTCTGGTCGCTTCTCGCCATTCTCGCAGTTTGGTGCATCATCGCCTGTTGCAAGCCAAAACGCTTCAAATCTTTGCGCGGCATAGGCTTCCTGCTTGCCCACGGGGGTGTCGCCCTCCTCTTGCTTGGAGCGGCCATCGGCCTGTTCGCCGGCAAGAAAACGCAGTTCGCCGCCTATATCGGCGCACAACCCGCCAACGAACTGCCTGGCCCCGCCAACACGACCTATCCGCTCGACTTCTCCCTCGCCGTCACCGATTTCAAGGTCGATTACTATCCGCCTTCCTATCATTACTACGCGCCGCCCGCGAAGGAAGGCGACGATTTCACGCTCGTCAAGACATTGAAGCCCAACATGGACGGAACAATCGCCCTCCCCAAACATGGCGGTACGATTTCCAAAGAATTATTGACGGATGAAGACGGTCATTGGAAAACACAAATCTTCCTCGACAACAACTACTTGCTCCACAAAGCCGCCCCGACGCCAAAGCTGTTCGAAGCGACGGCGCAACTGACGCTTCCAGACGGAACCGCCCTCCCACCGCAGGCATTCAGCGTCAACCACCCGCTCAATTTCCATGGATGGCGCTTCTATCTCATGTCCCATGACACGCAGAACAACGAATACATCGTCATCACGGCGCGCCGCGATCCAGGCCGATATTGCGTCATCGCAGGCATTTGGATGATCATCGTCGGCGTTGCCGTCCTCTGCTGGTTCTCACAATCCCATACGGAGGCCACACGAGATGTTTAACGAAACAACCTTCATCATTTTGGCTGCAACCGCCGCCTTCGGCTACGGTCTTGCCTTCTTGTTCGACATTGCTAAAAAGCAACGCCCCGCCATCGGCGTGTTCATCACCGCATGGCTTCTCAATCTACTGACCATCATCGGCAACTACGTCGTCTGCGGCCATCCGCCATTCGGCAACATGGTCCATGTGCTCGTCTTCCTGTCGCTTTGCTTCCTTCCGCTCCATCTTGTTATCCGCAAACGGTTTAATCTCGATTGGACGTTGCCGCATTTCGCCTTTGCCTCCCTCTTCCCGCTCATCGGCACGTTTTTCATGGAACGCAATCTCGCATGGCAGCGCGTTCCCGCCCTGCAGTCGCCGTGGTTCGTTCCGCACGTCCTTTCCTACATGGTTTCCTACGCGACGGCCGCCGTCGCCTTCCTGCTCATGCTCACCAGCCTCTGCACACGCGACGAAGAGCTGAAACTGAAACGCCACAACGCCGCCCGCTCCGTCATCCGTATTGCCCTCCCGCTCATGACGTTCGGACTTTGGAGCGGCGCCCTCTGGGCCGAAGAGGCGTGGGGCATCTACTGGTCGTGGGACCCCAAGGAGACATGGGCGCTCATCACATGGTGCCTCTATCTCGCCTCCCTCCACGCCTATTACCGTCCGGATGGCCGCAAACGCGCCGTCTGGACGCATCTTTTGGCATTTGCCGCCCTTGTCACAACGTTCCTCGTCGTCAATCTCCTTCCGAAATTCGGCAACACCCTTCATAGCTACGCAAAATAACAAATAATCCATAACCACAATTACGATCATGATGAAACAACTGCTCGCTTTTCTAGCCATTTCCGGCATGGTTGCGTCGAATGGCCTCCATGCAGATGAAAATCCTTTCACGACCGTTGTTGATTTTCGCTCCCTGCCTGTCGAAGTCGAGACTCACAAGGCGGAAGAACGGCAGCAATCCGCCAAAATCATTCAAATCGACAACCAGCCGCAATTCAGAGTGCAATGGAATCAATCCATCGGCCCTTTCATGGAATTCTGCCTTCCTTCCCATTACGCCAACACGCACGCCAAACTTCCCATCTTCACGACCGCCCGCTGCAAACTCCGCGTATTTCTGCCGGAAAACCATTCCGTCCACCATCTAAATTTGCGCCTTCGCGACAGCGAAAACGAAATCTTCCAATATGCATGTGATGTCTCCAAACTCCCCGCCGGATGGCATACGCTCGAATATAACGTCAACAGCAACGGTGAAAAGGCCGGCTGCTGGGGCGGCGGCAGAAATCCCAACAAACGAATGGACTTCCCAGTTCGTTTCCACGGTTTGGGCATCGACTACATTCTCGACAAGGCGAACGGCATGACCAATTGGTTTACTCTCGAATCCGTCCAGATCGGCGACATCGTTGAACTTATGCCGCGCTATGCCGTTATTGACACAGGCCATCCCATCCATATTCTCCCTCCCGGGCAGGAAAACAATCTTCGCATCATTCTCGACAACGATTCCCCCCGCACGATCCGCGGCACGCTCGAATACACGATCTCCGACTATAAACAAACCATCATCAACCAAGCCTCGCTACCGCTGGACGTCTCGTCGAAAACGACATTTTCCGCCCCCGTGAAAACTCCCGCCCAATTCGGCGTCTATCACGTCAAGACAATCGTAAAAGACAATGACAAACGTATTCCGCAAGCCGAAAAAACGACCAGTTTCGCCTATATGAAGCCAGTCGGTGCGACCTCCGGACGCGCCGAAGGTTTCCTCTTCGGTGTCTGTTCGCATCCACAGCGGAATTCAGCTGAAACAATTAAAATGGAAGCACTTGCAGCTGCTGAAGTCGGCATCAAGATTCTTCGTGAGGATATCAGTTGGGATCTCATGCAACCATCAAAGGACCGCTGGAATTTCGAACCGTTCGACCGCGTCGTTAATCTCTTTGGCGAACAAGGCGTCGAAATTCAAGCCATCTACGACTACTGCCCCCACTGGGCGACCGCAAAAGACTGGAAGCCATTGGACAGCACGAAACGCGGCGTTCCACGGCCGGATTATGATCTCTGGCGGACTTTTATCGCCGAATTCTCCAAACGCTACAAAGACGCAATCCGCTATGGCGAAGTCTGGAACGAGCCCGATCTCATCGGCTTCGCCAATTACTCGGCGGAGGAATACATTCAATTGATGAAAATCGCCTACGAGGAAGTCAAAAAATACGCTCCGAATACCTACGTTCTCACAGGCGGATTCGCCCTCATGCCGCCGTCGTCCCATGCCGCACTCATTGATCCGGACCACATGAAAAAGACGCTCACGCTCGGTCGTGGATCGTATGACGTTCATGCCTTCCACGGCCATGGACGCCTCGCCGGCTACCGCATGCAACTCGACAACATGTTCAAATTGCGCAAGGAGGAAAACATCACCGCCCCATGGTACGCCAATGAAACCGCCCTGCCATCATCGGACGGCGGCGAGCATTTTCAGGCCATCACCCTTTTCCAGAAATTCCTCTACAGCTGGGCGCGCGGCGCCATCGGATATAACTGGTATGATTTGCGAAATGACGGCTATGACGTAACTTACGGTGAACACAATTTCGGCCTTGTCACCCGTGATTTCTATCCCAAATGCGCCTACGCCACCTACAACACGCTAGCCACGCTCTATACAAAAGCTGCATATATTGCCGACATGGATTTCGGTCCGCAAATCGATGCATTCGCCTTCCGTGCGCAAAACGGCGATTTGCTCATCCCCAGCTGGAATCTCAACCGCGCACAGGAAAACACGATGGTCATTCTCGTCGGCATTACCGGAAAAGCCTCCGTCATCGATCTTTACGGCAATGAAACTCCGCTGGAGACGGAAAACAACGCCATCGTTTACAAAATCGAACGAAATCCCGCCACGCTCCGTATCCAAGGGCAGGAAAAACTTCCTGTCAACGGCGGCCATTTCTTCACCGTCGCCGCCCATGAGCCTATCATGAAAGGTAACGGTAATTGTAAAGAATATCTTGAGCGTCAAAAAGACTTCTTCATCCTGCCCGGACAGGACAACACGCTTTCATTCATCTTCCGCAATCCAACCGCCCATGACATCACGGCGGACGTCGAACTCGACATGCCCGAAAGCCTCCGTTGTTCGCAGCCGAAACAGTCTGTCACCATCCCGCCAAACAGCCAGCGGGACATGACATTCAAACTCATAGCGTCAAAGGACTTCGGCAGCAATGGTATTTCCGTTCCGATCATCGCGAACTCAACATTCGGCAATCTTTGGAAAGGACGGCTCACTGTCACCGCTAATCCTGTCATCGTGCTGCCCGCAGATGGAAATCAACCGCAGTTCACACTCAATGATCGTATGCAATACGTCAAACTCGTGGCGGAAGCCCCTGAATTACAACATCTGACATGGAGCGGCCCAGATGACCTTTCTGCCAACGTCTGGCTTGAACTCACAAAGGATGATTTCATCCTCAAAGCCGTCGTCATCGACGACATCCATGCCCAGCCGTTCACCGACGACAAGCTGTGGCAAGGCGACAGCATCCAGTTCGCGCTCTGTCTCGGCGACACTCCCTACTATGAATTCGGCATTGCGCGTAATCAAGACGGCTCCAGCAACACAGCCACCTACATCGCCCCGCCCAACCGTCATCCAAAGCTTCATTTGACGACCATTCGCGATGAAGCCACGCATACCACGACCTACGTCTGCTCCATTCCGCGAGCCGATCTGGGGCTCACGCCGCAACGTGCGCAGGACGGCTTCCTCTTCAATCTCATCGTCAATGACAACGATGGCGACACTCGCGAAGGCTATCTCGAACTCGCGCCCGGCATCGGCCGCGAAAAGAATGCCCGCTACTTCCAACTGATCAAAGAAAGATATCCAAAAAATGATTAATCATTAATCATTGTCTCTGCGTCTTTGCGTCTCTGCGTCTCTGCGTTAAATACTATCATTACTCATTACTCATTACTCATTAAGAGAAAAGCCATGTCTAAACAACAAATCGATGTCGCTGCTTTCGTCTGGCCCTCCTACACAGGAGACGAGCCACGGACCAGAATGTTCTGGCCGGAGGGAATCGGCGAATGGCAATCTGTCAAAAACTCCGTCAAAGGCGCCCCGTTCCACAACTGGCCACGCAAGCCCCTCTGGGGCTACGTCAACGAAGCCGACCCGTATGTCATGCAGATGGAAATCGCCGCTGCCGCCGACCACGGCGTCAACGTCTTCATCTACGACTGGTATTGGTTCGACAACCGCCCCTTCCTTGAACAATGCCTCGACAACGGCTTTCTCCAAGCCGCCAACCGCGACCGCATGAAATTCTATCTCATGTGGGCCAACCACGACGCAAACAACGTCTGGAACATCAATCTCTCCGATGATTTCGGCAACACCGTCATCTGGGGCGGTGCCGTCCCGCGCAAACAATTCGAAATCATCGTCCACCGCGTCATCGAACGGTATTTCTCACAGCCGAACTACTACACCATTGACGGCAAGCCCGTCTTCATGATCTACGAACTCGAAAATCTCATCAACGGCCTCGGCGGCGTCGATGAATGCCGTAAGTCGTTGGACTGGTTCCGTGAAGAAACCGTCCGCGCGGGCTTCCCCGGCCTCCATCTACAAGCCACCGCCTGGAGCAAAAACGGCACGAATCTCAGCGGCGTCGATGCCCATGGCGGTCTGAACCGTTCGCAGTTCGACGCGCTCGGTTTCGACAGCATCACCCACTACCAGTTCGTGCATTTCACGAACATGAACCGCGATTACAAGGATATTCTCATCGATGTTCAAAAGGAATGGGAGAAAATCGATACCAACTATCCCATCCCGTACTTTCCGCATGTCTCCATCGGATGGGACAACAACCCGCGTTTCAAACGCTTCCGTGAATACGTCTGCCGCAACAACCCGCCGGAGGAATTTGAAAAAGCCCTCCACATGGCGAAGGATTTCGTCATCGCCCATCCGCAGCAGCAACCGCTTGTCACGCTCAACAGTTGGAACGAATGGACGGAGACCAGTTATCTCGAACCCGACGATCTCCATGGCTACGGCTATCTAGAAGCCGTCAAACGCGTCTTCACCGATAACTGATTTAACCTGTCAGTCTCATCTGGTGACTTTTTTCAGAAACAACAGCTCTTTTGAATTGTTTTTTTCCCTTCATCACCTATATTAGTGTATCGACCTCGGGGTGTAGCGCAGTTTGGTAGCGCGACTGGTTTGGGACCAGTAGGTCGCGAGTTCAAATCTCGCCGCCCCGACCATCCATTTTCCATCAGCCCTCAAGTCCTACCGTGGCCTTGAGGGCTTGTTGTTTCTAGGCTAAGCTGCCGTAAACAAGGCGTTTGGGCGGCATTCTCTGTTCCGTTTTCCACCTTCTCAAGAGAAGCCAAATTCGGCTATATTCGAGAGAATCTTCCGCCCGAAGGACGCCACATTCTCTGAATGTAGGGATAGCCCTACCCCGGAAGTCCAACCTGGAGGGCGTCTGCGCCCCGGCGCGGCGGATGGCGCGGATGCACTCCTGGTAGGTGGGCAGGTCGTCCCACCCGAGGATGGGCGTCACGAACTCGGCCCCGTCGCGGAGGCTTCCGTCGCTCATCGCCTTCCACTCGCGTCCGTCGGGCGCGACCACCGTGATGGCGTTGTGCGGCCCGCCGTAGGTCTGGCGACCGCCGACCACGCTCATGATGGCGTCGGCCATGCGCTGGCGGCTGATGTGCTCGAATTCGTTCTCGGTTTTATCAAAAGATTGTGATAACATCGATTATCAAAAGTAACAAGTTATCACAAGTTCAACCATGGCGAATGCGTAATTTCTTTTGATAATATTTCGCATGCAAGGCAAGATGCCATACCGCTCTATGTCAAAACCGGCTTCCCCATGATATGTTGGCAATGTATATTATAGTCATTTGCCTTACATTGATAAATTAGGAGAAGCAGGAATGCAGTCAAAGAAAGTTTACGCGGAGCTCAATGCCTTCATGGGGAAACTAAGAGACACCTCAGTCCACGACATGATGGCCAACATGCAGGCCGGGCTTGACTACCAGTCCGAGAAAATCAGGATTCTGGAGGAAAAGCTCTCTGCGCTGACAGGGAGGGAGCATCCGGAGCTCAATGACGATGACAGGAGACGTCTTGCCCGCAGGGCGCATGCAATGAACACCAGTCTTCTTGAGGTCGTTGAGAATGACTGGGAGCCGGAGACGGTGCTCGGCTGGTACCGGGACTTGATAGCCGCGAAATACACGCCGGCAAACAGGGGGCGCGGCGGGCGGTCGCCGTTTTCACAGGAAATCATCGAGATTCTGCTGAAGATGGCGGAGCGCAATCCAAACTGGGGGTATCTCAGGCTGTCAAACTACATGAAGTACATAGGCCATTCCATGTGCGAGAAGACCGTCAGGCGGATATTGAACTCGTACGGCATATATCCGAGGAACGACGACAGGCAGCACAGCTGGAATGTCTTTTTCGAGTCACACAAGGAGGTGATGGCCGCATGTGACTTCGCCACCTATGAACTTGCCACGGAGAACGGGCTTCAGCGCGAGCATATCCTGTTTTTCGAGAACATCGCGACGCGCGAGGTATGGTGCGGCGGCATTGCGCATGAGCCTGACAGCAACTGGATGGCGCAGGTGGCCAGGAACCAGACGGATGCCATTGACGGCAGACTTAATGGAATGAGATACATCATTCACGACAGGGATCCCCTTTTCCAGGGGCGGTTCACCGAGTATCTGAAAGGCGCAGGATGCAGGACCAAGATGACGCCGCCGCGGACTCCTGAAATGAACGGGTACATTGAATCCTTCATCCGGACCATACGCAGGGAATGCCTGGACCATCTGATTCTGACCAGCGAAAGACAGCTGCGCTACGTCGTGGACCAGTACCTTATATATTACAACCGCGAACGTCCGCATTCGGGGCTTGGGGGGGGCGTCATCCGTCCATGGCCGCAGGACGAGGACGGCGAGGTGACGGAGTTCTCCCGGCTGGGAGGCCTGCTTGTCTCATACAGGAAGGTGAAAAGGGCGTCGTGAGGCGGGCGTGGCCGCCTCACGACGTCGCCGGGACGCTTAGCTGTACAGTCCAAGCATCTCCATTATCTGCCTGTCGTCGTTCCAGTCGGGAAACTCCGAAGACCGGGTTGGCCCGATGGCCTTTTCGATGGCCATTGCCTTTTCCGCGTTTGTCGCGCGTATGTACCGGTCAGTCGTGGAGATGTCCTCGTGTCCGAACAGGTCTCGGATATATATGACCGACACTCCCTCACGCGCCAGATGCATGCCCTTGCTGTGCCGGAGCATGTGGGGCGTGATCAGCGGCGGGACGGTGGGGAAGCGGTCCCCTATCATTCCCGCGTACTTCTGAAGGATGTATGTGACGCCGGGCGTGGTAAGCCGTCCGTCGCGCGATCGTCCGGGAAACAGAAAGCACCCCATTCGGTCGGGAGTCGTCAGCCTCCATTCCCTCATGTAGCCCCGCAGCATCCTTGCCGTTCCTTCGTGCATGGGAACGGCACGCTGCTTTTCGCCTTTCCCCATGACGACGATGTGGCTGGGCTTGTCAAGCCTGACGTCACGCACTGTGATGCCTGACAGTTCGGAGACGCGAAGCCCAAGGTCGTACATGACGGTCATCAGCGTCATGTCGCGCCGGCCCCTTCTTGTGTTCGGGTCGGGTGCGCGCAGAAGGGCCTCGATGTAGTCGGCCTCGAGCTTTCTGACTGCCGGCTTCGGGCATTTCCTCCTTTCCAGCCTGTGAAGAAGCTGGTTTTCGGCCAGCGTCTCAGGCGCCTCACGCAAGGCGAAGTTCAGAAACGACTGCATTGCCGCGAGCCTTTGGTTGTATGTGGACATTGCGCAGCGCCCGTTCCCGATCTGCCCCAGGAACTCCTCCACAAGCCTTGCGGTCACATCCTTCATTTCAAGTCTCCGGAGGTTCATTCCGCGGACGTCGCGGCAGTATTTCAGGAACTGCTTCAGGCAGTCCCTGTATGAGCGGAGCGTATGTCTGCTGAATCCCCTCGACGGAATGTATGACACAAGAAACTCCAGGAGCAGCCTGGCGAAATCAGTTGTCGGCATCCTGCACCTCCCATGTGTCGATCCGCGGTATGATCTGGCTGGACAGCCTCTGCGTCTTCCTTGCAATCAGGGGGAAAGCGTCGACAGTCAGTCTCAGGTAATGCTGCGTGGAGCTGAGACTCTCATGGCCGAGATATGCGGAAAGGTAGGGATACAGGACGTTGAGGTCCCTGTCCTCCTCCGACCATTTCAGCAGACGCCTTACGGCGAAGGTGTGTCTGAAGTCATGGATTCTTGGGCCCTTCCCGCGCCCCCCGAATGACATGCCCGCCTTCCAGAGGAGCTTGCGGAAATGGCTTTGGATCGTCGAGTTCGAATAGCATCCGCCATGCGGCGGCGAGAAGAACGGCGCGTCGCCGTCCTTCCCCATGCCCGCCTTTGTCTTGTAGTCCAGCAGTCTTTTCCTGAGGCTCTCCCCAAACGGAACATATCTGCTCTTGTGGAATTTCCCGTTGAAGACGCTCAGGACGCATCTGTCCAGGTCAACGTCGCCGACCTTCAGGTCGAGGGCCTCGCGCAGGCGCAGGCCGCATGAGTACAAGAGCCTGAGGAACACTCCGAGCATGAGGTGAAGGCGTGGCGACACCGCCGTGCGCTCCCATGAGTCCGCCGCTGCGAAGAGCGCGGAAAGCTCCCTGTCGGTATATATGTGCGGTACATATGAATGCATCTTCGACCTGACGCGCGAGAGAGGCGGCGGGACATATGCGTCGACTCCATGCGCGCGCAGATACCGGGCGAACTGGCCAGCGAGGAATATCCTGCCGACCTGTGTGCGGAATCTTTCATAGCCTTTGCGCCCGGTCCAGTCATCGACGAGTCTCCGGTCGAAAGGCTCGTCAGGATGTTTCTCATGACAGAACCTGTCAAGCCTGGCCAGCAGCCTGGCCTCGGTGTTGTACTTGAAGCCCTCGCCCCGCTTCAGGCGCACGAAGGAGACGATGAACTCGGCGAACCGGCTATGGAGTTCAGGCAGCTCATAATAGGTCTTATCCATTGCATTCAACTCCTTCAAGGCTATAGTGGACATCATCCGGATCCAGGGCGCATTGGCGCAGGTCCTCAATCGACAGGTGAGTGTAATCCCTGCAGGAATCCTCCGAGACATGTCCGAGTATCTGCGCAATGAGCGGAACGGCCACATCGGCCTCCAGAAGCCGCGTGGCGAGGTGGTGGCGCAGCGAATGGAAACCGGTGCGCTGGCCGCGGCTGAACTTGACGCCGGCCATCTGCGCATACTGACGAAGCATCCTCGCGAACGACACCCTGTCCTCGGCCATGCTCGGGAACGGGGCGTGCGACGACAGGAACACGAACGGGGAGTCCACCTTCGGGCGTCCGTATCTTATGTAGTCGAGAATGGCCCAGCCGGTCTCCTTGAGAAGCGGAAGTTCAAGGGGCTCGCCCGTCTTCTGCTGCACGAGCCGGATGCGGCTGCCCGTCCAGTCGATGTTGCTGAAATGCAAATTCCTTATGTCGCAGATGCGCAGTCCGGACGTGAAGGCAAGCAGGATGAGCGCATAGTTCCTTAGTCCAAGCGGATTTCCCCTGTCTATGACGCCAAGCACCGACCTCATTTCCTGGACAGACCATATCTTCGGAAGTCTCGGGGAATATTCCCTTCGGATCCGGGGAACCAGCTTCTCCGGTTCCAGCGGGAGCGACTTTTCATCGCGGCAGTAGCTGAGGAAGCATCTCAGGATGCTCATGGTGCCGCATACGGACACGTTGGAGTAGTTGAACAGCGTCTCCACGTAGGAAAGGACGGCAGCGGACGTCAGCCCGTCAAGTCCCATGACGCCTTTTGACTCCATGAATCCCAGGAAGATGCGAAGCCTGTATATCCTGTTGTCGGTGGCGTTCTTCGAGTTGTAGCGGACGCGGCAGTAGGCGGCATACTCATTCAGCAGGTTTTCAAAGCGAGATGAGAGGGACGTGCGCTTGAAATCGCGTTTCCACCGGAGGACTATCTGCCCGTGAAGATAAGGATTATCCAGTACATATATGCTTCGCACGGCGAGTCTTCTCTTGTTTTTCAGCCCGCTGACTGGACTGTAGACATCGCAGCTGACGCCGTATCTGTCCTCAAGGAACGACCGCCCCATGTCAATGCTGTAGTTTTCAATGTGGTTTTCAGAGGCGTAACCCTGGAGTTCCGTGAAAATCCTCCTGTACTTCTCAAGTACCGTGTCAGAATACCTCATCGCCTTGAATTTGCAGGCAAACTCCTCAAGCAGTTCATCAAGTCTTCTTTGCATGTTGCTTTCCTTTTTGTTTATGGTTGGACAATCTTCCTCCCCCGACATAAAGATAATCCTCCACACAAAAATGGCTGTAGACAACTGCAATTATAATGGAGTTTTGACATAGAGCGGTATGGCATCTTGTCATGCACGCGAAATATTATCAAAAGAAATTACGCATTCGCCATGGTTGAACTTGTGATAACTTGTTACTTTTGATAATCGATGCCAAAGTGGAGGCTCTTGATGGTTTCGATTTTCTGTTCCATGGTGTTCTCCCTGGTTGGGGGCTTCGGGTTTCGTCCGCGGCGGCTTCGGGTCGCCTCGGGGCGGGTGGTGCGCTCCGCTGTAGGTCGTTGCGCTCCTTTAGGTTACGCCCATTAATAAGCCCCATAAGAACACGTATATGTTATGGAGAAAAAGTTCTGTTTTTTTACGATATCAATGGGGGGGCGACGGTCGCTCGTCCAATAACTTTTCTTTTTCGACCTAATCAGTCACTTGAAGTCACATTTAGACTGCCCTCTGGTGCAAATATTCATCCAGAGGCGAATGACGGGCAGAATAAGGAGTGACAAAAATAGGCTTCAAACTATCTAGGATAGGAATTCCTGCATAGATTAGGCAATCCAACGCAACGATAACGGAAACGTCAAAAGAGTAACAAGGCACATAGAAGCGGCATTCGCCAACGCCGCGTCGCACCAGCAAGGCGCGTTTTGGGGCTGGCGTTGTCATTGCTTATGCTGCTGGCCTCGCTTGCCGAGCTATTCCAGCCAGTCGGCGACGGGCGTCCAGCCGCCGTCGGAGCAGAGCCACTCGCCGTCCATGAAGAGATAGCAGTAGTTTGCCCAGAAGCGGTCGAACGCCTCGCGGGCGAGAACCCAGCGGTCGCTCCACTGCGTCGGCTCGTGGAGTTCCTCGCCCCTGTCGCGGCAATCATAACAGTCAAAAAAACAAGATTTGCGGAAGAAATAAGCAACTTCTCCGTTTGCAAATGCTTAAATCGTTATTATTTTAATCATTGATTCGGTTGTTGCATCTTGAAATGACCCTTGTTTGAGACATATTCAGTGACTGCTTTTAAGGAGTGTGTTATGGTTAAAAGGTTTTCCTTGCTCTTTGTTTTCGCGATTTCCTCCGCATTGCTTGCCGTTGGCGGCAATGCCATATCCTTTGCAGGCTTACGGCAGACCTGATTGGATATCCCGATGGGTGGAACAACTTGGCGTATTGTACAAACTGCCCGTGCATGTTAGTTGACACAAATGGTTGTTTTATTAGCTTCGGTTTTGCCGCCATTGGTGCAGCGTTAAGTAGTGCAGGATACGTTGCTTCAAGTCTATTAACTGGAAATGAAATTACTACTTCAGGACTCATAGGTGCCGCTGCAGGTGGATTTACAGCAGGAGCAATTATGGGGGCTTTTACGACATTAGATCCCTCAGCAGGAGTAGTCGCCACAGGTATTATGGGGGCTATTTCAGCTGCCGGTGGAAAAGTTGTAAATAATATAGTATCAAATTTTAGCTTTCAAGAGGTAACAGATGGTGTTGCAACAGCCGCTATTATTGGTGGTATTGGTGCGGGCATTGGCAGTGCACTCAATTTGGAGGGACTAGTGAATCATGCGGCCTCCTTTGCTACTGGTGTCGTTACCGATTTAGTTGATTATGTATATAACACTATCAACAATGCCTTGGATTTTTTAGATGAAACTCAACAAAATCGATTTAATGATGTTTTGGGAATGATCTCCCAATTCATTGTCCCGTCCTTAATGGCAGATGACGTTGTTTTTGATTATTCTTTACATATGTTAGAGTAATTTTTGTCTGTTTTATATAAGGATGCACTAGTTTTGAAACTACATCAAGAAAAAATGGATAACAAAGAGATGGATAATGGAATTAACAAAAAACATTTAAAATATTACGCGATTAAGTATTTATTATTCTATCTTATATTTTCTGTATTATCATTTTTTGCTTTTTTAATTATTATTTTGATAAGATATATTTATGAATTTTTTTTGTTGCACTATATTGCGTTGTTTATTCATAACTACTTTAATTATCCAAGAACGGTCATTGCTGTCCGCTTAAAAATTTCATTGCAAAAACTCCCCGAAAAGCATCAACTGCCGTGGTTTGTTCCAGTCGGGTGGCTTCTCCAGCGCCTTCCAGTCCAGTTTCAGCAGCTCCATGAGGTCGAAGTCGCTCATCAGC